>CAZNCQ010000004.1:0-79027 GCA_964571275.1 uncultured Myxococcales bacterium
CTTCGTCCACGGGCAGTTCGGCGAGAACTTCACGATCGAAGGGCTGCCCGACGACCTCGTGTGCATCGGCGACCGCTATCGGATCGGCAGCGCGCTGTTCGAGGTCACGCAACCGCGCGTCACCTGCTACCGCGTGGGCATTCGGATGAACGAGCCGCGCATGGCGGCTCTGCTGACGTCGAGCGGACGGCCCGGGTTCTACTTCCGCGTGCTGCAGGAAGGTGACGTCGGCGCCGGTGACGACATCGTGAAGGTGGGAGAAGCGACGCCGCGAATGACCGTGGCGGAGATCAACGCTTTGCTCTACTCGTCCCATCACGCGCGCGAGCCGTTGCAGCGCGCCTTGCAAATCGAGTCGCTGTCGCCGGGGTGGCGCGGGTCGTTCGAGGCGCTCTTGCGCAGCGCGACCGCCGCCAGCGGGAGCGGGAACGCGGGCCTCGCGCCAGCGGCGGCGGCGCATCCGGCGGCGCCGGGATTTCGGCCTCTCACGGTGACCGCGATCGAGCACGAGTGCGCGGACGTCCTGTCGCTGACGTTGCAGAGCGCGGACGGTCACCCATTGCCGGTGGCGCTGCCTGGCCAGTACGTGGTCTTGCGTCTTCGCGGCACCACGGGTGGCGGGACATTTTTTCGCAGCTACTCGCTCTCGGCGGCCCCCTCGACGGAGCGCTATCGCATCAGCGTGAAGGTCGAGCCAAACGGCGCTGCCGGCACCTACCTGCACGAGCATGTCCACGCGGGCGACGCTCTCGACGTCAGCTCGCCGCGCGGAAGCTTCGTCCTGGACGCCGGAGACCGACCCATCGCGCTCCTCAGCGCCGGGATCGGCGCGACACCAGTGCTGGCGATGCTGCACGCGCTGGCCGCGTCCCGCTCGACGCGGCGGGTGTTCTGGCTGCACGGCGCGCGCGATCGGCAGCACCATCCATTCGCCGCGGAGGTGCGCGGCTTGATCTTCGCGCTGGCAAGCGGCCGCAGCCACGTCTGTTACAGCAGGCCGGGCTCGTGCGACAAGCTGGGAGAGGATTTCGACGCCGCCGGCCACCTCTCGCGGTCGGTGTTCGAGGAGATCGGTCTCCCGCGCGACGCGGACGTCTACCTCTGTGGGCCGACGCGCTTCATGGCGGAGATGAAGGAGGCGCTGGCGACGTTCGGCGTGACGCCGGCGCGGATTCACGCCGAGATCTTCAACGGCGGCGAATCGCTGACCCCCGGTGTCGTCGGCGCGGTGGCGCACGCGCCGCACCGGCCCGCGGACGACGCGGCCACCGGTCCGGTGGTGTCGTTCGCGCGCAGTGGGATCGCCGCGCACTGGAAACCGTCGGCTCACCAGAGCCTGCTGGAGCTCGCCGAGGCCTGCGACGTCCCCGTGCGCTGGTCGTGCCGGACCGGCGTGTGTCATAACTGCGAGAGCGGGCTCGTCTCGGGGACGGTCGCCTACGGCCCGGAGCCCCTCGACCCACCCGCCGAGGGAAACTTGCTCATCTGCTGCTCGCGCCCCGTTGGCGACGTCGTCGTTGATCTGTAGCAAGGTCTTCGATCTGACCGTGCCGATCGAGCTGCAGGTCTTTGTGGCCGTTGCGCTGGCGAGGGCGATCTAACGCCGGCGCCGGCGAGCGACGAACCATGCGGCCAGCGCCAGGACCGCTGCCGTCTCCGTACCGGCCCGCCGGCTGGACTGCGCCGTCGCGAGGACGCAGCCGCAACCACCCATTCCGTTGTCGCCGGTCTCGGCGGGACCACCACCTTGGCCGCCGGTGGCGCCCGCCCCCGCCGCGCCGCCGTTGCCGGCGGTGGCACCGCCGCCGCCGCCGGTCGCTGAGCCACCACCGACGCCGGTTGCGCCGCCGGCGCCGGGCGCGCCGCCCATGGCGCCGCCGTCACTTCCAGAGCTTCCCGGCGCGCCGCCGCTGCCGCGGTTACCGCCGCTGCCGGCGCTGCCGCCGCTGCCACCGGCGCCCCCGCTGCCGTTGCTACCGCCCGCTCCGCCGCACTGGCTGATCTCCGGATCGGTGAGACCGCTCATGTCGAGGCCCAGGAACGGGATCACATACGTCGCATTCAGATTCGCGTCGGTGCCGTGCGGACCGTTCTGTTCTGCCCACGCTTCGAGCACCGTGAAGCCGCACGAGCTCTGCCAGCTCTGTCGCGTCCACTGATGGTTGTTGAGGGTCACCATGGTGGTCGACGTCGGAGTTGCGTTCAAACCGAGGATGTTCGTCCATTCCTTGATGGCCTCGGTCTGATTGTTGAAATTGATCGTGCCGTCCGCCGTCCCGTGCCAGAGCTGGATGCGCGGGCGAAATCCCGAATACCCCGGGTCCATGGCGCGAACCATGGTCCCCCAGTCCTGGGCCGTGTGCGTGACCTGGCCGCCCGCGCACGGGCCGCTCCACTGGATGGTCGGGTCGTAGTTGACGGACCAGCACCCCGCCGGAACGCCGGAAAACTCGGCGCCCGCCTTGAACACGTCGGGATAGAGGGCCAGCAGCGCCTGCGTCATCATGGCGCCCGACGACGTTCCGATCGCGTACACGCGATTGGCATCGCCGGTGTACCTGGACAGCGCGTAGGTCACCATCTCGGCGATCGCCTGCGTATCACCCCCTCCGTTGCGCGTCAGCGACTTCGTCGAGCCAACGTCCCAGCAGTTGTTGGTCGTCTGCGGGAAGATCATCACGAATCCGTATTTGTCGGCGGCGGCCACGATGCCGCCGCCCTGCGCCTCGCCGAACACGGCCGACGCGCTGCCGCTGCAGAAATGGCTGACGACCAGGATGGGCGGATTCGTGGCCAGCTTGTCCGGCACGTAGATGAACATGCTGACATAGGACGGAACGCCGCTCGCGCCCCAGTTGCTGACCGGCTGCAGCGACGCGGCTCGCGCCGGCGTCGCGGCCGCGGCGAGGATGCCCGCGCTCGCGGCCAACAAGACGCCCAGTCGGACGACGAACCGCACGAGACGCCGGCTCACGCCAGTTGATTGACGGATCGGTGTGACTTTTGTTGCTGGAAGACTCACGCCGACGGGATCATTCCCGGCTGGCCTCATTCCGATCACGGACAAGCCCGCCGCGCCGGGCCAAGACGCGAAAGCGCCTTGACGACGGCGAGCGCTGGATATATTCAACCCATCGGTTGAATTATGACGGACTCACTGGGACTCGTGCTCGCTGCGGTGGCCGATCCGACCCGGCGCGCAATCATCGATCGGCTGGCGCGCGGTCCGGCGCGCGTCACCGACCTGGCCGCGCCGTTCTCGATGTCGCTGAACGGGATCTCGAAGCACCTCAAGGTGCTGGAGAACGCGGGCGTCGTCCGGCGTGCGCGACGCGGGCGCGAGCATGTGCTGGCGCTCGACGGCGCGCCGTTGCGTGAAGTCGCGCGCTGGGCGCACCGCTACCAGCGCTACTGGAGCGAACGGCTCGACCGGCTCGAGTCTTTTTTCGCCAACGCGAACAAGGAGAACAAACGATGAAGTACACGGCACCGAAGACCACCGATCTGACCATCACGCGCACGATCACCGCCAGTCCCGATCAGGTCTACGACGTGTGGCTCGATCCCAGGAGCCCCGGAGGGCCGTGGTTCGGCTGCCAGCGGATCATCCTGGATGCGAAGGTCGACGGCCTCTTTTATCACTCCGTCTCGTACGAGAACCGCGACTGGGCACACTACGGGCGCTTCGTCGCGCTCGACCGGCCGCGCCGCATCGAGCACACCTGGGTCTCCGAGGCGACGCGCGGACTCGAGTCGCTGTTGAGCGTCACGTTCGAGCCGGCGGGCAACGGGACGCTGGTGACGCTGCGGCACACGAACGTCCCCGACGACGATTTCGGCCGGCAGCACGGCGAGGGCTGGTCTTACGTCCTGGGCGCGATCGAGGCGCGCTTCGCGAAGCGGTAAACCCGCGCGATCGCGGCGCCTTTCGCCTCATCCGCAAAAAATCATCGGCCGGCCGATGATCGCCGCCGCGCGCGTCGTTCTACCTGGCAGATAAGGTCGACAGCCATGAACGACGAACGAGACTTCCGCGCGCTCGCCGAACAGCACCGCCGCGAGATCCACGTGCACTGCTATCGCATGCTCGGGGCCTTCCACGACGCAGAGGATCTGGTGCAGGACACCTTCCTCCGCGCGTGGCAAAACCGTGCCAGCTACGACGTGGCGACCGGCGCGAGCGGCTTTCGCGCCTGGCTGTACCGGATCGCGACCAACGCCTGCCTCGACGCGCTCAAGAGCAAGCGGCGGCGCGTGACCACCGTGAGCTCTTTCGCCGAGGTGCCGTGGCTGGAGCCGTACCCGGACCGCCTGCTCGACGAGATCGCGGGGCCGGAGACGCCCGACGACGTCGTGGTCAAGCGAGAGACGATCGCGCTCGGCTACCTGGCGATGATCCAGCTCCTGCCGGCGCGCCAGCGCGCGATGCTGATCCTGCATGACGTGCTCGGCTGGTCGGCGGCGGAGACGGCGTCGCTGCTGGAAACCAGCGTCACGGCGACCAACAGCGGCCTGCAACGCGCGCGCGCCACGATGCAGCGGAGTGGCGCGACCGAAGGCGTGCGCACCGACGCGCCCGAACCGACAGAGCGCGAGCGCACGCTGCTGGCGGCGTTCATCGATGCGCACGAACGCACCGACCTGGCGGCGTCGGTCGCGCTCATGCGCGAGGACATCCGCGTCACCATGCCGCCCCATCCGTTCCAGTACGACGGCGTCGCGCAGATCGGGCCGCTCGTCGCGCAGGCGGCGTCGATGGGCGAATGGCGCCTGGTGGGCGCGTGGGCCAATCGCCAGCCGGCCGCCGTCAGCTACCTGCGCCGGCCCGGCGACAGCGAGCTGCGCGCGTTCAAGGTCGACGTGCTGCGGGTGCGCGACGGCCTGATTGCCGAGATCACCACGTTCATGCCCACGCTGGTCGAAAGGTTCGGCCTGCCCCTCATCTGGAACGCGAGCGCGACGGCGCCGCTCGCGTCACGAACGAAACAGGAGACATCACGATGAATGAATCAGCGACGCGTCCCACCAGGTCCGCATACGCCGAGGTCAACGGATTGCGGCTCTACCACGAGCTGCGGGGCGACGGCGGCGGCACGGGCACGCCGCTGGTGGTGCTGCACGGCGGGCTGCACAACACGGCGCTGGACGCGCCGGTCGCCGAGCGGTTCGCACAACGGCGGCAGGTGATCTCGGTCGATCTGCAGGCGCACGGACGCACCGCCGACATCGATCGGCCGCTGCGGTACGAGCAGCTGGCCGACGACGTCGGTGCGCTCCTGGCCTCGCTGGGGATCGCGCAGGTGGATCTCCTCGGCTACTCGTTCGGGGGCGGCGTGGCCCTGCAGACCGCGATTCGCCACGCCGCGCGCGTGCGCAAGCTGGTGGTGCTGTCGAGCCCGTTCAGCAGCAACGGCTGGTTCCCCGAGGTCCAGCACGGCTTCAAGCACGTCGGACGCGCGCTCGCCGAGCCGATGCGTCCGTCGCCGGTTTACCAGACCTATGCCTCCATCGCGCCGCGCCCCGAGGACTTCCCGCAGCTGCTCGACAAGATGGGCGAGCTGCAAACGCGCAGCTACGACTGGTCCGCGGACGTCGCGCGGCTCGCGCTGCCGGCGATGCTGGTCTTCGCCGACGCGGACTCGATGCCACCGTCGTACATGGCGCGCTTCTTCGAGCTGCTCGGCGGCGGCCAGCGAGATGCGGGCTGGGATGGCAGCGCCGCGCCTCGCGCACGCCTGGCGATCCTGCCCGGACAGACGCACTACAACGTCTTCGATTCCCCCGCGCTGGTCGCCACCGTTGAACCGTTCCTCGACGCTCGCTAGGACCTTCGCCGGCCGCCGCGCGACGACGTGCCGTGTTTGCGATCCAGGTAGTCACCCAGCGCGTCGAGGCGGCGGCCGAAGAACGCGGCGAACTCGTCGACCCAGCTCACGATGTCCTGCATCGGGCGCGGATCGAGCCGATAAAACCGTTGCCGGCCTTCGCGGCGAACCGAGACCAGGTCCGCCTCTTCCAGCACCCGCAGGTGTTGCGAGATCGCGGCGAACGTCGTGTGGAACGGTTCGGCGAGGTCGCTCGCGGTTCGTTCGCCGTCCTTGAGCGTCACCAGGATCGCGCGCCGCGCCGGGTGGGCGATCGCGTGGAACACATCATTTTGCTGGATGGGTCGCAAGGGCGCTCCATTCGGGGTACTCGGCGCTGACAACGCCGAAGCGCTCGAACCAATCGGGCGGCGCTCGCCCGTCGAGCTGCGCCTCGAGCCGTTCGAGGAAGACGTGGAGCCCGGGCAGGAACCCGCGCGCGGTGTGCCGCGTGATGCGCCGATAGGTCACCAGCAGGTGCGTCGAAGCGCCCTCGGGCGCGAGCTCGGAGCGAGGTGTCAGCTCGAAGCGAGGTGTCAGCTCGAAACGAGGTGTCAGCTCGAAGCGAAACATCGCTCGCTCGCCGCGCGGCATCTCCGGCACGGGCGCGACGTTCCACTCGTACTCGAGCACGCGCGGCGGCTGCCACACCCGGATCGTGCCGGTCGAGTGATAGCGCGGCGGTCCCGTCACCAGCTCGATCCGCCCGCCGGCGCGTCCCTCGATCACCGCGTGCGTGCACATGAGCCATTCGCGCATGCCCTCGGCCGTCGAGATGGCGTCCCACACGTGCTCCGGCGCGTGCCGGTACAGCCGCTGGAAGGTGAGCGTCGCGTGCTCGCCGTCTTCGTCCTCGACCAGGATGCCTCTAGGCTGCGGCATACGTGACCACGACGTTGCCGTTGCGGAACGCGCGCTGGTCGATCAAACGCAATGCGCGGCCCTTCGTGAACACGGTGCGCCCGCCGCCGAGCGCGACCGGGACGACGACGAACTGATATTCGTCGATCAGGCCGGCTTCGCCGAGCTGCGCGGCGATGCTGCCGCTGCCCAGGATCGCGATGCCCGGGCCATCGCCGGTCTTGAGAGCGCGCACCGCCGCCGCCAGGTCGCCTTTCAGGAGGTGCGTGTTGGTCCACGCCGGCTGGATCGTGCGCGAAGCGACGTACTTCTTCGCGGCGTTCATCCCGCTCGCGACGGCCGGCATCTGCGCCGCCGCCATCGGCGTCGGCCAGAATGCCTCCATCTCTTGATAGGTCTTGCGCCCGAACAAGAGCTCGCCGCCCGAGCTGGCGTTGCCGCTGACCCACGCGGCGAACTCGGCGTCCTCCGCTCCGCCGTGGGCCCAGCGAATGTGCCCGGCGGCATCGGTGAAGTACCCGTCGACGGAGATCGATTCGAACACGCGTAGCTTTTTCATGTTTTCCCTCCCGGTCGTGAGAGGAAACTATTAAGTTATATCTTAAGTGTCAAGGGGAGAGGGCTGGGAACCCGGTTACAACGACCGGTAGCACGCGACGATCAGGCCGCCGGTGGCGGCCAGCGTGGCGGCGAACGCCGCGCCCGCGAACGCGACGAACGCCGCTCGCCCGAGATCGCGGCGCGGCGCCTCGCGCCGGTGAGCGAGCCCGTGCATCGCCAGGCCGCACCAGGCGAGCGCCAGCGCGGCCACGCCCAGGTGCTCCTTGCGCTCGAACAGCAATCCAATCGTGGGCGCGGCGCTGAAGATCACCGGCTTCACCGCCGCTCGATACGACGGGTAGATCAGCGCGCCCATCAATGCCGTCACGGTGACGAGCACTGTGCCCGCGAGCGCCGCCCCGAACACGCGTCGTTCCGGCCGGCGCAACAACACCGCGGGATGCGCGAGCGCCATCGCGGCCAACCAGCCCACGTGCCCGTGAACATGTTGCAAGCTCCGGACAACGAGGGCGCTCATGGAAAACCAACGCTCACCGCAACGAAGAGAGTGATCGCGATCCCAAGGGTTCGAGGAATCCAGCGCAAGCGCCGTTCTGGCTCGGGCACGACAGCCCCGGTGATGGGGCCAAGGATCCCTGCGATGAACCCGCTGGCCAGCGACCGCGCGAACAACGGTATCGACGACAACGCCTTGACGGCGTAGGGATCGCGCCCGAAGGCGTGCAACATCTGTAGAGCCGAATACCCGACGAGAAAGCAGATCGCGCTCGCGGCGGCTTGCAAACCGCGGCGCGCGTACAGCGTCCGGCGCATGGTGCGCGGGCGCGGCTGCTGGACCGTTGCAATCGGCATCACACCAACGCCCATCAGACATCAGTAACACCGGCGCGGGAATCGAGCGGCAACGTCTTCGTTACGCGTTGTATGCGCGCGCTGCGGAGACGTTTCCGACTCGGCACGTCGATTGAGGCAAGTTCCAGCGCACCATGAGCCGCGATTGCGCTCTCGCGCAATCCACACCTCAAGCGGGGAGATGCGTGATGCAGACGATCGGACGTGGATATCAACGCTCATTGGCAATGGCGGCGCTCGGTTGTTTGACGCTGGCAAACGCGGGCTGCGAGTCACCGGCGGGCTCCGGGCTGGAGCTCCATCGCTCCGATCTCGGATCGACCGACCTGGTGGTGAGCCAGTTGTACGGCGGCGGGGGCAACGCCAGCTCGGTCTACAAGAACGACTTCATCGAGATCTTCAACCCGACGGCAACCGCGGTCAGTGTCACGGGCTGGTCGGTCCAGTACGCATCGGCGACCGGTTCCAGCTGGTCGATCACCAACCTCTCGGGAACGGTGCAGCCCGGCCACTACTATCTGGTCCAGGAGGCCGCGGGCGGCGGCGGCACCACCAACCTGCCGGCGCCTGACGCCACCGGGACGATCAGCATGAGCCTGTCGAGCGGCAAGGTGGCGCTGGTGCGCAACCAGACCGCGCTCACCTGCAGCACCGGCTGCTTGCCCAATACGCACATCGCGGACTTCGTCGGTTATGGAAGCTCGGCGGACAGCTTCGAGGGCAGCGGCCCGACCCCGACGCTGACGAACACGACCGCCGCCTTGCGCGTGTCGAGCGGCTGCAGCGATACGGACAGCAACAGCGCCGACTTCACCGCGGGCACGGCGGCGCCGCGGAACTCGGCCTCGCCGGTCCACAGCTGCGGAGGCGGCGGCACCGGTGGCGCGACCGGCTCGGGCGGTGCGACCGGCAGCGGCGGGGCGGGTGGCAGCGGCGCGGGCGGCAGCGGTGGCTCGATCACCTTGCCGTCGCCGACGCTGGCCGCGGTGCACGTCGCCACCCTGAGCTTCGGTATCGTCGGCGACACGCGCCCGGCGTCCAGCACGACCGGACACTATCCAGCGAGCGTCAACACGATCGTGAACAGCATCTTCACCGGTCTGCAAACCCACAACGTGTCGTTCGTCGTCGGCACCGGCGACTACGCGTTCTCCAGCACCGGCGCTGGCAGCGCCGTGCCGCAATACCAGGACTACATGGCCGCGCGCGCTCACTATTCCGGGAAGTTCCTGCCGACGATGGGCAACCACGAATGCAATGGCTTCACCGACAGCAATTGCCCGCCGGGCTCGTTCACGGGGATGACCCAGGACTACATCAACACGATCGTGTCGCCGTCGACCGCCCAGACCAGCCCGTACTTCTCCGCGCTCTATCTGGCCAGTGACGGGTCGTGGAGCGCCAAGCTCATCTTCACCGCGGCCAACGCCTGGAACACGGCGCAGCAGTCCTGGCTGTCGTCGACGCTGGCGGTCCACACGACGTACACGTTCATCGTCCGCCACGAGCCGGCCAACGACGCGCGCGCGCCCGGCGTCACTCCGTCGGAGGGCCTGATGTCGTCGGCGTTCAGCGCCGGCAACCTCACGCTGTCGCTGACCGGGCACACCCACCTGATTCAGTTGCCCGGCGGCACGCAACCCTATGGCGATACGTTTGGCGCCACGCTGGCGTACGAGACCATCATCGGCTGCGGCGGCGCGCCGCTCGATGCCGGCCCGGCCTACGGCTACGCGGTGGCCACGCGCCGCGCGAGCGACGGCGCGATCGTGGTCCAGGCCTACCAGTCGGCGAACAGCTCGGGCACGGCGATCGTGCCCAACGTCGCCGACACCAACTTCCGTTTCGCCGTGAACGCCAACGGCTCGTCCAACGCCAACACGACGCTGCCGTGAGCCGCCACAAGAACACGAAGCGGCCGTTGGGCCGAGCGCCGATCGCCGGCACGCGGGCACTGGCGCTGGCCGGCTTCCTGACCAGCCTGGCGTGTGGGCGCGCGTCCGGCGGCAGCCCCGCGCCGGCGCACGTGCCGCCGGCCGCGCTGGAGCTGCGCGTCCCGCGCACCGGCGGCCCGGTCAAGATCGACGCGGAGCTCGAGGGCAAGCGGCTCTGGGAAGCCGACACGGGCACGACGCGCAACTTCGTCGACGGCGCGGGACACGGCATGGTCCCGTACACCGAGGCCAAGGCGCGCTGGGGTGACGGTAAGCTCTACCTGATGCTCTATGCCGGCGATCTCGATCTCGAGGGGAGCGTGCGCGAGCCCGATGGCGACGTCGAGCACGATGACGCGTTCCACATCGAGCTCGGAGACCCTGACGACGTGCGCGTGATCTCGGTGTCGGTGCTGGGAACCGTGGCCGACGCGCGTTGCCGGGGGCCGGCGACCGCGCGCACCTGCGATCGCGCCTGGCAAAGCCACGCCGAGGTGGCCGTCGATCGTGACGGGACGCTCAACAAGCTCGGCGACAACGACGAGGAGTGGGTCGTCGAGATGGCGCTACCCCTCGCGGCGCTCGGAGTCGCGAACCCCGACGCGGGCGCGCGACTGCCGTTCTCGATCCGGCGTTGCGAGGTCGCGCGCGCCGGCAAGCGCGCCTGCGGCGGCTGGGGCGCCGCGACGCCGGGGCAGCTCGTCCTCGACTGAACCCGGCGCGGTTCCGGCGCGGTTGTCGTCCGGCGCCGGATCGCAGTAGTGTGCGCGCCGGGTGCTTCAATGACCGCATCGCGCCGCGCATTCTTCCGCACGTCGCTGGGCGCCGGCCTGATCGCCGCCGCCGACGCGCGAACGGGACGCGCGGCGACCTCGGCCGCTCCGGCGCCGCGCCGCCCGGCGCCCGGCGAGCTGGATCGCATCGCCGCCGAACCGGTGCTGCGCACCGATCTGCTCAAGGCGCCGATCACGGTCGCGTCGATCGAGCTCCTGCGCAACGGCGCGACGCTGCTGGTCCGCGCGCGCTCGCGCGAGGGCGCCGAGAGCGTGACCGTGCCCAACGTCGCCCACCTGATCGACGTCTATCCGTTGTTGCTGGCGCGGATCGCGCCGTTCTTCGTCGGCAAGGATGCGCGCGATCTCGAACCGCTGATGTGGGAGCTGTACCGCCAGGACAGCAACTACAAGCTGCAGGGACTCTCGTTCTGGGTCTGCGTCGCCGCCGTCGAGATGGCGCTCCTGGATCTCATCGGACAGACGTCGAAGCGCGCGGTGGGCGAGCTTTTGAGCAAGGGCGGCGTCTTGCGGCGCGACATCGCTGTTTACCGCGCGAGCGGCAAGCGCGGCAATCGCCCCGAGGAAGAGATCGACTACCTTCACAAGCTGCAGGCGGAGACCGGCTCGAAGGCGATCAAGTTTCGCCTGGGCGGGCGAATGAGCCTGAACGCCGATTCGCTGCCCGGCCGCACCGACACGCTCATCCCGCTGGTGCGCAAGACCTTTGGCGACGCGATGACTCTGTACGGTGACGCCAACAGCTCGTATGACGTTCCGAACGCGCTCCGCATCGGCCATCAACTGGAAGCGCACGGCTATGCGCTGTTCGAGGAGCCCTGCCCCTTCGACGATCTCTGGGCCACCAAGGAGATCGCCGACGCGATGAAGATCCCGGTCGGCCTCGGCGAGCAGGAGTCGAGCCTGCGGCGGTTCCGCTGGCAGATCGAGAACCGCGTGATGGACGTGGTGCAGCCCGATCTGCACTACTTCGGCGGCTACATTCGCTGCACCAGGGTCGCGCGCATGGCGGCGGCGGCCGGGCTCCCGTGCACGTTGCACCTGTCCGAGTCGGGGTTCGGCTACCTCAACCTGCTTCACTTCGCGTCGTACGTCGACGACCCGGGACCGTTTCAGGAGTTCAAGGGCGAGACGGCGATCCCGTTCGCGTGCGAGACGTCGACGCTGAAGTGCAAGGACGGCCTGGTGCGCTGCCCGTCGGGCCCGGGCTTCGGCATTCAGATCGCGCCCGACTACGTGCGCAAGTTCAAGCGGGTCGACATCCCGACCTGAATCATTTGCAGCCTTCGACGACGGTGTGTCCGCCGGCGTTGGAGACGCAACCCGACGCCGTCGCCGAGCACGACGACTGCACCAACATCTCGCCGCAGTCGCCCGACTGACCTGTCACCGGAGCCCAGCCGGTCGATGGGCACGTCGCCGCCGTGAAGCTCTCGCACGCGGCCAGCGGATAGCGCCGATCGACGTTGTTGTTGCAGTTCCAATCCCACGATCCGTTGTTACCCGACGTCGTGTGATAGGAATCGTCGGGGCTGCCCGGCGTGGCCGAGCATCCCGCCGTCGACGCGCTGGCGCAAACGACCGTGCCGGTCGCCATGCAGGTGCCGAATCCTGGGTAGCAATGCGCGCCCACCGGCGTTCCCATCCAGTCGAATCCATTGTCGACGACGCCGTCGCAATCGTTGTCCTTGCCGTCGCAGATCTCCGGGCCGGTCGGCACGCATCCCGATGGATGAATCGCAACGTCCGCGGTCGAATCGGCGTCCGGAGGTCCGGCGTCGGCGACGATCCGATCGATGCCGGTGTCGGTCGAACCCTGCGCGTCGACCGGCGCGCCGGCATCCGCATCTGCGACCCCGGCGTCGTCCGACGGCTCGTTGCTCGAGCTCGAGCTCGAGCACGCCGCCGCCAAGACCGCGACGGCGAGCTCCACGACGATCGCCCCCGTCTTCCTCGAAGCACACACCAAGCTCATGGCTTCCTCACTCGCCGGCGAACTCGCCCGACAGACCGGTTCCGTCGCCCGACATGTCGAGCACGTTGCCCGGAACCGGGGTCTCGTTGCCGTTCTGCTGCTTGCCGTGGAAGGCCACGTCGCCGCCGTTGCCGTTGCTCTTGCCACCGCGAGCGAGGATTTGACCGCGGTTGTCGATCCAACCGAGGTCCGACCCGTGCACGCCGTCGCTGTTGATCAGCACGGCGATCTTCTCGACGTCGTACTCGTCGGTCTGCACGACCGGGAACAGGGCAACGCCGGCCCCGCCGTTGTTGCGCGCGCTGCCGCCGGTGGTCCCTTCGCCGCCGGAGGCGTCGACGACGCCGTCGCTCTCGATGATCAGCTGGCCGCTCGTGCGGTCTTCGTGACCGTCGCCGGTGAAGACGTAGACCAGGCCACCTCCACCGCCGATGCCGCCCGGATCCGGCGCGGCGCCACCACGCGCCAGCAGCTTGCCGTGGCCCGTGAAGTTTCCGTCGACGGTGAAGGTGTAGAGAAGACCGCCGCCACCGGCCGTCCCCGCGCCGCCCGAGCCGCCGCCGTCGGTCTGAACCTGGCCGGTCGGCTCGATCGTGATGTTGCCGCTCTTCGAGAGCATCACGAGCTTGATCGTGCCGCCGAGCGCGCCGTCACCCGAGCCGCCCATCGAGATCGATCCGCCGTTCGCGACGATCTGCCCCGAGACGTCGAGCCCCGCGGTCGCGCTCTCGGGTCCGGGGTGCCCGTCGATCGGCCCGCCCGCGCCCGGCTTGACCGCGGAGTCGCCGCCGCTGGTGTCGAGCACCCCGCTCACGTGAAGGTCGCCACCGTGGGGCTCGAGCTCGGCCGTGCCTCCGTTGCCGCCCGCCGCCTGACCGTCCCCGCCCTTGAGCAAGAGCGGAACGGCCACGCCGATCATCGTCGGCCGCCTGGTCTCGCCGACCTTGAGCGCGCCGGCGGCGCCCGACGCCACCGACGGGCTCGCCGCGCCGCCGGAAGCCAATCCGCCGCGATCGTCGAACGTCCCGGTGAACGCGACCGCGCCGGCGGCGTCGACGATGACGTTGCCCGCGTTGCCTCCCTGGACCGGGTTCGCGCCCGTCGTGCTCGCGGCGCCGCCATGCAACGACGCGCTGCCGGCGAACAGGACGTCGCCACCGGCCTGTAGCGTCAGGTCGCCGCCCCGCCCCGCGGTGATGTTCTGGTCACCCGCCGCGTCGCCACCGGATGCGTCGACGGTCCCGCCGAAATAGGCGCCCGCCGTGGTCGTGATGGCCAGCGCGCCGGCGGCGCCACCCAACGGGCCGCTGCCCCCCGCGCTGGTGATCTTGCCGGTGACGATCAGTTGCTGCGCGACGATGGTGAGCACGCCGCCCGCCTGGCCCGTCCCCGGCGTGCCGCTGGTGTCCAGGTCGCCGGACACATAGACGGTTCCGGTCGCCTTCAAGCTCAACCCCTGGCGCGCACCGCCGAGGTCGGCGCCACGCAACGTCCCCGCGACAAAGACGTCGCCCGCGACCACGATGTTCCGTACGCCGTCGCTGCCGCTCGAATCCACATTGCCGGTGACGACGATCGATCCGGGCGCATTGACGTCGGCGGCCAGGCTCGCCGCCACCAGCGGAGTCGCCGTCGCGGGCGGCGCGCTGGCGGGCGGCAAGGCCGGCGCCTGAAAGTCAGGCCCAATCGTGATGCCGCCGCTCGAGACCAGATGCGCAAGGCCTCCCCCCTGCGCCTGGCCGCCGGCTGACGGTGCGGGCCCGCCCTCCAGAGCCACAGCCGGCGCGGTCAGAGGCGGATTCGACACCGTGGACGTCACCAGGCGGCCGGAGTCGATCGGGCTCACGCCGCCATCGGGCTCGCTCTGCGTGACGCCGCTATCGCTCTTGGGTTCTCCGGAGCTGTCGTTGCTGGATCCGCAACTCGCGCCGCCCAACGTGAGCAGGCCAACCGCGACCAGAGCCCACACCCGCTCCCCGCCTCTCCCCGCCATCGACATCGACATCGACCTTGCGGCTCTTCAAGACCGATGCCGGCGTGCGCTGACCGCGATCCGTCGGGAAATGGCGCGGGCTGTTTCAAAACCGTCGCATTTGCGAAACGACGCGCGCCGATGGCGTTACCGGGTCCCCTCGGGACCGCAGAGGAGATCGTTGGTGAATGTCGCCGATGCGATGGGCTCCCGCCGGCACCTTAAGGCCCGTCAGGGTTGTGCGCCCTGTGCCACCCAATCGAACAGGATCTGGTACTCGACGGGGTTGCCGTCGAAATAGGCCGGGGCGTTGGTCCAATCGGTCATCGACGTGCTCTCGGTCGTCTGGGGCATGCGCCGATCGCCGTAGGCCGCGCTATAGCGGTTGCCCCGACTGCCGTACCACGCCAGCCCCAGCGTCGACGTACCCGCCGATTCATCGGGCCGCGCGCGCTGAAGGATGTCGGACAGAGCGGGAGCGCCGGGCTCGACGAGGAATTCCGCTTTGGTCACCGCTTGAACACACGCCGCCTGGGCGAGCGCATCGCCGGGCGTTGCTTCCGCGCAATCCTGCGTCTGCTCAGTCTAAAAATAAAAATCATATTCAATTTCATTATTCCGGGACGGCGCGGGTGCCGCGGAGGTCCGTCCGATGTCCCTCCGGTGGGGCTACGGCCCGATGATCACCATCTCTGGCTGAAGACCGTGGACGGTGAAGGGCGAATTCATGACGGGCTGCAGATTGCCGGTCGCGCGCTCGAGCGAAAAGGCCGACACCTGATCGGCGTCGTCGTTGCCGACGTAGACGAACCGGCCGCTCGGATCGATCGCGACCGAGTACGGCAGGGTGTGGGCGTCGAACGGCGAGGTGTCGACACCTCCAAACACGCCGGCGGTGTCGAGGCGATAGGCGGTGAGCGGGCCCGCGCTGTCGCTGGCCCAGAGGAACTGCCCCAGCGGATCGACGGCGACGTCGACCGCCAGGTTGTCCGACTGCGCGCCCGGGTGCGGCGAGTCGTCGAGCTCTCGCAGGTCGCCGCTGGTCGGATCGACCGCGAGCACGTGCACGCCGAAGGCGCTGTCATAGAGGAAGTTGCCGTTCGGGTGCGCCGCCAACGCGCCGCCAAAGATCGTCGTGGCGAAGGGCGAATGGTCGGTCTCCTGCGGGGCGCCGGACGTCGCATCGAGCTTGAAGACCCGGATCCCACCCACGGTCGTCGCCGACGACGCGATCGACGAGAGAAACAGGAAGGCGCCCGTCGGATGAAAGCAGAGGCCGGCCGGTGTCGCGGCGAGCGGGAACGGCGACCCCATGATCGGGGTCAACACGCCGCTGGTGCGATCGATCGCAAATGCATAGAGCGAGTTGTCGCCGTTGTTTCCCACGTACAAGAACCGGCCCTGCGGATCGATCGCGGCGGAGATCGCCTGACCTCCGATCATCAGCGGCGCCGCGCTCAGGTCAGCGAGCGATCCGTCATCGCGATTCACGCGGTAGCCGTAGACGCGGCCGCGCAGGTCGGCGGCGTAGACGAAGTTGCCCGACGGGTGCGCCGCGACGGCGTAGAGCTGCGCGCCCGAATCCAGCGAGCTCGTCACGGGGATCAGCGCGCCGCTCTCGGCGACGATCCGGAACGATGAAATGCCGCCCAGGTAAGTCGCGACGACCAGGATTTCAGGACGCCCCCCGGCGGCATCCGATGCCTCGGCGCCGACGTCGGCGTTTCCCTGGGCATCGGTGGCGCCGCCGTCGCCCGCCGCGGCGTCCGCGACCGCTCCGTCTTCCGCATCGACCGGCGCAGACGCATCCTCGCTGCGCGCATCGATCATCGTATCGACGCCTGCGTCGGTCCCTGCATCCGGGGTACCGCCCCGGTCATTCGCCGGGCCCGCGTCGACCATCCCGTCCCGTGCCGCATCCGCGCCGGCATCGACGGTCGCGTGGCTCGGTGGCGCCGAGCCGCCGCCGCAACCCGCGGCCGCCAGCAGCGCGCCGAGAACCAGCGCCGATACGAGGTTCGTAACCCGTCTTTCTTCGAGGCCCAGTGTCGTCACACTGTGATCTACGCCGCTGCCGGCGCGGAGTTTCTCGTCATTCTCCGGTTTGTTTTGATTGGCTCTGATTGGGGGTCGTCACCCGCCCGACAGATACTGCTCGCGCACCGCGACGCCCGACGACAGGTGGCTCGCGGAGATGATCGCGACGTAGTCGTCGAAACGATACCGGGCGCGCGCCGTGGCCAGGGGTGCGCGCCCCAGCGCCGACGCCGCGGGATCGCCGACCCGGTCAGCGGGCGAGCCCAGCTGCGCCTGCAGCCGCGCGGTCGCCGATTCGAACGACGCCGCCGCGCCGCTCGCTGGCAGGCGCGGCGTGAACGCATCCACCGAGATGAGGTGGCCGCTGGGCGCGAACGTCAGCGCCAGCTCGTCGATGATGGGTGACCCCGCGCCGGATGCATCGGCGCTCGCGACGGCCGCCGCGGGCAGACGCGCGCGCGGCACCTGGTGGCAGCGCAGCGCCAGCAAACCTCGCTCGCGCGCCTCGCAGGCGACGCCCGCGCGCGCGGCCCACGCCCACACATCGGCCGGCGTCGACTGATCCAGCCGAAAGCCGAGCGCGGGACGCGCCGGCGCGCGGAGCGTCCCCTGCAACGCGTGGAAGCCAGACAGTCGCAAGCGCTCCACCTCGGCCGGCGACACGCGCGCCACGGGACAGCCGCCGAAGCGCGCGAGCCAGGGACGGCCCCACGACGTGTGCAGCAGGCCGGCGCCCGCCGTCGCCAGCAGGATCGCCAGGCCGGCGCGCGCCGACCAGCGCCCGCGCGCCGGCCGGCGCGCCGCAAGCCCGGAAGATGGCGAGCCAGGCAGCGACGAAGATGGCGAGGTCATGGCGCTCATCACTGCCCGCCGGCGGCGTCAGCGGTCCCGCCGTCGCACGCGTTGTAGGTCACCGGTGTTGGCGACACGATCGCGCCCTTGAGCGGCGCGACGGCCGCCGCGATGGTGCCGACGTCTTCCTGGCTGACGCCGTCGGCGAGCAACACGCCGCCCAGATCCATCACGAACTTGTCGAAGACGTCGCCGGGGATTCCGAGGCCATTGTGGATGGTCTGCATGTCGACGCAGGTATCGCCTTCGTCGTTCACGCCCGGATAGGTCGCGGGCCCGCCCATCACCGCCGTGAACTGCAAGCGCAAGCAGCTCTTGATGCGCGCGACGCTGTCGTGGCCGCTGGTACCGACGGCCGCGAAGTACGGCGTCTCCACGCAGTCGGCCAGCACGCCCGCGACCGCGTCGTCGACCACCTTGGGGATCGCGCTGCCATACTTGACGTAGAGGGGTCCGAAGCCGGCGTCACTCCCGCCGCCGGCGCCGCCCGCCGAGCCACTCGCGCCGCCCATGCCGGCGCTGTCGCCGCTGCTCGACGAGCAGGCGGTGGCAATCACGCAAGTGATCGCCACCGAGGCGACCATCGATATCATCACAATCGAGTTACCAACCTTCTTCTGCATCCGTTCCTCCCGTGCTCGCGGTTTTCGTCCCGGCGTCTCCGCCGTTCGCCCGACCGATACGTCGCGAGGAGCGAAACGGATCCATTCGGCGCGATGACGAAAAAATCCGCATCGGCGAGAGATCCAACCACCTCGACCCCGCGTAGCAGTCTCGCCATGGTCAGCGCCGTCCCCGCCTCATCGCTGCGGCAGCTTGCTGCGTCAGGCGATGCGTCCGGTCCCCGTGTTAAGGTCGCGCTGACCGTGGACGCAACCAGCTCCGACGGCGACCGATGGCTCGTCGCGATCGCCGAGCGCGGGGATCGCGATGCCTTCGCGCGCCTCTTCGCCTGGTTCGCCCCGCGGGTCAAGGCGCAGCTGGTGCTGGCGGGCGCGGGCGAGAGCGCCGAGGAGCTGGTTCAGGAAGTCATGTTGAAGGTGTGGCGACGAGCGGGGCAATTCGATCCGAACCGTGGCTCGGCGGCGACCTGGATCCACGCGATCGCGCGCAACGCGCTCCGCAGCCACCAGCGCGGACCGCAGCAAGCCGAGCAACCGAGCGCCGACAGCGACGGCGCCCTGGATCTCGAAGCTCACGCCCACGTCGACGCCGTGGGCGACCGCGGCCCGGAGGATGCCGCGTTGCAGATGGAGTGGCGACGCGTGCTGGGATCGGCGCTGGCGTCACTTCCGCCCGAGCAATACGACGTGCTGCGCGGTGCCTACTTCTCTGGACGCACGCTGCGCGACGTCGCCGAGGAACGAAAGGTGTCGCTCGGAACCGTCAAAACCCGCGCCCGCCTGGCGCTCGCGCGCCTGCGAGGCATCCTGGAAAGTCGGTGGGAACGATGATGGCCGCGAACCAAACGCCCCGTGCGCCGATCGACCCCGCTCACCACGTCGGCGACGCAGAGTTGCTGGAGCACGCCGTGGGCGCGTGCGACGAAGCAGTGTCGCTGGCTGTCGCGTGCCATCTGGCGATGTGCGGGGCCTGCCGCGCGCAGATGCGCCGGCTCGACGCGATCGGCGGCGCGTTGCTGGAAGCGCAGGCCCCGGGCGAGCTCGACGCGAACGCTCTCGAGACGGTTCTGGCCCGGCTCGACGAACCGCGCGGTGCGGAGGACCTGGCGCGCGCGCCCGCGGCAAGCGTTCCCATCTTGGCCGGCGACGGCGCGCTCGCCAGGATCGACCTGCCCGCGCCGCTGCGGCGGCGCGTGGCCCGGCTGGCGCAGGCGCGCTGGCGCTACGTCGCGCCCGGCGTGCGCGGCATCGATCTGCCTGTGGGATCCGGAACAGCGAAGGCGCAGCTCCTGAGCCTCCGGCCGGGGCTGACGATCCCGCGCCACGATCACGGCGCGCTCGAGGTGACGCTGGTGCTCACCGGCGCGTTGCTCGACGAGGACGGGCGGCTCGCGCGCGGCGACGTCCTGTTTCGCGAGCCCGGCCAGCGTCACCGGCAAAACGTCGAGCCCGGCGAAGACTGCGTCTCGCTGGTGGTCAACGCCGGCAGCTTCGTGCCGCTGACCTGGACGGGGCGGCTGCTGCGCCTGATCGCGCGCCCGTAGGCGGTCCGCTGCCGACGCGCCGCCCGATCGCGCTTGTACACGCTCCGTCGCTCTTCTAACGTCCGCCTCATGGGGCGCGCACGGAGTTGCCGGAGCTTTTCTGCGTTCGGCGCGCTCGGCGTCGCGGGGCTGCTCGCCGCGCAACCCTCGTGCCTGTCGTCGTGCGATCGCTCGAAAGACCAGGGAACGGGCGGCGCCTCGGGCGTCGGGGGCGACACCAGCGCGGCGATCGCCGATGCCGGGCTCGGCGGCGCGAACGGCGACAACGGGAACCCGGACGTCATCGCCGCGGGCGTGCGCTGGTTCGGTCGCGTCGACACTGTGACCGATCCGGATCACCCGCGGTTCGCCTGGTCGCAGAGCGGCTTCGTCGCCGGCGTCACCGGAGGCACGTTCTCGGTCGATCTGAACAACGACGGGCCGTTCGTGTTCAAGGCCGTCGTCGACGGCGAGCCGCAGCCGCCGTTCTCGGTGCCCGCCGGCGAAGGGACGTACGTCGTCGCCGACGGGCTCGACGACGGCACGCACACCGTGGCGCTCTATCGCCAGACCGAGGGTTGGTACGGGAATTCGCAGCTACTGGCGCTGACCGTCGACGGCGGGACGTTGCTGGCTCCGCCCGCGGCGGCGCCCCGCCTGATCGAAGTGGTCGGCGCCTCGGTCAGCTGCGGCTACGGCAACCTGGGGACCGCGCCGTGCGGGTTCACCTTTCCCACCGAGAGCGCCTTCGACGCCTACGAGTCGGTGGCGGCGCGCGCCGTCGGCGCGGAGTTGAGCGTGGTCGCGATCTCGGGCCGCGGCGTGTACCGCAACTCCGACGGCACGCTGACCGACACCATGCCGCAGATCTACGATCGCATCTTCGCCGCGTCGCCGACGCCCGCGTGGGATTTTCGCGTGACGCCCCAGGTGTTGGTGATCAACCTGGGCAAGAACGATCTCGCGGTCGGCGATCCCGGGCAGCCGTTCGTCGACGCCTACGTGACGTTCGCCAGCGCGCTGCGCGACCGCTATCCCAGCGCGTTCATCGTTTGCACGACCGGCCCCAACCTGGGCGATGCCGCGCATGCGATCCAGCTCGCCTATGTCAACGCCGCGCTCGACGCGCGGCACGCCGACGGCGACGATCGGATCGACGTGCTCGATTGGCCCGAGGACACCGCCGATGAACAGGGCTGCGACGGCCATCCCAACGCGGCCAAGCACCAGACGATGGGCGACGCGCTCGCCGACCTGTTGCGCGCGCGGCTCGGCTGGTAGCCGTCGATTTCGGTGAGAGGATCGACCTCGACCCGACTCTATGTGTGGCGCGGGGAGTGGCGCTGGACCACCTCCGGTCCGCGCGTCGCTCGGGGCGCGAGGTCTGTGCCCACGCCGAGCACGATGGGGAGGAACGATATGTTGATTATGACGTCGACGCCGGCGCGCGCCCGGACCGCCCGGCTCACGATCCTGAGCTCGATCATCATCGCCGGCGCCGCCGGCATCGGTTGCGGCGAGCCGCAGGCAGAGTCGGTCGCCGAAACGCAGAGCAACCTGACCGTGCCACAGCGCCTGGCCGCGTGCGCCCAGGACCCGCGCGTGGTGACGGGCCTGGTGACCGCGCAGATCTGCGCCGGCGCCGACATCTTCTTCCGCGAGACCTTCAACGGCAACGGCCGCGCGTGCGGCACTTGCCACCCGGCCGAGAACAACACCACGGTCGACGCCGCTTTCATCAACGCGCGCCACGCGCAGAATCCGGCCGATCCGCTGTTCGTGTTCGAGACCAACCCCGCGCTGGCCCAGCTCGAGATCCCCGACAGCCTGTTCGGCAACGGCGTGATCCTGGAAAACGTCGACGGATTCGAGGATCCGACTCACAAGTTCGTGGTGCGCTCGGTGCCGCACGTGCTGTCGCTGGCCACCAGCATCGCCGCCGACACCGGCGACGGCACGACCATCCCGCCGACCGATCGGACCGGCTGGGGCGGCGACGGCTCGCCCGGTGACGGATCATTGCGTTCGTTCCTGACCGGCGCGGTCACGCAGCACTACACCAAGACGCTGGCGCGCGTGCCCGGCGTCGACTTCCGGCTGCCGACGTCGGACGAGCTCGACGCCACGCTGGCCTTCCAGATGTCGCTGGGACGCCTGAACGAGCTGGACCTGACCCAGGTCAACCTCTTCGATGCCGAGGCCAACACCGGACGGCAAGCGTTCCTGGATCCGCAGCGCGGCCGCTGCAACGTCTGCCACACCAACGCCGGCGCCAACTTCATCGACACGCACAAGAACCGGAACTTCGACACCAACACGCGCATCGCGACCGCGGGCCAGGTCGGCACCTTCGACGGCCTGCCGTTCTTCGACGCCGGCTTCGGCGGCCAGGGGCTGGCGCACCCGAACTTCGACGCTCTGGGCCTGGGCTTCAACAACTCGCTCGGCAACGGCACCTTCAGCCCGCCGCCGCTGATCGAGGCCGCCGACACCGCGCCCTTCTTTCACAACAACGCCTTCGGATCGGAGATCGAGGACGCGGTCTTCTTTTATCTCGGGCCATTCTCGGTCTCGCCGGCCGCCGCGCTTCTCACCCAGCGCTTCGGCACGCCGATCAACTTCTCGACGCCCGACGGCTTCGCGATCGGCCGCTTCCTGCGCGCGCTCAACATCGCGTTCAACCTCGACCTCGCCAAGCAGCGCGCGCGTGCCGCGCTCACGCTGTTCAACCGCTTCCGCGACACGCGCGTCGACGTGCAGATCAAGCTCTTGCAGCTGGCAGAGAACGAGCTCGACGACGCGTTGTTCGTCCTGTCCAGCAACCGGACGACGCAGCCGTTCTACCCGGTGTCGGTCGATCGCATCGGCCTCGCGAAGAGCGAGATCGATACCGCCATCACCTCACCCGCGTCGTCGCGTGGCGGTCACATCTCGAACGCGGTCTCGCGCATCGAAAACGCGCGAGACCCCATCGGCGCCAACATCACCTTCAACCTGGGTCAGGGCAATTTGATGTTCTAGTCGACAGCGAAGCAGTAGATCGACCCGCGGCCACCGCCGGAGCTCACCGTTCCCGCCTGATTGTCGGCGGTGAACTGGGCGCAGCCGGTGGTGGCGTGGGCCGAGTTCCAGGACGGCGGCCGGCCACCGCCGGTGCGGTTGCTGTGCCCCACCTGCGCGACGTCTGTCATCGCTGCCGACGTCCAGTCGTTGCAAGTCATGCCGGTCAACAGCGTGCCGTCGGTCTGGGAGCCAGTCAGGATGTCGTGTACCAGCGGGGCCGTCGGAACCTGTGCACCCTTCTCGTCGAGCGCGATCGTCGTGTCTCCGATCGGCCATGTCGCGTTGAGCGCGGCGTTCGTCGCGATCTGGTCGTGCAGGTCGGTCAGGTTGTTCGCGATGATTTGACCGGCGGCGTTGCGCCAGGGGCCGGCGCCGATACGGTCACGCGCGTTGACCGTGGTCGTGCTCAGGTAGGCGTGCCAGGTCCGCGCGCCCATCGCGGTCGAGACCGCGCTCGCGAGCGTCTTGCAGAACGAGTCGGCGCCCGCGAGGCCGCCGAGGTTGCCGCCGTTGCCGGGGCCGCGGCTGCTCACAAAGAAGTTCATCTGCGGGGAGACGCCGCCGTCGCCCACGCCGCCGTCGGTGCCGGTCGCGCCGCCGGTACCGGTGGCACCGCCGCTGCCGGTGCCGCCGTCGGTGCGGCCGCCGGTCCCCGTCGCGCCGCCGGCACCCGTACCGCCGCCCGACCCGGTCGCGCCGCCGGCAGCGGTCATGCCGCCCGCGCCGGTTGCGCCGCCCGACCCGCTCGTCGATCCGCCCGCGCCGCTGGCGCTGCCGCCCGTGCCGGTCGCCGTGCCGCCCGCGCCACCGGTGCCTCCTCCCGAGGAGCCCGACGAGCATGCGCCCAGTGACAGGATTGATAGCGCGCTCACGATGCAAAGTTTTCGAGTCATCGGCGTCCCTCCGAGCTGGAAGAAGAAGTGATCGGCGCGGACAATAGCAAGGCAAGCGTGATCCAGAGCGCAAAATCGAGTCCCGTGCCGCGCCGGAATTTCACGTTGCGCGCCCGGTCGACCGCCCCGACACTGTCAGTGTTGGCCTGGACCGACAGACGGGCGTCATCGGCTTCGCGCGCGGCGCGTGTGATCGGCGCGGCCGCGGCGCTGCTGGTGCTGGTCGATTGCGGCGGGCCTCACGCCGACGGCGGCGTGCATGCCGCCACGGCGGCGACGCAGGGAAACGGCGCGCTCGCCGGCACCGGAACGTCTCCCCATGCAACCGTCGGCGCGAACGCGACGGCGGACGCGTCCATCCCCGCAGAGATCGCCCGCGTTCAAGCCGCCGTCTCCGCGCTGCGCGGCCTGCCGTTCCGGGTGGCGGTTCCGTCGACGCCGCAATCGCGTGACCAGTTCCGCCAGTTCGTGCACGAGGACCTGGCGCACGAGCTCGGCCCCGACAAGAACGCCGCGCTCTCGAAGGCGCTGGCGCACACCGGCTTCCTGCCGCAACCGCTCGACTTCGCCGCGACGATGGAAGAGGCAGAGACCACGCAAGTCGCCGCGTACTACGACCCGCGCACCGGCCGCTTTCACACCGTCGCCGCCGCATCGAACAGCGACGAGCGCGACGGCGTGGTCGCGCACGAGCTGACGCACGCGCTGCAGCACCAGCACTTCGACCTCATCGCCTACGACGGCGGGAGCGACAACCAGCAGCGCCTGTCCGACGACGAACGCGCGGCGCGCCGCTACGTCGTCGAGGGCGAGGCGACGTTCGTGATGCTCGCCTATCAATCCGCGAGCGGCAGCGGTAGGGCGCGCCACCTGGGCCCGCTACAGGTCGCGGGCGTGCGCATGACGCTGACGATGTTGTCTGCCGTCGACTATGTCGAGTTGCTGGCGCTGCTGCGCACCGGCGAGGGAGCCGACAAGCTCGACGCCGAAGAGAAGGAGGCGCTGGACCAGCTCGCTCGACTGCCACCGCTGGTCGCCGTGACCATGGTCGATCCCTACATCCGCGGCGCGTTCCTGGTGTCCGAAGCCTGGGCGCGCGGCGGCTGGGCGCGGGTCGCGCGCCTCTACCACGAGCCGCCGCAATCGACGGAACAGGTGCTGCATCCGATCGAGAAGCTGCTCGAGGCGCGCGATCCGCCCGTCGCGATCCACCTGCCGCCACCGTCGGCGACGGCGGCGCCGCGCTTCACCTCGACCCAGCCGCTGCTGCAAGAGACCGCGGGCGAGCTCGATTGGCGATGCTACTTCAAGACCTGGGGCGACCCCGATCCCGAGGGCGCGGCCGACGGTTGGGGCGGCGATCTGGTGACGGTCTGGGAGCGGTCGGGCAAACCGGTCGCCGCGATCGCCACGAGCTGGGACACGCCGGCTGACGCCACGGAGTTCGAGGGAGCGTACCGGCTGTCGCTGAGCCAGCGCTTCGAGCCCCGGCCGGCGAAGAGCGCGGAGCTGGCCACGGCGGTCACGCGGGTGACGACCACCGCGCCGACCGTCGACGGCGACGGCCAGACGCGGTGGACGATCCGCCGGCCCGACGGCACGCTGGTGGTCGTGCGGCGCCGCGGGCTGGACGTGGACATCCTCGACGGCGCGCGCGCCGACGAAGTCGAGCCGCTGCTGGCGATGCTGCGCGCTGCAGACAGAAAAGTCGTCGTGGCCAGTTCGCCCGGGAAACCTGATAAGGTCCCCCGCCATGAGCAAGCGCAACCGACCCACGACCGCCCGAGAGGCAGCTCATCGCAGCCGCCGTCACGCCTACCGTAGCGCGTACAACTCACCCGAGGCCAAGGCGGAACGCGGCACGACGGCGAAAACCACCGCTCCGGCCGCCCCGAAGCCCGCGGCGGCGAAAGCCACCGCGCCCGCAGCCCCGAAGACCCGCGCGTAGCCGAGCTTCGCCGGTCATTTGACAGCCCGGGGCGCCTGGGGCTTGTTAGACCGGTGAGCCGAGTCAGTCGAGCGGCTACCCGCCGCCCATAGGAGGCGGTACGTGGAAGCCGCGGCGGACGAGGTGAGCGTTGTCACGAGCGCAGACGCATCGTTGCGCGTGGACGCGAGCATCAATGTCGTTCTCGCGGTAAAAAAACCGCATGGCAAGCGACGACGACCAGAGCAGACCGTTCACGAAGGCCAGCGACTTCCCGCCAGAGGTGCTGAGCCTCTTCGACAAGTACGTCCACAACGTCATCGATCGGCGCGGGTTTCTGGAAGGCGCGGCGAAGTTTGCGGCGGGCGGGCTCACCGCGGCGGCGCTCCTCGATGCCCTGAGCCCGCGCTTCGCCGAAGCCCAGCAGGTTGCCAAGAACGATCCGCGCATCAAGGCCGAGTCCGTGGAGTTCCCCTCGCCGCACGGCTACGGCAAGGGACGGGGGTATCTCGTCACGCCGGCCGACAAGAAGGCGCCGAAGCTTCCGGCGATCTTGGTCGTGCATGAGAACCGTGGCCTCAACCCGCACATCGAAGACGTCGCGCGGCGGCTGGCTCTCGAAGGCTTCCTGACGTTCGCGCCCGACGCGCTCTTTCCACTCGGCGGCTATCCCGGCGACGAGGACAAGGGACGCGAGCTGTTCGCGAAGCTGGACCAGGTGAAGACCCGCGAGGATTTCGTCGCCGCGGCGGGCTTCCTGCGCGCGCGCCCGCAAAGCAGCGGCAAGCTGGGCGTCGTCGGCTTTTGTTATGGCGGCGGCGTCGTCAACTTCCTCGCCACGCGATTGCCCGACCTCAACGCCGCCGTTCCCTTCTACGGGAGCGCGCCGCCGCTCGACAAGGTCTCCGCGATCAAGGCGCCGCTGGAGCTACACTTCGCCGAAAACGACGAACGCATCAACGCATCATGGCCCCCGTACGAGACCGCGCTCAAGGCAGCCGGGATCAAGTATGAAGCGTTTCACTACCCGGGAACACAGCACGGTTTCAACAACGACACGACGCCGCGCTACGACCCAGCGGCGGCCAAGCTGGCGTGGCAACGGACCGTCGCGTTCTTCGGGCGCACGTTGCGAGGACACTAGCGCCGCGGCCAGCCTGTTGTCGCTGCCACCGCTGTTGTCGCTATATCATGGGGTGATGCTCACTCGCCGGGATCGCCGCTCCATGGCGACGTACGGGATCTGGATCGCCACCGGAATCACGCTCGCGATCGGTGGATGCCGATCGGCTGGACCCGCGCCGGCGTCCTCGACGGCCGCCACGCCGGCGGCGCGGCGCGCGCCCTTCGCGAACGTCTTGACGCCGGGAGAGAGACCGCCCGAACCGCTGGCGCTCGCGCCGCTCAGCGCCGCCCCGGCGCCGAGCATGGCGGAGATCCTGATCGCACCGCCGTCGCGCGTGGTCGCCGACCTCAACTCGCTGGGGCGAGAGCTGCCGGTGCGCCTCGGCGATCAGATACTCGAGTCGGCGCTGGCGAAAGCGGCCGAGAAGAAGATCCCGGTCGATGCCGAGCTTCTGGCCGCGCTGGCGATCGACCGTCCGCTGTCGCTGATCGTGGTCTCGCGCGGTCGCGCATCACCGCCGGGACTGTGCGCGGCGGTGCCGCTCGCGCACCCGGCGGACGGCCCGGGCGTGGCGTCGAAGCTGGGGACGCCGGTGTCCCGTCGCGGCGGCGCCGTCGAGCGGCGCAGGACCGCGGGAACGCCGTTCTGGAGCGGGATCAGCGACGGGACACTGCTGCTTGCGCGAAGCTACGACGATCTCTGGTCGCTGGGGGCGCGCGCGCTGGCGGCCTCGCGCAGGGCCGTGCCCGCGGAGGAGGTCGTCGTCACCGTCGACCCCGACGCCGTCCGGGCCGCGACCGGATCGACCTGGGCGGAGCTCGCCGAGGAGTTTCGCAAGGACGCCGAGAAAAGGCCGGTCAAAGCTCCCCGCCGCGGCGGCGCCGGCGCGCCCGGCACGGACGCGTCGCAACAGACGGCCGGGTTGCAACAGATGATGCGCCAGCTCGGCGATGGGCTGGCGCTGCTGCTCTCGGAGACCTCGCACCTGCGCCTCGGCGTCACCGCGTCGGCGACCGACGGGCTGGTGATCAGCGCCGCGCTCGAGCCTCGCCCGGGCACACCGCTGGCGGCGCGCGCGGCGGCAACGGCCAGCTTCACGCTCGACGAGCGCCTGCCGGTGCGCGACGATCGCACCGGCTTCACTGCTTGGGGCTCGCTGGACGTCTTCGCGCCCGTGTTGCGCGCGTTGCTGCCGGGCGCTCCTTCACGCCGCGGCGGTGCGCCCGGCCCGTCGCCCATCGATGGGTTCTTGGGCACGTTCAGCGGCGCCGGATCGTGCACGTTCGAATTCGCCGAGAGCCCGCCGTCGTCCGTGTGCAGCTTGCCGCTGCGTCCCGGCGCCGACGCGCGGGGCGCGCTTCGACGTTACGCCGAGCTGGTCGATGCGGTGATGAGCTGGGAGGCCGACGTGGTTGGCATGCCTCATCGACCAGCGGCGCAGATCCGCAAAGGCGTGCTCGAGTTCGAACGCCCGCTGGCCGAAAACACCGTCAGCCCGGAGCAGTACGCGATGATGCGTTCGTTCATGGGCGGCGACACGATGAAGTACGCCGCCGCGATCCGCGGCGATCGGCTGCTGCAGTTCCAGGGCGGGTCGCCGCGCGCGCGCCTCGCGGCCTGGACCGACGACGGCGCCAGGGCCAGGACCACGCCGCCCCCGCTCCTGTCGCAGGCGCTGGCGCGCCTGCACGGCTACGGCGCCGCGACGCTGATGGATCCGATGGTGCTGCTGTTCACGATGTTCGAGCACGCCGCCGACCCGCGCACCCGCCAGGCGGCGACGATGTTGCGCGCGCTGCCGGGACTGGCGACGACGCGGACGCCGCTGATGGTCGCGGCGCCGAACGGCACCAACCTCGCCTACGAGCTGCACATCCCGGTCGTGACGTTCGACAATATCGGCAAGCTGATCCGCCCCTTCGCCGGGATGATGGGCGGCAGTAGTCAGAAATGACAGTTGAACTCTCGGCGCGCAGGCGGTAACAACACGGCGATGAGCAACCGAGTGTTCAACTTCAGCGCAGGTCCGGCGATGCTGCCGGTCGAGGTTCTCGAGGCGTCGGCGAAGGCGCTCTTGGATTTTCAGGGGAAGGGCTTCGGCATCGCCGAGTGCAGCCACCGCGGCAAGGAATTCGACGGCGTGCTCGACGAGGCGATCAGCCGCTGCCGCAAGCTGCTCGACATCCCGGAGACTCACGACGTTCTCTTCCTGCAGGGTGGAGCGACGCAGCTCTTCAACACGATCCCGATGAACATCTTGAACGGCGTCGCCGACTACGTGGTCAGCGGCGAGTGGTCGAAGAAGGCAGCGTCGGCGGCGCAGAGCGCGTACGGCGAGAAAATTCGCGTCATCGCGTCGAGCGAGGCGACCAAGTTCGACCGCCCGCCGACGGGCTGGACCGCCGATCCCAACGCGGCCTACCTGCACGTGTGCTCGAACGAGACCGTGCACGGGCATCGCCTGGCCGAGTGGCCCGAGCACCCGACCCTGGTCGTCGACGCCAGCTCGGAGATGATGTCGCGCCCGCATCCGATCGCGCGCACCGCGCTGGTCTACGCCGGCGCGCAAAAAAACCTGGGTCCGGCCGGCGTCGTGCTGACGATCGTGCGCAAGGACCTCTACCCGCGCATCGCCAAGAGCGTGCCCAAGATCTTCAGCTTCTCGGCGCTGGCCGAGGCCAAGAGCTGCCTCAACACGCCGCCGACCTTCGGCGTCTACTTCCTGCTGGAGACGTTCCGCTGGATGGAGAGCCAGGGCGGCCTGGCCGCGATCGAGAAGCGCAACGCCGAGAAAGCGGCGCTGATCTACGATGCGATCGACGGCTCGGGCGGCTTCTACAAGGGCACCGTCGCCGACAAGTCGGCGCGCAGCCACATGAACGTGACGTTCTTGCTGCCGAGCGAAGAGCTCACCGAAAAGTTCGTCAAGGACGCTTCCAAGAACGGCATGGTGGCGCTCAAGGGCTACCGCACCGTCGGCGGCATCCGCGCGTCGCTCTACAACGCCATGCCGGTCGCCGGCGCGCGCGCTCTGGCCGACTTCATGAAGTCGTTCGTGAAAGCGGCGGGGTAAAGCCCGAGACGAGCTTCCGTCAGTCCTGTCGCGGCCGATCGGCGCGGCCGCGCGAGGCCTCGACCGGATAGCGCTCGGCGTTGCGCTGCAGCTTCGCGGCGATCGCGTCGCCCAGGTCCAGGCCGATCCGATCGCACAGCAGCAGGAGGGCGATGCCGACGTCGGCGATCTCGGCGGCGATGCGGGCGCGCGCGTCCGGCTCGCGCGAGCGCGCGTCGGCCTCGTCGCCGCGCACCCACCGGTACTCGGCCAGAAGCTCGCCCGCCTCCGACGCGACCAGCATCGCCAGGTTCTTGGGATCGTGAAACTGGCGCCAGTCGCGCGCGTCGGCAAAGGCGCGCAGTGACGCCGTGAGCTCGTCGAGGGTCGGCATGTCCGCGACGCTACCGCACACCGCCGGGAGACGTCGATCCGAACGCCCGCCGAGCCGCGGCGTATCCACCGATGCGAGACCCCAAACGCCGGCGGCGTCGCTGTAATTGATATTGACTATCAATTTCGTTTTCGTTAGGGTCTGCGCGTTCGCTCCTGAAACGAGAGATTTCGAAGAAAGGACGTCTCCATGAAGGCCCTCGTGATGATGTCAGTCGCAACCGTCGCCGCCGTCGGTTGCTCATCGTCGCCGATGACGGATGCGCAGTTCTCTCAGAACATCACCCAGGGTATGCACGATGCCCTGCAGAACGACCTGACCGCGCTGGTGGACGGCACCGCGGCCCTGCAGGCCGCCGCGCCCGATCACCCGTGGGACAACACGGATCCGGCCGTGCCGGCCATGCAGGCTGCGTGGATCAAGGCTCGAAACGCATACGAGCATATCGAGGGTGCGACCGCCCCGATCTTCCCCGACATAGACGTGTCGATCGACGGCCGCGTCGAAGACTTCGGCCCGGATCCGGGACTGGGCGTGCTCACGACAAACTGCAACGTGTTCTCTGGACTCGATCCGTCGACAAGCATGCCGTGCTTCACGGGCCTGCACGCCGCCGAGCGAATCATGTACGTCAACACGGTGCCGGCGGCCGTTATCGCGTATGAGCAGGGGCTGGGGTTCGTGCCGCCGCTGTCATTTCCCAAGACGCAGCAGAACGCGGACGATTTCAAGAACAAGCTCGCTCCCAAGGCCGTCAGCGACGCCATGTCGCTCAAGACCGGCTGGCAGCCGGCGGTCATCGACATCGGCAGCGCGTTCCAGGGGCTGGTGGCGTTGATGAACGAGCAGAAGGAGAAGGTGACGAAGGCGGGGTTGGACCAGGAAGAGTCTCGATACTCGCAAAGGACGATGGACGACCTGCGCCAAAACCTGGCCGGGACGGCGAACATCTACAAGCTGTTCCAGCCTTGGATCAAGTCCAAGGACGGTGGCGACGCCATCGATGCGAAGATCGAGAGCGGCTTCAACACGCTGTCCGCGCTGTACGACAGCGCGCCCTATACCGGCGTGGCGTTCCCCGCGCCGCCGGCCGGATGGGACGACACCAACCCCTCGGCTGCCGATCTACAGACGCCCTTTGGCCAGCTCTTTCAAGCCGTGCAGTCGGCGGTCGATCCGGCGAGCGCGGACTCCGTGGTCTCGCAGATGAACGCGGCTGCGGCACTGTGTGGTTTGCCCCAGTTTTCGGAGTGATGAAGTTGGGGGCGGGTTCGCTGCGGCTCCCGTTGGGACTGCTGTTCGCCATCCAAGCGAGCGGATGCAAGGGGGAGCCGACCGACACGTCGGGCCAGTTCATCGCGTTCGCCGGCAGCTTCAACGGATTTCACGGTTGGAATCAGGCGCCGGCGACGCCGACCGACAAGCTGACGCTTCCGCCGGGGTTCGTGGCGAGCGACGGCGGAGGCTTCGAGTCCGACGCCGGCGTTCACGACACGGGGCCCATGACCGTGTACTGGAACCAAACGCCTCAGTCGGGCAGCACGGAGTTTCCCGTCAAAACGATCATCGTCAAGGAGACCAATGAGACCGATCCGACGGTCCGCCAGATCTTCGCGATGGTCAATCGCGGCGCCGACTACAACGCCAGCGGTGCCGTCAATTGGGAATGGTTCGAGTTGAAGAACGGCGCGGACGGCGCGGTGAGCATCGTCTGGCGAGGCTACGGCCCCCAGGCGGGAGAGCAATACGGCGGCAACGCCCATGTCTGCAACGATTGCCATGCGCTCGCAGTGTCGAACGACTATGTCTGGGTCTCGGCGCTGCAGCTCTCGAGTCTTTGAAGTACTGAAAGGGCCACGATGTCCTGGAAGAGTCACGCCATCGGCCTGTCGACGTTGCTCCTTGCGACCACCACCGCGGTCGAAGCACGCGCCAACCCCCGGCCGCTCCCGTACACGTACATCTACGAAACACTGCCCGCGGGTGATGCCGAGATCGAGCTTTACACCGACCTCGCACCGGTGCGGGTGATCAACGGCAACACCGGTGCCCCCGCGTGGTACCTCGCGCCGCAGTTCCAGGCCGAGATCGAGTACGGCCTGACCGATCGGCTGGAGCTGGGCCTCTACCTGACGCTGGCACCTATCGACGCCGGCTTCGCGTTCACCCCTCTCATGCCCGACGGAACCGGCGTCAAACAGCGGTTGCGCTACCGACTCGCCGACGCCGGTAGCTGGCCAGTCGACGTCGCCCTGTATGGTGAGGCCGTCGAGAATCAGCGAGAGATCGAGCTCGAGGGTAAGGTGATCCTGCAACGCCGCGCCGGGCCCTTCCGCATCGCCGCAAATGCATGGGCCGAGCGGGAGTACTACTTCAGCGGCGCGCGCGAATGGGTGTTGAATCCGACGGCAGGCATCGTGCTCGAGCGCTGGATCAAGGCCCAGCCCGGGATCGAGTACTGGATGCATGCCGAGCACATCGATGGCGGCGGCTGGGTCATCGAGCCCCAGCACTACATGGGGCCGACCGTCATCCTGCAGCTGGGCAAGATCTGGTGGTCAATTGGCGCCTACGCGCGCATCAACGATTTCCCGCACGCGCCACCGGTGGGGGCAACCGGCAATCCGTACGGCCCGTTCTGGTTCCGCACCGTCGTCGGAATCAGCTTTTGAGGGGTGAGCGGCCTCAGTGAGCCGCCAGGAACCGGCCGAGACCGTCCCACTCTTGCTCGGTGAGGTGAGCGCGCTTGTGATGTCGCGCCAGCGCGGCGTCCAGTCGATCCGCGGGCTCGCTGCCGGGAGGAACGGGGCGATGGCACGCGCCACAGCGGCTGTGATAGATGGCCAGGATGCGATCGCGCCCGGGCGTACCGGTGTCCGACGCCGCGGATGCCGACGGCTGCGGGGCGGGTGCCGTCGCGGCCGTGGTGCCGCAGCCAGTGAGCGTCCATAGGGCGCAAAAAAGTCCCGTCCGCCCCGCGCGGCGCGCGAGACGAAAAAGTCCCATCAACGAGAGCTCGGTCCGCATCTGCGCCGAGCAACCTGATAACGCTTTTGATAATCAATTTCAACTCCGATCTCGACGGCGGCCGGCGTCGAGCTTTCGGCGACGGGCCTTGCCGGCGACCAAAGCCCCGGCACGACGTCGGCGGATCGGATAAGCCGTGATGATGCCGAGGGTTTCGGATGAGGCGGCCAGCCGACGCCGCGATTCGTTCACGAAGCTGAACCGGCCGATCGAGGGACCTTCGGCTCCCGATTTGAGTCCGGAGCGATGTCTGCCGATGGGTCAGGGCCAGAGGATGGACCTGGTCCACGAAATGGGGGCAACTGCTTTCTGTCGCACCGGGGCGCCTAGCGATACAATCAGGTGCCTTGGCATTCCGTGAGAGGACCGACCATGGGGGTCATTGAATCCGAAGAGGCGGCCAAGCGGCTCGCCCGGGTGATCGTCTCCGACATCGAGATCTACAACAAAGACAAGTTCTACACGGGCGCGGATCTCACGAACGCGATCGAAGAAGGGCGCGCCCTCTTCCGCTCGCGTGTCGCGCCCGAGCTCTTGCCCTTGTTCACGTCGGTCCTCGAGGATCGGCGCGCGAGCCGCAAGAGAGCGGAGAGCAGAACCGAGAGCAAAGCCGACGCCTCGCCGGCGCCCGCACCGCAGCCAGCGCCTGCGGCTCAAGCGGTCAAGGAAGCGGCGCCTCGTCCAGCGGAGACGCCGGTGGCGGCCGAACCGATCGCTCACGCGGCACCGCCGGCGATGGAAGCGCCCGCGCCCGCGCCGACGTTGGCCACCGCGGCACCGGCGGCCACGCCGGCACCCGCGGTCACGCCGGCGCCCGCGCCCGCAGTGGCGGCCGCGCCCGCAGCCACGCCGGCGGCCGCGCCCGCGTCGATCGCCGCCACACCGGCCCCGGTGCCCGCCGCTGCCGCGGCACGGACATCGCCGGCGCGCGGTGGAATCATCGACACCGAGGAGGCGGCGGCGCGCTTGGCGCGCGTGATCATCTCCGACATCGAGCTCTACAACGCCAAGAAGATCGCCGCCGGCGGAGATCTCACTCGCGAGATCGACGAAGGGCGTTCGCTTTTCAAGTCGCGCGTCAGCGGCGAGCTGCTCGCGATCTTCGAGAACGCCCTCGCGACCAAGGGCCTCGGCCGGCGCAAGCGCGCGCCGACGCCAGCGCCCGTTCCCAGGGCCAAGCCAGCCGTCGTCGAGGCTCCCGAGCCCACGCCGCCCGTTGCTGTCACGCCTTCGCGTCCCCCGGCTACCGCACCCTCGCGCCCGCAGGTTTCGGCGGCCAAGGCGCCGCCCGCGCCTCAACCACGGCCCGGCATTGCGTCCGTGCCGCGGCCGTCTGCGGCGCCTCACGCCGTCGGCGACAACGGATCGGCGCGCCACCAGATTGCGGCCTTCTCCGCCGCGCCAGCGGCGACCCCGACGCCGATGATCGATCGCGGCTCCGCTCGTCACACGGTGCCGCCGCCCGGTCGCGCTGCGCCGCCCAGCTATACGCCGGAACCGTCGCTCGACGACGATCGAGCCACGCCGATGCCAGGCGGATACGACGACGTCGCGTCCGAGCCGATCGCGGCGGTGGTCGCGATGTCGACCGCCGCGCCGGCCACGTCGCGCCCGCCCGCGACGCCGCCCCCGGTGCCGGCGCGCGCGTCGGCGCCATCGATGCGCGCGGTCAGTGCCTCGCCGCCGGTCCGCCGCGAGCGCACGCCGTCGGTGCCTGAATTCCCGGTGCACCTCGACTCGGGACCGATCCGGCACGACGAATCGCTCCCTGGCCGCCCCTCGCAGGCGGTGATCGATGCGCTCCCGGATCCGGACGCGCGAGAGCCCATCCCTGCCGCCGCCGTTGCCGCGGCGCCTCCGCCGGTCGAGCTGCCCCCCGTGCCGGTTGCCCCTGCCGCCCCGACCGTTCAGCCTGCGCCGGCCACACAGCCGGCGGCGGCCCCTCGAGTGCGGACGCCGGCGGCGATGCCGATGCCCGCCGCCGTCCAGATCGCATTCGCGCCTCCGCCGGACGCGTCGAGCGACGGCGAGGTCGTGTCACTGCGACGGCGCATGTCGCCGGTCCGCGTGATGCTGACGCTCGCGACGCTCGCGGGAGCCGGCGGCGCGATCTGGTACTTCCTGCTGCGCTGAGCGCGCAGCGGCGATCAGGAGGGCCGCACCGGAGGCGATTTCGACTCCGAAACCCGTGTGTCCGAAGCCTCCGGGGCAGCGTCCGATCGCCCGCGGAACCGCCTTCGAACGCGATCGATCGCGCCTTGCCAGCGGGTCTTGACGTCGAGCCGGCGATCTTCGTTGCGCCACACCCGATAGAGCAGCAGGCCGATGCCCACCAGTAGAGCTGGCCTCTCGACGCCCTCGATTCGCCCCAACCACGATGCCAGGCGGCCCCGGCGCAGACGCTTCCTCCAGCTCTTCGCCATTGGTTCGTTCCTCGCGGGTGACTATGGATCGCCGGCGCCACGACGTCCCGCGTTTCATGGCGCAATCTCCGCTGCTTTTCAGCGGCGGTGCGGGTGCTACGCTCAAACACCCACATGACCCAACCCGGATTTGCGCTCTTTGATTCCCCGCTTGGGTGTTGCGGCATCGCCTGGGGTGGGCGCGGCGTCGCCGCCGTTCAGCTGCCCGACGGATCGGAAGCTGCTACGCGCGCGCGTCTGGCGCGCCGCCTTCCCGACGCGACAGAGCAGCCGATGCCGGAGCCGATCCGTCTCGCCGTCGATCAGATCCTGAGCCTGCTGCGCGGCGAAGCGAGCGAGCTCGCGGCGATCCCGCTCGACATGGAACAGGTGCCACCTTTTCACCGACGCGTCTATGAGCTGGCGCGCGCGATCGCGCCCGGTCAGACGGTGTCGTACGGAGACCTCGCGGCGCGCCTGGGTCAGCCGGGCGCCGCGCGTGCCGTCGGGCAGGCCCTGGGTCGCAACCCGTTCGCGCTGGTCGTGCCTTGCCACCGCGTGCTCGCGGCCGACGGGCGCGTCGGCGGCTTCTCGGCCAACGGCGGCGTCACGACGAAGCTGCGCCTGCTGTCGATCGAGCGCGACGGCGCGCGGCTGAACGGCACGGCGGCGCCCCAGCCGTCGGCGGCCGAGCTGGGATACGACCCGGTGGCCGCAGTCGCGCACCTGCGCGATGCGGACGCCGCGCTCGCGCGGCTGATCGACGCCGTCGGTCCGTTTCGCATCCGGATCGATCGCACGTCGAGCCTGTTCCTGGCGCTGGCGGAAGCCATCGTCTACCAGCAGCTGACCGGCAAGGCGGCGGCGACGATCTTCGCGCGCGTGCAGGCGTTGTTCCCGCGCGCGAGCGAAGGCCTGAGCCCCGCGCACATCCACCGCGCGTCCGAGGCCAAGCTGCGCGGCGCGGGCCTGTCGCGCAACAAGCTGCTGTCGCTGCGCGACCTCGCCGGAAAGACGCTGGCCGGCGAGCTGCCAACGCTGGCCGACGTCCACGCTCTCGACGACGAGGCGATCATCGAACGGCTGACGGAGGTGCGTGGCATCGGACGCTGGACCGTCGAGATGCTGCTGATCTTCCGGCTGGGACGCGCCGACGTGCTGCCCGTCGACGACTACGGCGTGCGCAAGGGATTCGCGGTCGCCTTTCGCAAGCGCGAGCTGCCGACCGCCGACGAGCTCGAGCGGCGCGGCGCGCGTTGGAGACCGTTTCGCTCGGTCGCGAGCTGGTATCTCTGGCGCGCGGCCGAGCGCGCGAAGACGGCTGCGCGCGCGTCCGCGTCGAAGTAGGCCGGCGAGCGGTCAGAGCTTCAGGTCGCCGCCGTCGTCGTCGCGGCCGAGCTTGGCGCGCAGCGCCGCGCCGCGGTCCTCGTCGGGCGGCGCGGGCGCGAGCGCCAACGACCAGCGAAGCCAGCTCCCCTCGCGCGCACCGCGCGGGAGCAGCGAGGCGGGCACCTCGAAGGCGTCGCGGCCGAGCAACAAGCGCGCGCGCCCGCTCTCGACGGCGTCGACGAACAGCAGCGGCGCCTTCGCGCTGTCGGGCGCGCGCGGCGGCTCCGGCGATCTCGCTCGGCCTCCGCGGCCGGCGGTTTTCTTCGGGCTCAAGGGAGCTCCCAGCGCTCGTGCCGGCCGCGCGTCGTGCGCAGGCGCAGCGTCGCGCCGTCGGTCTCCAGGGTCACCGTACCGTCCATGTCGGTACGATAGACACGGGCGCCGCTGCGCGCGAGATGCTCCAGCGTTTCGGGCGCCGGGTGGTGATACTCGTTGTGCGCGCCGACGCTGACCACCGCTACCCGCGCCCCGACCTGCTCGAGGAAGCCGACCCGCGACGCGTAGCGGCTGCCGTGATGGGCGACCTTGAGCACCGTCGCCTGCAGCGGCGCACCCGATTCCAGCAGCCACCGCTCGGTCGGCGCTTCGGCGTCGCCCATGAACAGCACGGCGAACTTCCCAAAGGTGAGTCGCGCGACGACACTGTTGGCGTTGACGTCCGACCGCGAGCCGACGATCGCCGGATCGGGCGGACCGAGGAGGGTCATCACCGCCCCGCCGCCGAGATCGATCCGGCGCCCGCGCTTCGCCTGTCGGACGGCCACCTGGCGCTCCGCGAGCTCTTGCATGAGCGCGGTGTAGGACGGGCCGGGATGGGGCACCGGCGCATCGAGAAACAGCTGCGCGCCGCGGTTGTGGACCACGGCGGCGAGCCCGCCCAGGTGGTCCTCGTGGCGGTGGCTGAGCAGGATCAGATCCAGGGGTCGATCGGTCTCGGCCCGGAGAAAAGTGGTCAACGCGCGCGCCGCCTGACCGGGTCCGCCGTCGACCAGAACGGTCTTGCCGGTCGGCGAGGTGATCAGCGCGGCGTCGCCCTGCCCGACGTCGATGAAGTCGATCCGCAGCGTCCCGGCCGCCCGCGCCGGCGACGCCAGAACCAGCGCCGCGGCCACCAGCAGCAGGCCCGCCACCGAAAGCCGGCTGAACCGTGAGCGCGATCGCGTCGCGCAGGTGGGCGCCGGGCCCCGACAGCGAACCGGATCCCTCGGCGGTCGTATCGACGGCAACGACGACGACGATGACAGTGGCGGCGATCGAAGTCACCTTTCGTTATCGGCCGCGATCGCACCGGGTCGCGTCGGGAGCCGATCTTTCGTGCGCGCGCCGCCGGTGTCGGCCTGCCACCCACTGAAATCCGTGATGCCTGCGAGCTGACCCGCGCTGGGTTCGGTGCTACTTTGTTTCGGATTGGCTATCTTCCGTCGGGCAAAACGCAGTTTTGGGAGCCGCATCGCTTTGCTCGTCGCGTTTGCGTGCGTTCCCTTGGCGGTCGCGATTGGCGGCTGCGACCAGCCTCCATTGGCGGGCTCGACCACGGTCGCCGATGCTGGCAGCCAGTTGCCGCCGGTCGACGGGAGCCCGCCGATCGAAGCACGCGACGCGTCTCCCGGCGTCGACACCGGCACCGGTATCGACGCTGACGCGGGCGTGGGAGTGACCCAGCCCGACTACAGCATCGTCGTCTTGCCCGATACGCAGTACTACGCCGCGAGCTTCCCGGACATCTTCATGAAGCAGGCGAGCTGGATCGTCGAGAGCCGCGACGCGCAACAGATCGCGTTCGTTCTTCACACCGGCGATCTGGTCGACAGCGACGTGCCCGAGCAGTGGACCGTGGCGTCGAACAGCCTGCACCTGCTCGACGGCGTCGTCCCCTACGTCATTGCCGCGGGAAACCATGACTACATCGATCTCGCCGATCGCGTCGGCATGGCGAACGCCTATTTCCCGCCTTCGGGATTCGCCGCCTATTCCTGGTTCGGCGACACGTTCGAGACCGGGCACATCGAGAACAGCTTCAGCCTGATCCCGGCGGGCGCAACGCGCTGGCTGGTCATTTCACTCGAGTTCGGGCCGCGTGACGAGGCGCTGGCGTGGGCGAGCTCGGTGCTGCAGGCCTTCCATGATCAGCCGGCGATCATCATCACCCACGCGTACCTCTACCACGACAGCTCGCTCTACAATCAGCACGGACCTCCGCAATTTTTCAATCCGCACAACTACGTGATGATGGGGCAATCGCACACGACCATCAACGACGGCATGGAGATGTGGCAGAAGCTGATCTTGCCGAACCGAAACGTGAAGATGGTCTTCTCGGGCCACGACGTCAATTTCGACGATCTGCCACCGGGAACGACGGGGCTCCTCAGCAGCGCGCGGCCCGACGGCAGCGTCGTGCATCAGATCCTCGCCAACTATCAAACCTGCACGGCGGCGCCATGCGATGTCTCTCCCCAGGGAACGACGGTCAATGGAGGCAGCGGCTACCTGCGCATCGTCCGCTTCTCGCCAGCCGCCGGGACGATCTCGGTCTCGACCTACTCACCGGTGCTGGACCAATCGCTCACCGACCCCGGGAACCAGTTCGTGCTGCCCATGAACTGAGGCGCGCGGGCGGCGACATCGAATGATCCGGACGCCAGGGATCGATGCGGGCGACGGCGCCCCGGAGCCGGAGTCGGGCGCGCGGGCGTTGCGCGCGCTGGTCGGCGTGCTGGCGCGAACCAGCGGCGCAGCGGCGGCGCGGCGCGCGCTGCCGACGTACCTGGGCCTGTTCGTGGTCGTGGTGATCTTGTTCGCGGGAAACGGCGTGCGCTCGCAAGACGTCGTTGCGATGGCCATGGCGTCGCCACCGACCCGCGTCGTTTTGCTCGCGGGCTGGCTGCTGCTGGCGCTTCCCGCGGCGCGCGCGTTGATCGCTGCGCCGTCGGCGTTTCTGATCCGCACCTGGCCGATTCCGCGCGCGCGGCTGCTCGGCGTCACGGCGGCCATGCTGGTCCTGGTCGAGCTGCCCTGGCTGCTGCTCTGGGCCAAGGGCGGCGGTGTGGTCCCCGGCGTTGCAGCGACGGTGCTGGTGATGGCGGGGCACGGACTCTTGCTGGCCCGGCCACGGGGCGCCGCCGAGATCGCGGCGGCTCTGCTGTGGCTGGTCGCGGTCGCGATCCTGCCCTGGCCGGCGCTGGCGCTGGTCGCGACGGTGCCGGCGGCAGGCTTGGCCCTGCGTCGCGCGTTCATTGCCGCGCCCGAGCGCGTCGGCGTTCGACACGCCCGGCGCTGGGTGCGCGCGGGCCGATCGGCGGCGGTCGCGCTGGCTCGGACGCACCTGGCCGTTATCGTGCGCGCGCAGCGGCCGGCCTTACTGCGCGCCATCTGGTTCGCCGCCGGCGGCGCGTTGCTCGCCGGGCTGGCGGTGGCGAACAACCGGATCGTGGATGAGACGACGATGCGCACGATCTGGCGCACCGCCGCGGCGCTGACGATCGGATGGGCCGCGGCGGGCCTGGCGGGCGGCATCCAGCGCGTCGAGCGCGAGGCCGCGTGGCTCCTCGACGTCCACGGTGTCACGCCGGCGGCGCGCCGGCTGGGAGCCGGCGCCGCGCTGGGAGGGTTGGGCGCGGCGCTGGGCGGAGTGGCGGGCGCGGTGCTCGGCCACCTCTTGCCGTTGCACTCGGCGGCGGCAATGGCCCTCGACGGTGCGGTCGCCGGCCTGGCGGGCGCGACGACGGCGGCGGTCGCCGGACGCTGGGCGTGCCGCGGGGCAGGCCGCGACGGCGCGCGGCTGCTGCTGGCGATGCTGGCCGGGGCCGGCGTGCTCGCGCCCTGCGCCTGGTTTTTTCCCGACGCAGCGTTGCTGGTGCCCGCCGCAGTCGCGCTGGCGATTCCGGACCCACGCGTCGCGCGCGGCTACCGAGCGACGGGGCCGGCCCCCATCGGCGCCGGAGACGCATGAGCCGGATGAGCGGAGGCCTTGGCCCATGCTGAGCATGCACGGCGTCGACAAGCGCCTGGCGGCGCGCGCGGTGTTGACGGACGTCACGTTCGGGTGCGGAGCTGGCGAGGTCTGCGTGATCACCGGCGAGAACGGCTCGGGCAAGTCGACGCTGCTGCGGATCGCGGTCGGCCTGGTCGAGCCCGACCGCGGCAGCGTGACCGTGGGCGGCCTGCCGGTGACCGGCGCCACGGGACGCGCGCGCCGGCTGCTCGGCTACCTGCCCGACGCCAGCGACGCGCTGCCGGAGCTTTCGGTCGCCGAGCTGATCGCGCTGGTGCAGACGTTCAAGCAGGCGGGCGGACCGGCGGGCACGGCCGCCGTCACGACGCTGCGCGCGCGGCTCGGCGTCGAGACTGTCTGGCGACAGCGACTGGCGACGCTTTCGTTCGGCCAGCGCAAGCGCGCGTTGCTGCTGGCAGCGCTCATCGGCGCGCCCCCGCTGTTGGTGCTCGACGAGCCGACCAACGGCCTGGACGGCGGTGGCACATCAATGATCCGTGAGCTGGTCGACGAGCGGCGCAGTGCGGGCCAGGCGACGGTGCTCGCGACCAACGATCGGGACTTTGCCGCGCAGCTCAGCGCCACGCGATGGCAGCTGGCGGATGGTCGGCTCGCACGCGCGGCGCGAGCCGACTCGTGAAAAGCCCGATCGCGCCGCGCCTCAAACCTGTGGCCGGCGCGTGCCGAGCCCGTGACCGTGACGCGGCAACGACAACACGAACATGGCCGCCGAGGTCCAGACGTCGACGATCAGCGCGGTCGAATTGAACGGTAACGCGGCGAGCGTCAGCACCAGGAATCCGGCGGCGACGATCGGCAATGCCAGCGCGACCCAGCGCTCGTAGAGCGCGATTGGCACGAGGCTGAACCAGCCGAGCGCGATGAGCGCGCTGACTTGCTGCGCGTGCCCCTCCGACGAGAGCGCCACGACCGCGGCCGGCAGCGCCGTCAAGAAGAGCAGAGGAAACTTGGGCCCGGCCAGCAGAAACTTGGACCGGTGATGAGCCTCCGTGACCACAGGCATCGATACGACTGGCGTTGCACTCATGAGAGACATCCTTTCGCCGAGTGACCTACGAGCAGCGAATCTTCCCGAAGACCCGTTTGAGCACAGGGTATGCCGCTGTCATCATTTTCTGAGCAGCGATGAGTTTTTCACGGTTTTCGCGCAAGACCGCCGTGACGAGCCGCATCTTGGGTGTTGGGCGCCGCCTTCAATCGATGGTGGCCCCCAACAGCCAAGACCCTGGTTTTGGCTACTTCGAATTATCGTTGGTAATTCGAGATACTTTCGACGCCTTCGCGCGTCGATTCACGGGTTCCGAATACTAAGGCGCGCCCGCGGGCGGCGGCGTCGGCACGGGCGTTGACGAGGGGGCCCACGTTCCCAGAACTGTCGTCGAGCGTACGCGCGGAGGCAGATGGCGATCGAAACGGCCCTGGTACCAATTCCAGGCCAGCGCCAGCACGGTCGCCACAATGAGCAATGTCTTCGCCGGAAATCCACGCTCTGCATAACGATCCTGCGAATCGCGGCGCGAGCCCGGCGGCAACTTCGCGACCGCGGTGAGCGTTGCGCCGAATGGCACATTGATACGCGCGCGTGTGTTGATTGCCCAACCGTTGGCGTCGAGGATCGGCCCGAGGTTTCGTTTGCGCAGCTTGACGTAGGCGAGCACGACCGAGGGCGTCGAGATCAACAGGACGACGGCGACGGCCACGCCGAACGTCGCCGCGATGCCCAACTTGAAGACGCCCGTGGCATATCCAACGATCGCGGTCAGAAATGTACCAATCGCTCCGAACGCGACACCCAAAGCCGCAACCGTGCCGATGTCGATCTTCTTGTCTGCGGCTGGCTTGTCGGGTCTGGTCTTGTCGAGGTTGACCGCGGTCTCGGCGGTGCTGCTCAGCTGCTTCTGCGCGTCGCTGTCGGCGGCCGCCGCGCGCTTGGCAACCTGCTCCTCGATGAAACGGACGAATTTCTTGTAGGGCGAGAAGAACGCCTGGCGGACGCTGATCGGGTTGTCGATGATCTTGGTGATCGTCGCGTCCCAATCCTGTCCCTTGCGATCGTAGAACACGCCGTTGCGCCCGACCATCAGGTTGTCGGAGTCACCGGCCGTGAACGCCGCGACGATCTGCATCTTCTCGTTGGTCGCGCGCCGCACGCAGTCGACGTACGTCAGGTACGCGCCGGCCAGCCCTGCCATCGACGCGTGGCGCGCCGGATCGTCGACCGGCAAGCAGAGCGTGCACGCGCGCTGGTCGAGGTAGAGCGTCCCCACCTGGAAGATCGCCGGATCGCCGCCGTCGTAGAAATCCTTGAAGCTGACGAAGTTGGTGCACAGGCGGTAGAGGTCGCGGTGATAGCGGGTCAGCCGTTCGAGGTTTTCGATCGCGGCGACTTCGGGCTCGAGCGCCTTGTCGCGCGCGACCAGCTCCGCCAGCTGCAGCTCGCCACCAGACGCGAGGATCGCGCGCACGCGGGCGATTCCGAGCGCGGCGACGAGCGCACCGCGCTGTCCCGCACGCCAGGCCGCGCAGGGCGCCAGCCGTTCGTCCAGACGCCGCCATTCGTCCTCGGTGAGCAGCGCGCGATCGCCCAGCACCGGCGCGACCGCGTCGCTGCGAAACCTGGCGATCGCTGCGGCATGCGCCGGATTGACGGCCTCGCCGAGCGGCAGCGGCCGGCCCGCGACGACCAGCGCCAGCGGAAAGGCCGAGAGCTCCTCGGCCGACGCCGAAAGATCGGCGCCCAGCGCGGCCAGGTAGTCGTCTTCCTTGCGGTTCAGCAGCGGCAGCGTGCGCGGATCGAACGCCGCGACCCGGCAGCGGGCGAAATAGTCCTCGACCTTGGCCCGCACCGCTTCCAGCGCCGTCGTCGCCGCGACCGTCTTCTCGAGGCCGAGGAACAGCACGCGCGCGTCGCCCTCGCCCTCCTTGAACCAGGCGTCGTGCTCGCGCGCCTCGGCGAAGAACGCATCGATGAGCGTCTGATTGATCCCCCGCTTGCCCGACCGGTCCGCCTCCGAGCCCACCGACGCGATGACCTCGTCGATGAGCGCGCGCGTCGCGTCGTCGTCGGCCGACTCGCGGATGATCACGCCGTCGCCATTGAACTTCGTGTCGGCGAACAGCTTGGCCTGGTCAGCAAAGTCGGCGGGCGCGATCACCGTCGCCGCCGCCTTGCCCAGGTTGCCCAGCACCTGCTTCGCGGCGCGAATCAAGACATTGCCCTCGGCGGTGGTGTCGACGATCGAATCGATCGGCAGCTCGGGCAGGCTGCGCACCAGATCGTCCGGGCGCTTGAGGTTCGCGCATGCGAGCTTCACCGCCGCCAGCAGCTCGCCAACGCGGATGCGTCCGTCCTTGTCGACGTCGATCAGCGCAGCGGTCCGCGGGTCCAGCTCCAGCCCGGCGGTCGGCGACGCCAGCGCGACCCAGAGCTTTTGATCGAGCGACCCCAGGTGCACGAAATCGTCACCGGTGGTCAGCTTGACCTGGTCGAAGCCGCCGGCGCGGAAGAAGCGCCACTTGTGATTGGTCTTGGTCGTCATTGCGTCGTCACCAGCCGGCGGGCTTCGTTGGCGTCATCGACTTACAGGAACGTCATGATCAGCGAGATCTCGGTGAGCGTGTCAACCTTCGCCGCAAAGAAGGTGTCGGCCGGCGTGAGCGTTCCGGCGTTGCTCGGATTCGGAAGCACCGCCGGGTTCTGGTCGTATTTCAGGGTGAAGCTGAAGCCGATGCTGAGCTGCTTGTGCAACGTCGTCGTCAAGCCGACCTTGCCGTTGATCCGCGTGTCCTTGAAAGGGTCGACGCCTGTCGTCTTCGTGTCGACGCTGGTCGCCGCTCCTTCCTTATTGAGGTTGAAGAGCGCTTCGGCGCTCGCGGAGATGCCGGTCGCCGCGCTCAGCTTCAATGTCTCACCGGCGAAAACCCTCGCCGAGTGGATGGACACCGGACTCAGCGGCTTGTCCGGGGACACCTGCACGTAGCGCTCGTAGGAGAAGTCGTAGCCGGCCTCGACGACGAGCAGATGCATGTCGCTCTTGTAGAGCTGCCGGCTGTAGCCGGCCTGGCCACCGCCGAAGAACGTCTTGCCCGCAATCCTGTCGGCGGCCGCCTGGCCGCTGACGTACCCGGCGTTGTTGGCGGTGAAGAAGCGGTCGTAGCGCCCCTTGCCGTAGTAGTTGTTGGTGCTGGTGATGGATTGCCGCTGGATATCGTACGTCGTGGGGTTGATTGGATCGGCGGCGGCGCTGGTCGTGCTGGATCGACCGTATGCCACGCCGCCTTCCAGCGCGAGCTTGTTGTTTCCCTCTTTGCGCGAGACGTTGGCGGTCAGCGAAGCGTTGGTGCTCTGCGAGTTTCCGGTCGTCATCGAGGCGCCGCCCTTGGCCTGGGCCTTCCACTCGACGGTCTTGACGTCTTCTGGCTTGCCGAAATCGAACTTGGGATCCTTCTGCGCGTGCGCCGGGGCGGACGCCAAAAGCACGAATACGCCGAGAAAGATCCACAGCGCGGACGCGCCTCGGCGCAGGCATTTCTGAATTCGGAATGTCATGGCGCCGTAGAGTACAGACGGTCAATCGGGAGTCAACAGCAGTCCCGGTGTTCGACCAGCGCCGCCGCGAGAGGATCCTGCAGCGGCGCCAGCCGAAGATGAGATGCGATCGCCGATGGTTGCGATCGCGTGACGCCGTCAAACGCGGGTTTTCTCCCAGAGTCCGAACAGCGCGCCCGTCGGATCGCTGAAGACGCTGTAGCGGCCGAGGTCCGGCACGGGCACCATCTCGCGCAGGGCGCGCGCGCCCAGCTCCTTGGCCTTGGCGGACGACGCGACCAGATCGGTGACGCCGATGTACGGCAGCCAGTGCGACGGCGCGTTGTCGTTGGCGCTGCGCACGAGCCCGGCGGCGATCCCGTCGCCCGGCTCGATCTCGGTGTACGAGCCGCCGGGCGTGGTGGCGTCGGTCATCTTCCAATCCAGCAAGCGGCGGTAGAAGTCCTTGGCGGCGCTGGGGTTCTGGGTGTGCAGCTCGGCGTACGCGAATGGATTCGGCATGGTGGTCTCCTGTTTGGTGGTCTTGGCTTCGCCGCGCCCGCGACAGCCGCGGGCACGGACGACACTCTGCGACCACGCAGTGACAGCCTTCTGTCAGGATTCCACGTCGCGGATCCGGCGTTGGCGGGGACCCACGCGATTTGGTAGAAGCCACACGTCGGGGGTCGTGATGGCGCTGATGAGCTCACGCAGCTGGGACGACTGGATCGGCGAATACGCGCAGAGCCACCAGCACCGCGTGAACCGCGTCTGTCACACCGTGGGGATCCCGATGATCGCGCTCTCCGTGCCGCTGTTCATCGCCGCGATCGTCGTTCCCGCCCGGTGGCGGCTGGTTCCCGGCCTGTGGCGCCTGCCGGTGGCGCTGTTCGTCATCGGCTGGATCTTCCAGCTCGTCGGTCACGCCTACGAGCGCAAGCCGCCCGAGTTCGTCAAGGACTGGCGTTTCCTGTTCGTCGGCCTGCGCTGGTGGTTCGCGAAGCTGCGCGGCCGCGCCTAGTGTCGACACCGGGGGTGATGCCGTCACGACCCTGGCGTTTGCGCTATGGTGTCGGGCTTCATGTCGGTGGACGTCGAAAAACTGAAGCGAGAGGTCGCGTCACGCCGCACCTTCGCGATCATCTCGCACCCGGACGCGGGCAAGACCACGCTCACGGAGAAGGTGTTGCTCTACGGCGGCGCGATCCACCTGGCGGGGTCGGTCAAGCAGAGCGGCGCCGGCCGCCGCGCGGTCACCAGCGACTGGATGGAGCTCGAGCGCCAGCGCGGCATCTCGATCTCGACCAGCGTGCTGCAGTTCGAGTACCGCGGGCGCCAGATCAACCTGCTGGACACGCCCGGCCACAACGACTTCAGCGAGGACACCTACCGCACGCTGGCCGCCGCCGACTCGGCGGTCATGCTCATCGACAGCGTCAAAGGCGTCGAGCCGCAGACCATCAAGCTCTTTCAGGTATGCCGCATGCGCGGCATCCCGATCATCACCTTCATCAACAAGCTCGACCGCGGCGGCAAAGAGCCGCTCGACTTGCTCGACGAGATCGAGCGCGTGCTCGGCATCCCTTGCAGCCCGGTCAACTGGCCGATTGGCTCGGGCCAGAGCTTTTACGGCGTCTACGACCGCTGGCGGAAGCGCGTGCTGCACTTCGAGCGCGCCGAGGGCGGGGCGCGGCGCGCGCCGATGACCGAAGGCACGATGGACGACGGCGACGTCGCCGACGCGATCGGCGCCGAGCGCCAGCGCCAGCTCTCGGACGAGCTCGCGCTGCTGGAGACCGCCGGCAACGCGTTCGACCGTGACCTCTTCCTGCACGGTGGCGTGACGCCGGTCTTCTTCGGCAGCGCGATGACCAACTTCGGGCTCGAGCCCTTTCTGGATCACTTCGTGACGCTGGCGCCGCCGCCGCGAGAGCGCACCACGTCGGCCGGCACGCTGGCGCCCGACGCGCCGACGTTCTCGGGCTTCGTGTTCAAGATCCAGGCGAACATGGATCCCAATCACCGCGATCGCATCGCGTTCGTACGCATCTGCTCGGGGCGGTTCACGCGCGGCATGGAGGTCTTCCACGTGCGCACCGGCAAGACGCTGGCGCTCACGCGCCCGCTGCAGTTCATGGCGCAGGAGCGCACGATGATCGACGAGGCCTACTCCGGCGACATCATCGGCCTGTGGGACGGCGGCAACCTGCGCATCGGCGACACGCTGTGCGAGGGGCAGCAGGTGGAGTTCGAAGGGATCCCGCGCTTCTCGCCCGAGCATTTCGTGCGCGTGCGCCTGACCGATCCTCTCAAACGCAAGCAGCTGAAGAAGGGTCTGGATCAGCTGTCCGAAGAGGGCGCCGTGCAGCTGTTCTTCGATCGCACGCGTCTGGAGCGCGATCCGGTGCTGGGCGCGGTCGGCGTGCTGCAGTTCGAGGTCATCCAGCACCGGCTGAAATCCGAGTACGGCGTCAACGTCGGCTTCGATCGCCTGCCTTATCTGCACGCGCGCTGGATCGAAGGGTCGCCGGTGAGCCTGGACAAGTTCGATCGTCCCGGGTCGACCACGTCGGTGTTCGACGTCGAGGGACGGCCGCTGGTGCTGTTCGCCAACGACTGGGCGATGCGAAACGCCATACAGGACAATCCACAGCTGCAGTTCATCGCCGCCGTGCAGCCCGGGCGCGCGCGCCCCGCGGCCTAGCCGCCACGCGAGACGCGTGCCGTAGTATATTGTCGCCCGCGCCCCCATGAAGGAACACGACAAGGATCGCCTGCCGCTGGTCGCAGATCTGTTGATGGACGCGGCATACGCCGACCGCCACCTCGCGGGTGACGAGAAGGCGACGGTGCGCAAGCTGCTGCGCGAGATCATGGGCATCGGCAACGCGCCGCTGCCGATCGATCTCGATTTTCGTATCGACGAGTTCTCACCGTCGGCGTTCGACCTGCCCAGGACGGCCGCGGCGTTCGCGGGCGATCCACCGGCGCAGAAGCGCCGCCTGCTCGAGCTGTGCGCCGCCGTACACGCCGCGGACGGCGAGCTCGATCTCGCCGAAGACGAGCACCTGCGCCGCGTGGCAGCCGCGATCGGTCTCTCGTCGGAGCAATTCCAGGATCTGGTCGTCGACATCCTCGAAGACGTCGAGAACGTCGAAGTGGCCGCCGAAGATCTCGAGAAGCTGCGCCGCGGGTAGTCGCCGCAGCGACAGCCGGCGCCAGCGTGTGACGTGTGCGCAAGCGCGCCTGCGTCTTGACCATCTTGTTACGCAAGAAGCGTTTGACTCGACCTCGAGTTGGAGCTACCGTTCAAAAACTGAATCGCGGTTCACTTTATGAAACCAGGTCAACAACCGGCGCTCCGACAACGCATCCGTGAGACCACGGCGGAGGCGATCCTCGCCGCCGCGGAAGAGGTGTTCGCGAGCAAGGGGCTGCACGCCGCGCACATGGGCGAGATCGCGGCGCTGGCCGGCGTCGCCGTGGGCACGCTCTACAACCACTTCGCGGATCGCGACGCGCTGCTGGCCGGGCTGCTCGAGGACCGGCGCGTCGAGATGCTGGCGCGCATCGACGACGCGCTCGCGACCGTGGCCAGCCCGGTGACGACGCCGACGGGGTTTCGCGATCGGCTGCGCGCGTTCCTGATGGCCGTGCTGACGCACAAGCAGGCGCACCGGCGGTTCTTCCAGATCTTGATGCAGGGGGAGATCGGCCGGTATCAGGAGACGTTCCCCTCGGCGTGCCACGTGCCGACCGCGACGATGCAAGAGGTCTTCTCGCGCCTCGACAAGCTGATGAAGCAGGGCGTGCGCGCGCGGGCGTTGCGCGCCGACATCGCGGACCTCGCGCCGGTGCTGTTCATGGGGATGATTCGCTCGATCATGATCCGCGACACGTTCGTCAAGATTGACGGCAACACCGACCTCGTCGGCGACGCCGACCGATTGCTGACTTTCTTTTTCCAGGGAGCAGGCACATGAGCGTGGCGGCAGCGATCGCACCACGGAGCGCAGCCGGAAGCGCGCCACGTGCGCCGGTGAACAAATGGCTGGTCACGCTGTCGGTGACCTTCGGGACGCTGATGGGCGCGATCGATACGTCGATCGTCGCCGTCGCGACGCCGCACTTGCGCGGCGCGCTCGGCTCGACCGTCGAGGAGATGACCTGGGTGACGACTGGCTTCGTCATCGCCACCGTCGTGGTCATGCCGCTGACGGCGTTCCTGGGCCGCCTGTTCGGGCAAAAGCGCGTCTATCTGTTTTCGCTGGCGCTCTTCGTCGTCGGCTCGGCGCTGTGCGGGCTCGCGCGCTCGCTGCCGATGATGGTCGCCTTCCGCGCGCTGCAGGGATTCGGGGCCGGCGCCTTGCAACCAACCGAGCAAGCGATCCTGCGCCAGACCTTTCCGCCCGAGGAGCAGGGCATGGCGATGGCGCTCTTCGGCCTGGCGGTCGTCGTCGGCCCCGCGATCGGCCCGACGCTGGGCGGATACCTGGTCGACAACTACAGCTGGCCCTGGATCTTCTTCATCAACCTGCCGATCGGCGTGCTCGCGCTGTTCATGGTCACGCGCTTCGTGCACGAACCGGACGACATTCGCCGCGCCAACGTCGAGGCGGCACGCCGCCAGCGCGGCAACCTCGACTGGATCGGCATCGCGCTGCTGGCGGTCGGACTGGCGGCGCTGCAGTACGTGCTCGAGGAGGGCAGCCGCAACGACTGGTTCGAGTCGCGCGCCATCGCGGTGTGCACCGTCCTCGCGATCTTCGTGCTGGCCGCGTTCGTGATCCGCGAGCTGACCGCGCAATTCCCCGCCGTCGACCTGCGTCTGTTCAAGGACAGCGTCTTCCTGTCGGGGACCGTCATCGGCGCGGTCATGTTTGCCATCCTCATGTCGATCACGTTCCTGCTGCCGATCTTCATGCAGGAGCTGCAGGGCTACACGGCGACGCAGGCGGGCGAGTTCCTCATGCCGCGCGCGCTGGCGATGATGGTCGGCATCCCGATCGTCGGCCGCCTGTACAACAAGGTGAAGGCGCGCATCCTGATCCTGATCGGAATCTCGCTGGTCGCGGCCAGCACGTTCCTGATGTCGCGCTACACGATCGACACCGGCGCGCACAGGATGGTGACCGCGATCGTCATCCAGGGTCTCGGGTTCTCGTCGCTGTTCGTGCCGCTGACGGCGGTGGCGTTGAGCACGATTCCGCGCTACCGGCTCGCGGACGCGACCGGGCTCAACTCGTTGCTCCGCCAGATCGGCGGATCTCTGGGTCTGGCCGCCTTCGCGACGTTCTTGCCTCGGTTCATCGCGACCGCGCGCAACGCGCTCGCGGCCCACTTGCCAATCGGCCGGCCCGAGCTGATGACCCGCATCGGCATGATCGAGCGCGGCCTGAGGGCGCAGGGCTTCGACCAGAGCTCGGCACAGACCGCCGCGGGCCGCGTCCTGGGCGGCATGGTCGTCCGCCAGGCGACGGTGCTGGCGTTCGAGCGCATGTTCCTGGTGGCGGGAATCGCTTTCTTGTTCATCCTTCCGCTCGTGCTGTTCCTCAAGGCTCCCCCCCTCAAGGGGCCGCCCGGCGCGCGCGCACCCAAGCCCGAAGTTCATCTGGAGATGTGAGCATCATGGAGACCGCACGAACTCAAAGAAACCCCGAACCGGTCAGCACCGCGAAGCCGCCCGTCGAGGTCGCGCCCGCCCCCGCCAACGCCACCGCGCCGCCGCGCCGCGGGCGACGCCCCTTCGTCATTCTGGGAATCGTCGCCGTCGTGGCCCTGGGCGGCATCACCGCCTACCGCATGGTGACCGCCGGACACGAGAACACCGACGACGCGCAGATCACCTCGGACATGGTCCCCGTCGGCACGCGCGTCGCCGGCGCAGTCGTGCACGTCGCCGTCATCGAGAACCAGCTGGTGAAGAAGGGCGACTTGCTGGTCGAGATCGACCGCGCCGACTACGCGGCGCGCGTGCAGCAGGCCGAAGCCGAGCTCGCGACCGCCAAGGCCCAGGCGACGTCCGCGGAGGCGCAGGTGCAGATCGTCGAGGCGACGTCGAAGGGCGGATTCGCCACCGCGCAAGCGGCGCTCGTCGGATCGACCGTCGGCATCGGCGGCGCCGAGGCGCAGCTCGCGGTGGCGCGCGCGTCGCTCGCGCGCGCGCAATCGGACGCGCGCAAGTCCGGCATCGATCTTTCGCGCGCGCAGGAATTGAAGAAGGCGAACGCGACCACGCAGGAGCGCCTCGACGCCGCGCAGGCAGCCGACGATTCGGCGCGCGCCGCCGTCGCGCAGGCCCAGGCGCAGTTGATGTTCGCCGAGGAATCCAAGCGCGCCGCGGAGACTCGCGTCGGCGAGGCGCGCGGGCGCGTGAGCCAGAACGCGCCGGTTGCGCCGCTGATCGCTGCCGCGCACGCGGGCGCCGACCTGGCGAACGCACGCGTGCAGAGCGCCGACGCGGCGCTGACGCTGACCAAGCTGCAGCTCAGCTACACGCGCGTGCTCGCGCCGGCCGACGGCGTGGCGTCCAAGCTCATGGTCCACGACGGGCAGCTGGTCGGCATCGGCCAGCCGGTCGTCGAGCTGGTTCCGACGGGAACCTACGTGCTCGCCAACTTCAAGGAGACGCAGATCGGGAGCATGCGCCCGGGTCAGACCGCCGAGATCGAGGTTGACGCCTATCCCGGCCGCAAGTTCGAGGGCAAGGTCGAGAGCCTGTCCGGCGGTACCGGCGCCTCGTTCTCGTTGCTGCCCGCCGACAACGCCACCGGCAACTTCGTGAAGGTCGTTCAGCGCGTACCCGTACGCATCGCCTGGGTCAATCCGCCCGCCGACGCGAACATGCGGGCCGGCCTGTCGGCCGACGTCACGGTGACTGTCGGCCAATGACCTCCCGCACATCGACCCGCTGCGGCCTGGCTGTCCTCGCCGCTGGGGCGGCGCTCACCCTCGCCCTTCCCGCGAGCGCCGCGCCCGGCTCCCTCACCGTCGAGCAAGCCGTGGAGCTCGCGATCAAGACCAACCCGCGTCTCATCGCCGCGCGCGCGCGGCTCGACGGAAGCGAGGAACGAACGACCTCGGCGGCGCGCCGCATGCTGCCGGTCGTGCATCTGTCGGAGGAGTGGCAGTACTGGAACGACAACTTCTCGGTGAACTTCGCCCTCCCGACGGCTCCGGGGCAGCCGGCGGCGGCGCCGGCGGAGTTCCTCGCGCGCCAGCAGCGCACCAACAGCTTCGTTGCGGGGATCCAGCAGCCCGTGCTCGGGCTTCTGCACCTCGATGACGAGAAAGACTCGCTGGCCGCCGGGACCGAGGCGGGACGCGCACAGATCGCCGCGGCCGAGGCGGACCTGCGCCAGAACGTCGAGACCCAGTTCCTGCGCTACTTCGAGGCGCTGGCGGTCAAGGAGATCGCCGACGCGTCGGAGCACGAGCTGGGCGCCGAGGTCGAGGTCGCGCGCGCGCGTCTCGCATCCGGCGTGATCACGCGCGCCGACCTGCTGCGCATCGAGGTCGCGGTCGCCAACGCGCACCAGCAGGGACTGCAGGCGATGAGCCAGGCGCAGGTCTCGCGCGCCACGCTGCTCGCGCTGATCGGCACCGGCGCCGCCGACGCGGGCGTGGCGTTCGTCGAGCCGCGCACGCTGCTGGCGGCGGCGCGCACGCCGCCGGCGCGCTTCGACGTGCTGCTGCCGCAGGCCCACGCGCGCCGCCCCGAGATCGTCGAACAGCTGCACCTGATCGACGCCGCCGACCGGACGGCGAGCGCGCGCGGCTACTCGCTGCTGCCCGACGTCAACGCCGAGGCCGCCTACCTGCGCACCGACGGCCAGGTCTTCGCGCCCAAGAACTCCGCGTTCGTGGGCGTCAAAGCCGAGTGGTCGATCTGGGAGTGGGGCGCGAGCAATCACCTGCGGCGCGCCGCGCTCGCCGACGCGGCCGCCGCGCGCCGCGACCTGGAAGCGACGGAGCGTCAGATCGAATCGGATCTGGCGATCAGCCTCGCGCAGGGCGACGCGGCCCGCGGCGCGGTCGATGCGGCGGAGAAGGCGATCGCCAGCGCCGAGGAAGCGTTCCGCGTGACCGAGGCGCAGGTCAAGGCCGGCGCGGCGACCACGACCGACCTGCTCGAGGCCGAGTCGGCGCTGACCCAGGCGCGGCTCAACCTGACACGCGCGCAGTACGAGCTGGCATTGGCGCACGTCGCCGTGAAGCGGGCCTCGGGCGTGTAGCCAAGCGGGCGCCGCTGTACGACGCCGCCGTCCTATCGGTGCGGGGTCGCCGTACTTCCGGCGTGGCGCATACCCCCGGAGCGGCCGCGCGCGCTCGGCGTCGCGGTCGCCTGTTCCGAGGCGGCGCACACCGCCTCGACCAGGCCGCGCCCGCACGTTCCAGCGTAGGTTTCTCGCCGCCGGCCGGGCCACGCCGCCTCGATCGTCTTCTCGCGGCAGTTGACGACCGCGGTGTAGATCTCGTCGCCGGGGCCCGCGATGCGCGAGCGTGGCGCCGACCAGCGAAACAGCGTCACCGTCCCGTACTCGCGCAGGGACGCGCGATCGAACACCAGCGCGCTGCCGGTCTTGATCTCGCAGGCGATCTGCCATTGCCCCCCGGAGGACACGTCGGAAGACAGGCCGGAAGACAGGTCGGACGACAGATCGCTCGATGGCACCGAAACGTCTACGGAGGAGGATGCCGGCGCGCCGGTCGTCTGCGCGGCGACGGTTCCCGACTCGATCTCATCCGCGCCCGCGGCGGTGCCGGTTGTCGGCTCGCCGCCCACGTCGCCGTCGCCGACCCGCGGCAACAGCGCCACCTGAGATTCCTCCACACGTGCGGTCCAGTCGCGGACTGCATCCTCACGCTCTCTCACCAGAGCGCTCGCCAACGCCAACACCCCCACCACTATCGCGTTCATCGCTCAACTCACCTTCGAGATCGAACCATCTCTGGGCCTCCACATCGGCCCCGCCTTCCTCATCTTGAGGGACGAAATTCGTGATTTCCAGTCGGCGCAAACAACTTTTCCCGTTGTTCACACCAACGAAACAACTCGTGTTCCACGCGTTGACAAACGCACAGGATTTTCGCGTCTAGCGCCTTTCTGACACATGCGACTCGACGAGCGCCAGGAACGTGTCGGCGGCGCGCGTGCCAATCCGCGCGGGATTGCGCAGCGCGAAGACGTCACGCATCGGCGTCGGATCGGTCAACGACACGGCGCTGAGGTGATCGTCGTGCTTCGGCAAATACCGCTCGGGCAAGATCGTGATCAATTTTCCCGCGCGCACGATCTCGCGCAGCCCTTCGCCCGAGTCGAGGGTGACCGCGACGCGCGGTACGAATCCAGCGCGCTCGCACGCGCTGTGTACGACGGTCGCTGTATACCCGCCCGCGGGTACCAGCGCCAGTGCACGTTCGCGTAGCGCCGACATCGGAATCTTGCGCCGGCGCGCGAGCGCATCGGACTTGTGAATGATGGCGACGAAGCGTTCTTCATAAAGGCGGCGCACGGAGAGGCCTGCCAATGTCTCGGGCGGCGCGCCGGCGACGAAGCCGATCTCCTCGCGTCCGTGGCGCACGGCCTGGGCGATCGCCTCGGCCGGATGCGTGCGCACGCCCAGCGCCACGCCGGGATAGAGGGCGACGAAGCGCGCGATCGGCGCGGGCAGCAGCGTCGCGTTCAGACTCTGGATCGAGCCCACGAGCAGCTCGCCGCGCGCCATGCCGTGCAGCGCCGCGAGATCCGCGGTGAACCCGTCGACGGCGGCGCGGGCGTCGCGCGCGCGCGCCAGCAGCAGGCGGCCCGCCGCCGTGGGGCGCAGATCGTCGCGAGGGCGCCGCTCGAGCAGGCGCACACCCGCTTCCCGCTCGAGCCGCGCGAGCGCGTGCGAAAGCGTGGGTTGCGCGACGTGAATCGCGCGCGCCGCGGCGGTCACGCTACGGTGCTCGACGCAGGCCAGGAAGTAGTTCAGGTCACGCAGCTCCATTCACGCGCATTAAACCGATGAATCGAGGCGATTAGAACGAATCATTTGATGCATGCGTCCGGGCCGCATACATCCAGGACATGAGCCCACGCCACGACCAACCCGGTGACGGCGGCGGCGCCGCTGCTCCGCCTGCCAACCGCTGGGATCCTGCGCTCTACGATTCGCGCGCGGCCTTCGTATCGCGTGCCGCCGGCGGCCTGATCGACTGGCTCGAGCCGCGATCGGGCGAATCCATCCTGGATCTCGGTTGCGGGACGGGTGAGCTCGCCATGGCGATCGCGACGAGCGGCGCGCGCGTGGTCGGTCTGGACGCGTCGGCGGAAATGATCGCCGCCGCCCGCGAGCGTGCGCCGGCGCTGGAGTGGATCGTCGGCGACGGAGAGGCGCTGGCGTTCGACGACGCGTTCGACGCCGTCTTCTCCAACGCCGCCCTGCACTGGATGACGCGCGCCGAGGCGGCCGCTCGCGGGATCGCGCGCGCGTTGAAACCGGGCGGCCGGCTGGTCGCTGAACTCGGAGGCGCCGGGTGTGTCGCCACGGTGTGCGCCGCGGTCGCCGGCGAGCTCGAGGCACGTGGCGAGGATCCGGCGCGCTGGTTGCGCTGGTATTTCCCGACCATCGCGCAGTATGCGACGGTGCTGGCATCCGCCGGGCTCGAGCCGCGCGCGATGTCGCTCTTCGAGCGGCCGACGCGCCTTCCAGGCAGCGATGGTCTGCGCGCCTGGCTACAGATCTTTCTCTCGCCGCTCATCCAACATCTGGGCGGCCAGGCACCCGCCTTCGTCGCGGCGGTCGAAGCACGCTGCCGGCCGCGCCTCTTCGACGGCGCCGACTGGATCCTCGACTACGTGAGGCTGCGGCTGCGCGCCGTGAATCCGCCACGGTGAGCCGTCTGCTCCCGCGGTCGTTCTGATCTTGTGTCGCTCGTGCTCACGAAACTTCGCGTGTTTCCCGTGGCCCGACTAACTGCGCAGTTTGTAGCCAGTCGCCAGCATCCAGGAAGCTATCGCCAGCGACACGATGCCGATGCCAGCCGTCACGGCCAGCCCGAGCCAGGGTGACGAGCTCGACGTGCCGACCACGCCGTAACGCAAGCCCTCGACCATGTAGAGCACCGGATTCACGCGGCTCACGTAGCTCCAGGGCGGCGGCAGCATGTTGGCGCTGTAGAAGACGCCGCCCAGGAACGTGAGCGGCGTGATGATGAACGTCGGCACGATATTGAGCTGCTCGAACTTGTCGCTCCAGATCGCGACCGCCAGGCCGACGAGGCCGAAGGTCGCGCCGACGAGCGCGCCGAAGATCAGCACCCACACCGGGTGGCTGACCGAGAAGCCGGTGAACAGCGCCGAGATCAGCCAGACGATGCCGCCGACCAACATCCCGCGCAGCACCGCCGCCAGGATGAACGCCAGCAGGAGGTCGACCACGCCGAGCGGCGCGACCAGCAGATCGACGATCGTCCCCTGCATCTTGGCGATGAACATCGACGACGACGTGTTGAGGAACGCGTTCTGCGACAGCCCGAGCAGCATCAGGCCCGGCACGATGAAGCGGATGTACGATACGCCGTCGACCTCGCGCACGCGGCCGCCCAGCGCGTAGCCGAACACCAGGAAGTAAAGCGCGGTCGTGACGATCGGCTGGGCGAGCGTCTGGCCGGGCACGCGCAAGAACCGGCGCGTCTCCTTGACGAACAGCGTGCGAAAGCCGATCGCGTTCATGGCGACGGGGGCGCTCCAGAACCGCCGGTCAGCGCCAGGAAGACCTGCTCGAGCGACGGTTGCTCGGTGTCGATGTCGGCGACCGCCGGCTGCAACGAACCGAGGCGCGCGAGTAACGCCGCCAGCGCCATGCCGCCGAGCGGACAGGTGACGACGTGGCCGGAGGCGTCGACCGTCGCGCCCAGCTCCGTGAGCCAGGCCGGCAGCGACGGCAGCGACGGCAGCGACGCCGACGGCGCGCCGGTGCCCGCGACCGGGGCCGTCAACCGCACGCGGATCTGCTTGTTGCCGAAGCGCGCGAGCAGCGCCGCGGTCGTGTCGAGCCCGACCAGCTGACCGTGATCGATCACGGCCACGCGATCGGCCAGCGCCTCCGCCTCTTCCAGGTAGTGCGTGGTGAGCACGATGGTCGTCCCTTCGTGTCGCAGCCGCCGCACGTAGCTCCACAGGTCGCGCCGCAACGCCACGTCGACGCCCGCGGTCGGCTCGTCGAGAAAAACCACCTTCGGCCGGTGCACCAGCGCCTTGCCGATCAGCAACCGCCGCTTCATGCCGCCCGACAGCGCGCGCGTGTTGGTGTCGGCCTTGCCGAAGAGGTCGAGCGCGCGCAGCACCTCGTCGACGCGCGCGGGGTCGGGCCGCTGGCCGTAGTAGCCCATCTGGAACGACAGCACTTCGCGCGGCGTGAAGAACGGATCGAAGTTGACCTCCTGCGGAACCAGGCCGACCAGCTTGCGCGCGGCGATCGCGTCGCGCACGACGTCGTGGCCCATCACGCGCGCGTGCCCCGCGCTGGCGCGCACGAGGCCGCACACGATCGAGATCCAGGTGGTCTTGCCGGCGCCGTTGGGACCCAGCAGCGCGAAGATCTCGCCCGCGTCGATCGACAGGGAAACCCCCGCGAGCGCGGTCAGATCACCGTACCGCTTCTCGAGGCCGTCCGTCTCGACTGCCAGATCCCGGTTCATGGGCCCCGGATGCCTAACACATCCGCGACGGTTTGACCGGCGCTTTTCCCTCGACTCTTACCGAGGCTGGCCCGGTTTACCCGCCGGCCGCGCCGCGCGCTCCGCTGCCGGTCCTGCCGCTTTCGGCGGCGTCGCCGGCGCCTGATCACGCGACGACGGCCGCCGCCCCATCGTCCAGCTCGGCGGATCGCTCGCGGGGAACGACTCGAGACTGGCTTCGTCGATGAGCTCGTCCTCTTTGCGTTTGTCGCCCACGGCTTGTCTCCACATGAAATCTAAGTCGCGCGCGTGACCCGGTCCACGCCCGGCGCCCGATTTGGTCGTGCTTTCCGCGCGGCTCTACGGGCCACCCGAAGGGACAGTCCCGACGCCCGAATCCGGGAATCAGCCGGCGCGGAACTGGAAGTCGCGCTCGCGCACGACCGCGCGCTCTTCGAGGTCGACGAGAAACGCCCGCCCCTCGCCCACCATGCCGTTGAATGTCAGCAGATACCAGACGTCGACGCCCCAGCGCACGTGACCGCTCTCGCACGGCGGCGACCACTCCGCCGGCTCGAGATCGCCGAGCGCGGCGGGGCGGATCTTGGCCTTGGCGCGCAGCTCGCGAAACGGCTCCGACTGCCGCACGATCTCGACCGCCTGCTCGCCCGGCGCCTGCTGGATCTCGCGCCGCCAGTCGCTGATCAGGCGCAGGCGCGAGGGACTGCCGCTGAGATCGACCTCGGTTTCGTAGGCTTCGTCGGCGGGCAGGCCGACGAAGTCGGGCACGTCGAACTCGGGGAAGAGATCCGCCTTCGCGATCTCCGCCAGGCGGTCATCGAGCGCGCGCTGCGCCTCGCGCCGGCGCTCGTCGGTGTAGTGCGCGTAGAGACGCAACACCGCCTGCCGCGACGGCAGGCGATGATCCCAGTCGACCAGCCAGTCGGCGGCGGCGTATTGCGCGTTGCCGAACGGGACCAGCGGCGGCAGTGTCGCCGCGAGGCGCGCGCCCTCGTCGGGTCGCGCGAGCATCCCTTGCTGCTTGAGCCGCGAATGAACCCGCAGCTCTGACCGCAAGAGGTCACGGAGATCAAGGGACATCGAGAGGGGTCATCTTAGGTGGTTTCCCCTACCCCGTCGACTAGAGCGAGCATTTCACGCCGCGCGGGGTGCGCCGATGTCATGCAAGCGGAACGGCGGGTCGAGGCGCCGGCACCACCACGCGATCGCCTCGCCGGCCCCGACGCCGGTCGGCAGTGTCGTAGGTGCGGGTGTGCCCACGGCATCGGCGAACGCCTGCAGCGCCTCGGCGGGCGACGCGCCGACAGAGACCACGACGTCGACGGCGGCCAGCGCCGCGGGCGCGAGGTCGCGCGGCTTCGCGGCCACGAGGATGAGACCCAGCAGATCCTCGGGACGGCGCGCGGCGCCGAAACCCTGGCCGGCGCCGGGCTGGTCGGCCTCGTCGATGACGATCCAGTGCGGCCGGCCGGTGCGCGCGCGCATCTCGAACAGCTGCGAGAGCAAGGACTCGAAGCGGCGCGGGCGGTCGGCGGCGCCGACCGCGTGCAGCCGCAGCACCGCATTCTGCCGCGGGTGGTCCAGCGCGGCCGCGACCTCGGTCGGGTGAGGCAGATGAGCCGCGTCGCCGACGACGATCGCGCCCGGATAGATGGCGTCGTCACCGGTCGACAGCACGATACCCTCTTGATAGCCGTAGGCCGCGAGGCGCTCGACCAGGCCCGCGGCCACGGCCGAGGTGGCGGCCCCGGGGGCGCCGACGACCAGGACGGTCGCGCCGTGCGCGGGCAACCGCAGCGCCGCGCCGCGATCGTCGATGCCGAAGGGAATGTCGTGACGGCCGAGCCGCGGCGCGAGCTCGACGAGATCCAGCGCGATCAGTTGGTCGATGAGCTCGACCACGCCCGCGCCGCTCTCTTCGGTGGTCACCAGGTCGGCATGCTGCTTCAACGCGGGGACGGCGTTGGCCACGGCGACGCCGCACTCGCAGCTCATGAGCAGGCGGTCGTCGTTCTCGCCATCGCCGATCGCGACGACGTTGTGCGCCGACACGCCCAGCTCCTCCAGCGCCGCCGCGAGGCCGGTCGCCTTGTCGACGCGCGCGGGCAGCATCATCGCCGCCTCGCGGTTGTAGATGATCCGCCAATCCAGCCCCAGCGAGTGGATGACCTGCTGGGCGAGGACATCCTGCGGCCGTTCGGTCGCGACCACGACCTGACCCACGGCCAGCGGTTCGACACCACGCCGACGCAGCGCCGTGATGAACGACAGCGCTGGAGCTTCGGCCAGCGCGCGCCAGCGGCCGCTCGCGGGCGCGTAGACGACGGCGCCGTTCTCGCCGACCACGCGATCGAACAGGCCGACCTCGGGACAGACCGCGAGCAGATCGCCGATCTGGCGGCCCGTGACCATGATCAGGCGGCGGCCGCTCGCGCGCAGGCGGCGCAGCGCGCTGGTCGTCTCGCGCGCGACCTGCCCGCCCGAGGCGAGCGTGCCGTCGTAGTCGCAGGCCAGCGCGTGGTATCGCATCCCCTTCATGAATAACGATGCCCGGCGGCGACGGAAGGCGCCCGCAATCGACCGGATGTAAGCTCGCGCGGTGTTCTCCGCCCGCCTGCCGTGGGACCGCCCCGAGAACGCGCTGGCGCGCCGGGAGCGCGAGCGGCGCGCAGCGGGCCTGCCCATCGTCGACCTGACCGAGTCCAATCCGACGCGCGTTGGAATCCCCTACCCCACCGAGGCGCTGCGCGAAGCGCTGGGCGCGGGGGCAACGCACGGCTACGAACCGGCGCCGTTCGGACTGAGCTCGGCGCGTGAAGCGGTAGCGCGCGGTTACCGAGCGGTGGCGACCCCGGTCGACGCCGAGCAGGTCCTGATCACCGCGAGCTCCAGCGAGTCGTACGCCCTGCTGTTCAAGCTGCTCTGCGATCCCGGAGATGCCATCCTGGTTCCTGAACCGAGTTACCCGCTCTTCGATTACCTGGCGCGCCTGGAAGGGGTCCGGTCCTTCGGGTACCGCCTGACCTATGACGGCGAATGGCATGTCGACCTCGACAGCCTCGCGGCGGCGCTGGCCCTGGCCGCAACGAATGGGGGGCGGGCGCGCGCGCTGGTCGTGGTCAACCCCAACAACCCGACCGGCTCGTTCGTGGCCGCGTCGGATCTCGCGCGGCTGGGCGAGATCGCCGCGGGCGCGGAGCTGGCGGTGATCTCCGACGAGGTCTTTGCCGACTATCGCTTCGCGACGCGCGCACCCGCCGCGACTTGCCTGGCGGCGGCGCCGGCGATCACGGCTCGTGCCCTGACCTTCAGCCTGGGCGGGCTGTCGAAAGCATGCGGTCTGCCACACCTCAAGCTTGGCTGGATGGTCGTCGCCGGCCCGCCCGCGGCGACACGCGCGGCGCTCGCGCGGCTGGAGCTCATCAGCGACACTTATCTCTCGGTTGCCGGCCCGGTGCAGCGCGCGCTGCCGCGATTGCTCGATCTCGGCGCCGGCGTGCGCGCGGCGATTCTAGATCGCGTCACCCAGAACCGAACGAGGCTGCTGGCCGCGCTCGGCCCCACCTGTCCGGTCACCTGCCTCAACGCCGAGGGCGGATGGACCGCGATCCTGCGCGTGCCCGACCTGGCCGGCGACGGCGCCAGTGACGAGCGGTGGGCGCTCGCGCTGCTCGCCGACGACGGCGTCCTGGTGCACCCCGGCTACCTCTTCGACATGCCGGCAGGCGCCTATCTGATGGTGAGCCTGCTTCCAGCGCCGAACGCATTCGACCGCGGAATCGCCGCGATCGTCGCGCGCTGCGGAGATTCTGTACCATAATGCGCCCGTGTTCCTCGTGCCGGCCTATGCGGTGGTCGTCGCCGCGCCTTCCGGCCCCGATCAGGGTTGTCCGTCGCCGCATCAGATCGCCGATGCGCTCATGGCTCGCATCCCTGCGGTGGTCGTCTCCGGAAGCGAGGCGTCGAACCCCGGGGTCTTGAAGCTATCTGTGTCGGGCGGCACGGGGTCGACACCGCTACGCATCGAGATGGTCGACCAGGGAGGCGAGGCGCGCCTCTATCGCAACCTCACCGTCTCGGAGCGCGGGCGCAACGACTGCGTGGCGCTCGCCGAAACGGTGGCGCTGATCGTCGATCGCTTCGTTCACGACCTGGGCTACGAGGCGCCACCGACCATTCCAGCCCCGTTGCCTCCCCCCGATGAGAACCTGGCCCGCCCACCCCCGCCGGTCGTGAGTGCCGCGTCACGGTTCGACCTGTTCGCGGGTGGTTCCTGGCGCGGTGCCTCCAGCGAGGAGAGCGACTTCGAGGTCGGCTTCGGCCTGGGATTCGAGCGCGGGCTCGCGGGACGCCGCTTTGCGCTGACCTTCACCGGAGCCATGTCGGCCACGCGCAGCGCGCCCGATGACGGGTACGTTGCGACGCTTCGCCGCATGCCGTTCCGTCTCGGTTTCTGGATACCGATTTTGGCCGGCCCCGGCCAGGTGGAACCGGGTGTTCGGGTTGGCGTGGATTGGCTATTCACGACGGTAGGTTCGTCCACCGTTACCGGTACGAACAAGACCGGGAGCCAAACCCCCGTGCGCGGCGAGCTGGCGCTGGGCTACCGCCTCACCGTCCTGCGCCGCGTCTTCGTGCGAATCGGCGGAGCCGTCGGAATGGGAACCGGCTATGATTGGCGCAGCGGCAGTAACAACCGATTGTTCGCCGAGTCGCGTTATTACGTCAAGACTGGATTGGAACTTGGCTTTTCTTTTCAATGACGAAAAATCGGCTGCCCGTCTCTAACCTGGCGTAGGGGAAATACCTTGAGAACGGTGGAGCTCACAAATACGGCGCGGCGCGCCTCAGTCAGTGCCCCCTCGGACAGTGACTTGGTGGACCGATGCCGCGGGGGGGATCGAGGGGCCTGGCGTCTTTTGTATGAGCGGCACGCGCCGACGGTCCATCGTTTCATTTGCGCGTTGGGCGTGCCCGAGCACGAACGCGAGGACGCCTGCCAGGAAGTCTTCATGGCGATCTACCGGAGCCTGGGACGGTTCCGGGGGGACGCGCGTCTGTCCACCTGGATTTATCGCATCGCCGCGCGTGGCGCGAACCGTCTGGTTCAGCGGCGCCGGCTGAACGCGCTGCTGTCCACGCTGCTGCTGCGCGAGCCGGCGCCCGCGCCCGCGCCGGACCCGTCGGAGAAGACGGCGCGCGTGCACCTGCTCGACGATCTATTGAAGCGCCTGCATCCGAAGAAGCGGATGGTGTTGGTGCTGTTCGAGATCGAGGGTTTGCCGATCGACGAGATCGCTCGCATCGTCGGCTGTCCGGAGAACACCGTCTGGTCGCGCTTGCACCACGCGCGCGCCGAGCTGACCAAGATGGCCAGCAAGAGGGCCCAATGAGTGGCCGCGGGTCGTCTTCCGGATCGTCTCCCAGCGCCTGGCTGGGTGAGCCGGCGAACCAGGTCGAGGCCGATCTGGCTGCGGCTCTCGACGAGGCGCGCGGCCGCCTTCCCGACGAGGTGACCATGCGCCGCCTGTGGAGCAAGGTCGCGAGCCCGGACGTCGAGCAGCCGGTGCGTTCGCGCTGGCCGTGGTTCATCGGCGGCGTCGTGACCAGCTCGGCGCTGGCGGTCGCCATCGGGATCTGGGTGCTGCCGGCACTGGTGCGCACGCGGATGGTGGTGGTCGAAGGTTCGGGGATCTCCGAAGAGAAGACCTCCGTGACCGTGCCCGAGGTCGAGCGCATTCATACGACGGCTTCCCCCGAGTCGGCCGGCAGCGCCGCCGCTCCGCCGACAGCTGGCATCGCGCCCGCTCCCACGCCGACGGGCAATCCCACGACCGTGCGGACCAGCTCCGGACAGACGCGGCGGCTCGCGCTGCACGGCGGGACGACCGTGCGGTTGTCTCCGTCCTCGACGATGCTCGTCACCCCGCAGAGCGACGGAGTCGACCGCCCTGCGGTCGAGAAGGGCGATGTCGCGTTCGCCGTCCCTCATCAGGCTCCGGGACACAACTTCACGGTGGCGGCCGGTCCTTATCGGATCGTCGTCATCGGCACGAAGTTCCGCCTGCACGTCGAAGGAATCAAAGTCGCCGTCGCCGTGGACGAGGGCGTAGTCGAAGTCTGGCGGAAGCACCGCCTGGTGCGCCTCGCCTCGGGTGACTCGTGGACGAGCCCGATCGATCGCAGCGGCACTCCCGTCGATGGTCCGGCGAACGGCCCGGCCGAGCCCCAGGTGGCGGCTCCTGTGCCGCCGGCTCCGCCCGCACCGGCACCTGCGGTCAGCGCTCCGGTGGCGGCGGCTCTCGCGCCGGCGCCTGACCCGATGCAAGAGGCGCATGCCGCGCTGGCGGCGGGCGATCCCAATCGCGCGCTCGAGCTCTATCGGGTCGTGATCGCGCGCGGTGGTACGGCCGCCGAGAACGCCGAATACGAGAGCGGCCGCGTCCAGCGGGATCGGCTGCACCAGGCGTCGGATGCGATCGCGACCTGGAAGCGTTACCGCTCGGCCCATCCAAACGGCCTGCTGCGCCTCGAAACCGACGTCTCGATCATCGAGGCGCTCGTCTCATCGGGTGATTCCAACGGCGCGCTCACTGAGGCGACCGACTTCCTGCGGCGTCACGCCGACAGCGAGCGGCGCGCCGAGATCGCGCGCATCGCCGGCGACCTGTACCGCGAGCGCGGCGACTACAGCGAGGCGCTCGGCGCCTACCAGACGGCGCTGGCGGCGTCGCGCACGCGCGAGGTCACCGAGTACGCCAGCTTCCAGCGGGCGGCGTGCCTCATCGCCATGGGGCAATCGAGCGGGAACGCCGCGCTCGAGGAGTACCTGCATGCGTGGCCGCAGGGGCGGTTCAGCCGCGACGCCAACCGTCTGCTGCAGGGTTCGACGGCTCGCACCAAGTCGCCATGACCAGATGGTGGGCGGGCGGCCGCTCAGCGCTCCTGGCAGCGGCGCTGCTTCCGGCCGCGTGTAGCATGAAGACCATTGTCCTCGATCATGGGGGGACGGCCGGTGGGGGCGGAGCGAATGGCATCGATGCGGGCCTGGGCGGTGGCGGCAATGGTGTCGGCGACGGCGGAACCTCGGACGCCAACCGGGTTCACTGCAGCGGGGGTGCCCAGTCGTTCTCCCTCGCGGTGGCGCCGGAAGTGCCCTCGGTCATGTTCGCGGTCGACCGATCGCCATCGATGGGGAAAAACAATCTCGGTACGAGCGGCACACGATACACGGTCATTCGGGCAGCGATCTCGGACACGGTGACCAAGTACACGTCGCTCGCCGGGTTCGGCTACGTCGAGTTCCCGGGCCAGTCGAGTGACAGTTCCTGCAGCGACTGCTGCATCGGTGGATTCGTGCCACCCTCGCTGGGGCATGGGCCGGGCGCGATCTTGGACAAGATGAATTCATGTTGGAACCCTGCTGCGGGGCAATACAACTGCCTCGGGAGCAGCGAGGCGCCCAGCGCGCAGGCGCTCAAGAAGATTTCCACCAGCTTGAAGAACTCAATGGGTCCGCTCTATGCGATTCTGCTCACCGACGGGCCACCGAGCTGCTCGCTCGACTCGACGCCGGACGTATGCGATCAGACGGCTCAGCTCGTCAGCGACATGGCCTTGTCCCTGCCGCACATCGTGACGGCCGTCGTAGCCATCGGCGACGTCCCGATTGATTCGGATGATGGCGGTCCACCGATTAACAATTGCCTCAGCAATATTGCCTTTGCTGGCGGACAACCGAGCGGAATGTCGAGCCCGTTCTATTACGTCGCCAATACAGACGTGCTGGCTCGTTCGCAGATCGACAGCGTCGTCAGCGGCACGATCTGCCATATCGACATCACCGAACCGTCTTTCGATCAGAATCCGACTCGGCTCGAAGTTGACGTCAATGGCACGCCGATCCCCAACGATCCGGTCAACGGTTGGACTCTCTCCACGAGGCTCGATGGCGTCCCGCGCCTGGACTTCTCCGGCACAGGGTGCACGAGCCTGATCTCGGGATTGAACAGAAGCTCGCCTCGCGTGGTCGTCAAAGGGTGCCCGGACCCACGCGCGCCGGCGCCGTTCCCGTCGCCTGGGGGGCCGTGAATCACGGCGCCCGATCGGGCGCGAGACCACATTTTCCCGGACGGCTCAAATTTTTTGACGGTTGTATGTGCGTGTCAGCACTAACGCACCAAGATCGAAGCCCGAGCACTGTGGGGGCACGGCTCAACGGAATTTTTGGAGGGACCAATGACTCGAACGCGAACAATTGCGACGCTCTGGTGCACAGCGCTTGTGGCGACACTCACGGCCTACGGTTGCGGAAGCAGCTCGACGGTCGACACGGGCACCGGCGGCAAATCCGGTACTGCCGGCGGTAGCGGCACCGGCTCCGGTGGCGGGATCGTGATCATCACGAACGTCGGCGGCATGACCGGCACGGCCGGCATGACGGGCGGCGGCACCGGCGGCACGACCGGCCCCGGCCAAGACGCGGGTGGTCCCCCGGTCGACGCGGGCCCCCAGATGTGCGCCCAGAACGCGATGTGCACGGCGGGCTTCACCTGTACCGCCACGTGCAACGCCGGTGGTGGCCGTGGCCCCGGAACGCAAATGTGCACGTGCCGCAACACCAACCGCCTGAACTGCGGTGCGTGCACGCCGAACGACGCGGGCGTGGTCCCGCCCGTGGACGCCGCTCCGCGCGATGTCGCTCCCCCGGTCGACGCGGGTCCGGCCTGCCCGGCCAACACGCAAAACAACCGTGCGTGCATGGTCGGCGTCTCACCCTCGCCCTGCGCGCGCAACGTTGGCGGTGGCAACATCCAGACCTGCACCTGCGCGGACGTCGTCGTCCCTGACGCGGGTGCCGACGCCGCCGTGATCGCTCGCTACACCTGCATGTAAGGAACGCTGATCGAAGCTAAAAAGGCCGGCCGGAGCCATCCGGTCGGCCTTTTCCTTTTGGGCGGCGCGCCGACCTATCGCGCCTTCGCGAACGCCTGTTCGAGATCGCCGATCAGGTCGCGCACGTCTTCGATGCCGACCGACAGGCGAATGAGACCGTCGCCGATGCCCAGCGCCGCACGCCGTGCGGGTGGAATCGACGCATGCGTCATGATCGCCGGGTGCTCGGCCAGCGACTCGACGCCGCCCAGTGATTCGGCGCAGGCGAAGAGGCGCAGCGCGCGCAGCAACCGCCGTGCGCGCGCCACTGTGCGCGGCCCTTCCCCGCCGCGAAGCACGAAGCTGAGCATGCCGCCGAAGCCCGACATCTGCCGCCGTGCCAGAGCGTGCTGCGGGTGCGAACGCAGGCCTGGATAGATCACGCGCGCGACGTCACTGCGCGCTTCGAGCCAGCGCGCGACGCGCAGCGCGTTCGCCTGGTGGCGCTCCATGCGCACCGCCAGCGTCTTGGTCCCGCGCAGCACCATGAAGCTGTCGAACGCCGGCTGGCTCAGGCCGGCGGCGTTCTGCAGAAACGCCAGTCGCTCGTGCAACTTCCGCGCGCCGCGCGCCGCGCCACCAGCGTCGCCACAGACGATGGCACCGCCGACGATGTCGGAGTGTCCGTTGAGATACTTGGTCGTCGAGTGCACGACCAGGTCGGCGCCCAGCGCGAGCGGCCGCTGGAAGTACGGGCTCATGAACGTGTTGTCGACGGCGAGCACGACGCCGCGCGCGCGGCAGACACGTGCGATCGCGCGAATGTCGGCCAGGCGCAGCAGCGGGTTGGTGGGTGTCTCGATCCAGCACAGCTTGGTGCGCGGGGTGATCGCCGCGGCGAGCGACTCCGGATCGCGCGCGTCGGCGTAGACGAACGTCAGGCCCAGCCGCTGAAAGACCTTGTCGAAGAGCCGGAACGTGCCGCCGTAGAGATCGTCGCCCGCCACGACCTCGTCGCCCGCCGACAGCAGCGACATCACGGCCGTCGTCGCGGCGAGCCCGGCGTTGAAGCACAGGCCGAACGCGCCGCCCTCCAGCGCCGCGAGGTTCGCCTCGAGCGCGAAGCGCGTCGGGTTCTGCGTGCGCGAGTACTCGAAGCCGCTGTGCTCGCCTGGCCCCTTCTGCGCATAGGTCGACGTGAGAAAGACCGGCGTCATCACGGCGCCGGTGACGGGCTCGGGATGTTGGCCAGCGTGCACGGCGAGGGTGGCGAAGCGCGGGCGGGCGTTCGCGCGCCCGCGCCGAGACGACCGCGCGGCCATCGTCAGACGACGCTTCCGCGGCGCTCGGCCAGGTACTCGATGAGATCGATCTTCGTGATGACGCCGACGATCTTGTCGCGCTCCTCGACGACGACGACCTTGGCATCGTTGAAGATGTTGCGCATCAAGTGCACGCGCGTCGCGGGCGACACCGTGGCGTAGTCCGACTCGACGAGATCGTCGATCGGGCTGTCGAGCCCGCCCTCACCCTTGACCAGGTGGTTGAGCAGGTCGACCTCGGCGACGATGCCCGCGAGACGCCCGTTGGGGCCGACGACCGGCAGCTGCGAGATGCCGTTGTCGCGCATCTGCGCGATCACGTCGCGCACGCGCACGCCCAGCTTCGCCGTCACCACCGGCCGCTCCGGCCGCGACCGCAGGAGCTGCGAAACCGTGCCGAGCAGATCCGGCTCGTCGAGGAACCCGTTCTCGCGCATCCACTTGTCGTCGAAGATCTTCGACAGATATTTCTGCGCGCTGTCGGGAAGCAAGACCAGGATGTTCTCCTTGCGCTTGCTCATCTCCGCGTACTTGATCGCGCCCGCGACCGCCGCGCCCGAGCTGCCGCCGACGTAAAGGCCTTCCTGGCGCACCAGCTCGCGCGTCATCAGGAAGCACTCCTTGTCGTCGACGCGGATGACTTCGTCGAGGATCTTGAGGTTCATCGTCGTCGGCAGGAAGTCCTCGCCGATGCCCTCGACGTAGTACGAGAACGGCCGCGTCATGCGCCCGGTCTTCACGTACTCGTAGTAGAGCGATCCGATCGGATCGACGCCGATCAGGCGAAAGTCCTTCTTCTTCTCGCGGAAGTAACGGCCGCAGCCGGAGATCGTGCCGCCCGTGCCCATGCCGGCGACGAAGACGTCGACCTCGCCGTTGGTCTGCGCCCAGATCTCCGGCGCCGTCGACAGGTAGTGCGCCTCGGGGTTCGACGGGTTGTGGTACTGGTTGGCGTAGTAGGCGCCCGGCGTCTCCTGCACGATGCGCTTCGCGGTCTGATAGTAGCTGCGCGGGTCCTCGGGCTCGACCGCGGTCGGGCAGATCACGACGCGCGCGCCGAACGCGCGCAGCGCCGCGACCTTTTCCTGCGACATCTTGTCGGGCATGACGAAGACGCACTGGTAACCGCGCAGCGCCGCCACCAGAGCCAGGCCCATGCCGGTGTTGCCGCTGGTCGCTTCGACGATCGTCGCGCCCGCACCCAGCAGGCCGCGGCGTTCGGCGTCGCTGACGATGTTCAGCGCGACCCGGTCCTTCATGGAGCCGGCCGGGTTCAGGTACTCACACTTGACGAAGATCTCGGCGGCGACGTGCTTCGCCACCTTCTGCAATTTCACGATCGGCGTGCCGCCGATCGCCTCCAGGATGTTCGCCTTCGCGCCGGTCACGCTTTGAAGTGATCCTTCTTGCCGTGCGCCGTCCGGAAGTGCTCGACCACGCTCTCTTCCAGCAGCTCTTGCATGGTCTGACCGCCATAGCGCGCGGCGATCCGGTCGTCGTACTCATCGGCAATGATGGCGACGTCGCGGATCGTCGTGGTCAGCTCCTCGGCGCCCAGCGACTTGCCGCCGAGCAGCGTGTGCGAAAAGACGATCACCTCGCCCGCGGGGACGTAGGCGAACGCGCCGAAGCGCAGGAGCGCGTTCATCTCGAGCAACTGCAACGCCAGCGGAACCTCCATGGTGACGCCCTTGACCAGCTGGGCGACACAACGGACCACCGCGCGGTCGGGGTTCCACGGCAATACATTGATCATCACCAGGGACGACCCCTGCTTCACCACGTACAACCCCTCGTCCACCTTCTTGAAAGCCGGGCTCTTCCCCAAGGCTTTCTCGATCACCTGACAGCTGGTCTTGGCGGCGGCGTTCATATCACATCGGTACCATGGAAAATGGCCCAGGGAAACCGGGGACGGGCCGATTTCATATAGAGTAAGCCTTGAATGCGTGCCTGTCGGTACTGCTCGCATCAGAACGCCGACCACCTCGGCTACTGTTCGCAATGCGGGCGGCGCATGGCCCCGGTGACCGGGCCGATTGCCGGGAACGTCGCCGGCGCGAACGGAAACGTCGGTGGCGTGTTCGCGGCGGGCGACGCAGCATCGCTCACCGGGGCCATGTCGCGGACGATGCTGGCGCCGCTGCCGGCACAGCCGACTCCGCGCACCAGCCGATCGATCGGTCGCAGCGAGGAGCGCATCAGTGGGGCGAGCACCTCCCGCATCGGCTGGCTCGCCGGATCCATCGCCTACATCTACGTCTTCCTGCGCGAGAAGCTCGACGCGGGCGCACGGCAGCGCCGCCTGGCCGAGGAACGTGACGGCGCGGAGCGGCTGCTCGGCGGCGCGGTCAAGGAGCTGGGAGCGACGATCCTGGCCCAGGGCATCCAGCATCCGGACTTGACCGGATTGCTCGAGGCGATCGGCCGCGCCGAGGCGCGCCGCGAGGCCGCCGCGGCCGATATCGTCGCGTCGGAAAAGCTGCTCGCCGCCGAGGAAGGCCGCCTGGGCGCGCACGAGCTGGTGCTGGAAGCGGAGTGGAACGCGTGCGACAAGGCGAGCCGCGACGCCGAAGAGCTGACTCGGGGGGTCAGCCGCGACAACCAGGAGAGCGCGAGCCGCCTCACGCGCGCCCGCGACGCGCGCGCGCGCCTGGAGCGCGACGCCGAGCTGGCCGAGTCGTCACCCGACGGCAAGCAGAAGGCGGCGCACCTGCGTCACGAGGCCGCCGGAATGAAGTCCGACGAAGAGGCGCTGGAGTCGCAGGTCGCGCGCCTGGACGCGCAGCTCGTCGAGATGCGCGAGCAATCGTCGTCGCTGCGCGCCGCCGCACAATCGGCGCGCGCCAAGCTCGAGGCCGCGGTGGCGACGCGACGGAGCGCGGGCTCGGCAATGAAGGCCAGCATCGCCGGACACAGCCGCGAGCGCGCCGACGCCGAGCGCGAGGTCGTCGAGCTGACCGAGCAGCTCGGCCGCGCGGGCGCGCAGTCGCGCTCGCCGGTTGCCGCGCTCGTGCCGCTGTACCAGAGCATCGATCGGCTCGAGGAGACGGTGTCGGACCGCGAGCGGCAGATCGCGGCCATCGATCAGGCGCAGTCGCACTACGACCACCGGAAGCTGATCACGGGCGTGGGGTTGTTGACCGGGTTGTTCGCGCTGACGGCGGCCGTGCTCTGGGTCGTGCTGCGCCGCTAGAACCAACCCGATTCGTCCACGTCTACGTGGATGCGGGTCAGGGGACCGAGCTCGCGTCGTCGCGGGGCGCGAAGAACAGCAGCGCCCAGCCCGCCAGAAACGCGAGCCCGCCGAGCGGCGTAATCGCGCCCAGCACAGTGATGCCGGTCAGCGCCATCGCATAGAGGCTGCCCGAGAACAGCACGATCCCCACGGTGAAGAGCGCCGCGATCGCGCGCACCCGCCGCAGCCGCCGCGCGCCCAGGGCCACGCCCAGCAGCACCAGCGCGTGCAGCAGATGATAGAGCACGCCGGTGCGGTAGACCTCGAGCATCGCCGGCGACACGCGAGCGCGCAGGCCGTGCGCGCCGAAGGCCCCCAGCGCCACGCCTGAAAAGCCGAGCAAGGCCGCGAGCCGGATCAGCTTGGTCACGAGATGCCTGGTCGCCACGGAGTCGTCAAGAACGGGTCGCCAAAACCGACGTCGTCAAGACCGCGCGCCCGTCAGCCGCCGGCGCGCTCTTCGCGCGTCAAGCCCAGCGAGCGCATCTTCTTGTGCAGGTTGGTGCGCTCGATGCCCAGCAGGTTTGCCGTGCGCGAGATGTTCCAGCCGTTCTCATCGAGCTTGATGCGGATGTACTCGCGCTCCATGTGATCGCGGAACTCGCGCAGGGGCAGCGCGCGCGCCTCGGGCGGCAGCTCGACCCGCGGCAGCGTCTGTCCGGCCGACACCACCTCGCGCTTGCGACGCGACACGTCCTCGACGATCTCCTCGGGCAGATCGCCGACGCCGATGCTCTCCTCCGAAAGGATCACCAGCCGCTCGATCACGTTACGCAGCTCGCGCACGTTGCCGGGCCACGAGTACTCGCTGAGCAGCGTGACCGCCTCCTCGGAGATGGCCTTTTCCTTCATGCCGTTGTCGCGGCACGCATCCTGGAGGAAGGCCGCGCACAGGAGCGGAATGTCCGACGCGCGCTCGCGCAGCGGTGGCGCGCGCAGCGGCACGACCGCCAGTCGAAAGTACAGGTCCTCGCGGAACTGTCCGGCCGCGACCGCCGCCGGCAGATCGCGGTTGGTGGCGGCGACCACGCGCACGTCGACCTTCAACGTCTGCTCGCCGCCGACGCGCGTGAACTCGCCCGACTGCAGCACGCGCAGCACCTTGGCCTGCGCCGACGCGATCATGTCGCCGATCTCGTCGAGGAAGATCGTGCCGCCGTCGGCCATCTCGAAGTGCCCGCGCTTGCGTCCGATCGCGCCGGTGAACGCGCCGCGCTCGTGGCCGAACAGCTCGGACTCGATCAGCTCGGGCGGGATCGCCGCGCAGTTCACCTTGATGAACGACTGGTTCTTGAGCGCGCTCTCTCGATGCACGGCGCGCGCGATCAGCTCCTTGCCGGTGCCCGACTCGCCCGTGATGAGCACGCGCGTGCGCGTCGGCGCCACCTTGGCGATCTGCGCATAGAGCGCGTTCATGATCGCGCTGCGGCCGACCATCTCGAAGCGCTCCTCGGTCAGCGCACGCAGGCCCGCCACCTCGCGCGCCATCGCCCGCCGCTCGAGCGCGTTGCGCAGCGCGACCATGAGCCGCTCGCGATCCAGCGGCTTCTCGAGGATCTCGTACGCGCCGGCCTTGGTCGCGCGCACGGCGTCGGCCAGCGTCGCGTGGCCGGAGATCATGATCACCGTCGGCTGCGGTTCGCTGGTCTTGAGCTTCGCGACGCGCTCGATCGCCTCCAACCCCGACATGCCCGGCAGCTGCACGTCCAGCAGCATGACGTCGGCGCCGATGTCGGGCAGGCGCGCGAGCGCTTCCTCGCCGCTCGCCGCCTCCTCGACGGCGAAGCCTTCACCCTCCAGCACCATGCGAACGGTGCGGCGTATATTCTTCTCGTCGTCGACGACAAAGACGGTAGACGGCATGAATTGATTCAGAGCAGCGAGAGTCAGAGCGGCAAGATCGCCAGCTCGTCGCCCGGAGCGGCCCCCATGGCCTCCCGAACGGCGCGTGGCAGCGCAAGCCTACCATCCTTGTCGGGAGGTGGGGCCACGACCTTCGTCGCGACGAAGAACGGCGCTGCGGCCGCTTCGCGAGCCACCAGGAATGCAGAGCCGCCGGCGCCGGCTGCGTCGGCCGTCCCCGCGCGGACATCGTCTCCCGCGCGGACGCGCGACGTCGCGCCCACCAGCGTGATCTTGTCGGTCGCGGCGTGAAAGTGCGGCCCGCCATCGAACGGATCGATGCGCTGGGCGTACTCGAAGCCGATCTCGCGCAGCATCTTCTCCACTCCTTTGGTTTCAGGTCCGACCTGCCCCACCAGCTGCTGCACATGCGGGGGCAGCAGCGTCACGTAAAGCGGGTCCTGAGGAAATAACGCGCGAATGAACTCTTTATTCTGGTTCGAAAGACGATCGGCCTCCTGGTACGAGAGCCCGGTGAACCTCCGGCCCAGCGACTCCCAGAGCAGGCTGGTGCCATCGGGCTCGAGCGGAGGCATCAGCTCGGACACGACCTCGCCGCAGAAGAACCGCCGGTGCACCGCGATGTACAGGAAGCGCACGTACGACAGCAGCCGCCCGAGATGCTGGGAGCGGCGGCGATACGCCGGCAGCAGGACCAGGCCGCCGATCTCTGTCAGCCCCTTGTAGTTGTAGCCGATACGTAACACCTGGTGGCTGAAGTGCTTGTCGAGCGACTCGCTGTAGCGTTCGTCTTCGATGACGTCGAAGTAGACGTGCGGCGCGCGCCGGTTGCCGTGCTGGGCGAAGATCATCGACGCGCCGACGACGCGCGCCGGCGTCTGCTCGCGGTCCTCGAGCACGAAGACGAACCGCCGTGACGCCACGTCGACCTCGCCCGCGAACGACTGGCACGAGACCTCGATCAGCTGGCGCAGCCGCTCGCGATCGTCGGGCAGGTTGACCGAGTCGAGGTGACGAGCCGCGGCGTGCAGATCGTCGAGGTCGTCGGGTGAGACGTCGCGCAGGACGAACATCGACGCAGCCCTCGCGCTAGTGCACCAGAAAGCGTCCGAACTGTCCGATGGCGGCGCCGGCGTCCTCGGTCACGCTGGCGACGATGGTCTCGAGCCCGCTCGGCGGCACCGCGCGCTCAGGGAGCAGCGCCGCGTAGTCGACCAGCGTGATCGGCGGGCGCGACTCGCGGAGCGCGCGGTGGTTCTCGCGCGCGATCCAGTCGAGCACCGCCGGCAGCACATTCACAGACGCGAGGTGCGTGTCGTGCAAGAGCAGGATTCCGCGCCCCTCCAGGTGCGAGAGCTTCTGCGTGATGTAGCGGTAGATGACCGCCTCGTCATCGCTCTTCCAGTCTTGCGGGTCCATGTTCCAGCGAACGTTGGGCAGATCGCGCGCCTCCAGCGCCCTGAGCAAGCTGGGGCAAATCGAACCGTACGGCGAGCGGAACAGCAGCGGCGGCACGCCGGTCACCTGCTCGACGATCTCCGCGGCGCCGTCGATCTCCACCGCCTGCGCGGTCGGGTTCTGGCACAGGTTCTTGTGGGTCATGGTGTGGTTCGCCACCAGATGCCCATGCCGCGCAATCTTGCGCACGAGATCGCGCCGCGCAACGTCCTCGGGACGATCGCCCGACAGGCGCCAGCCGGTGACGAAGAAGACGGCCTTGATGCCGCGGCGATCGAGCTCGTCGAGAATCAGCGGCGTCCCGCGCAGGTCGGGACCGTCATCGAACGAGAGCAACAGCTCGCGCGGATGGGTCGGTGGCCGCGCCACCAGGTCGTGAGGCGCAACGTCGATCTCGGGCACCGGCATCCAGCAAGCGCCGCCCGAAACATCCAGCACGGCCGATGTCGCGCCACGCGCGGCGGCGAACGCCGCGGCCGAGGCGACCGAGGGATCGCCACCGCCACCCAGGGTCGGGACCAGCAGGGCGACAACCGCTGCAGCGATCGGATAAAGACGACGAATCACGGGCGTCTCTAGATGCTATCCGACCTGCGCAGCGGGCGGAAGGGCGCAGAATCAAACGCCCCTCGGGCGACCGGACCGCAATGACGCTGCCGCCCCGTGGCAGGCCCCGATTTCCGCCCTAACCGCCGTCGGAGGCGTCGGACCCGCCGTCGCTGCCCGCGTCGGCGCCCGCTCCGGCCCCCGCTTCCGGCGGACCGACACCGGCGTCCGGGTGCTGCAATGGAGGAGCCGGCGGGGTGGTGGCGGGAAACGGCAGATCACCCTTGAGGTAGATGCCGTCGGTGTCGCCCCCGGCATTGATCGTGTACACCACCGCCGAGAGGTACGGCAGGAGCAGCGCAAACGTCGGGTTGGCGCGCTGCTGGATCGGCGTCCCACTGGTCGGCAGCGCACCGTTGGTCAGGGACGCGTAGCGCAGCGTCACGTCCGCGTTCCCGTTGTTGTCGAAAAAGACCTCGTCGCCATAGATCAGGCCCTGGTCCTTGACCGGCGCCCACACCCAGAAGCCCAGCGTGAACATCTGGTTCTGGCAGTTGGCGAGGCTGGTGTAATAGCCGACGTAGTTACCGATGGTCGCGTCCGGCTTGATCCAGAAGACCATGCTGGGCGGGTCCGAGAAGGTCCCGAACGGCGTTGCGTCGGCGGCGGCGGTCAGCGTGCACGCGCTGCCGAGATCGAGCCCGTTGGCATACAGATCGAGCCCCGACTTCGTGTAGACGACGTCGTGCCCGTCGCGCGACAGGCTCGCCAGCTGAGTGACGCCGGTATCGAGCACCTTGGCCTGCGACGGCTGAGCGGAGTCGGCCATCACGCTCAGCTGGGCCGCGCCATTGGTCGAGGCCCCCAGCAGCACCAGACCGGTGTCGCCGGCAGGACTGAAGAACGACACGTTGGGCTGGATCGTCGTCACGGTGGGCGCGGTGCCGGCGGCCGGCACCGGGAACGGCGTCGACTGCAACGTGCCGAGCGGCGCCGTCGGGTTGTAGTTGAACGACTTCATCCAGTACAGCGTCTTCCCGTCGCGCGAGAACGTCCAGCGCGACACGTCCGACGCCACGCTGACGCGCGTGCTGTCGTCGCCGATCTTCTGCATCATCAGCGTCTCGGTGCCGTCGGGGGCAGGACGCGCCGACCAGGCGAGCCAGACGCCGTCGGACGAGAACCCGGTGCGGTAGTGCGCCGGCTGCGTCACCGTCGTCGACACCGGATCCGTGCTGAGCGCGGCGATCAGCGTCGCGACCTTGGGCAGCAGGGTGTTGCCACCGACGGTGACGTAGCCCGCGGTCAGATCCAGCGTCGTCTGGCCGGTGACCGTGGTGCTGTCGGGGTTCTGCAGGCAGCGAACGGCGTCGGTCGTGGGATGCCCGACGCAACCGTTGGGGGGAGCGTTCGAGCTCACGCGTCGCGCCGACGTCATACCCGGCCGCCACGCATACGCCGACGCGGTGGTCTGCCCGACGTCGGCGTAGAAGATCAGCGTGTCGCCGAAGAAGCTGTGAACGGTCAGATCGCCCGTGTAGAGCGTGCTGGTGAGCAGCAAGCAATTGAGGTCGCTGACATCGCAGTGAATCGGCGTCCCCGCCGCCGCCTTGCTCGCGTTGATGACCCACAGATCGCTGCCACCGAGGAAGCTCGACGGCATCGTGAACGCGCACCAGCGATCGCCCGACGGCGGATCCTGGTTCGTGCAGCTGTCGTCGCCGATACCGATGAGAAGCGCCGCGCCGCTCGCCAGCGTGGTGACGCCGTCGCCGATCGCAGGCGTCGGCCGCGTGGCCGTGTCGGCCGTGTTACCGCGGTCGGCGCTCGCGTCGAAGTGCACCGACGAGTCGGGGTAGTTGTTGTGGCTTCCACCGCCGCAACCACCGCCCGCGAACAGGACGGCAACAGCGAATCCGAGCGTTCCGAGGATGATGCGGCAACCGCCGCGGGCCCGCAGCTTCATGGGTACCCTCCAAAGAGGGCATTGGACCTCAAACGCCCGGAGGTCGGCAAGAATTAAGAGGCAAACGTTCTAGAACGGGATGTCGTCGTCCGACGGGGGCGGACCGGTATCGCCGCCGCCGTCGTCGCCCGATGGACCGGGTCCTTCGTTGCCCCAGCCGGGTCGACCGCCGCCGCCACCACTGGCTCCGCCACCGGCGCCGGCGCCGCGACGCGGGCCGCCGCCTTCGCCGCCCGCTGCAGCACCGCCACCGCCACCGCCACCGCTGCCGAGGAAGACCACGCGATCCGCGACGACGTCGGTGGCGTAGTGCTTCTGCCCATCCTTGTCGTAGGAGCGCGTCTGCAGGCGCCCCTCGATGTAAACCGAACGGCCCTTGCTCAGGTACTTCGAGCAGTTCTCGGCCTGGTCGCCCCAGACCGTCACCCGATGCCACTCCGTTCGCTCCTGGCGCTGGCCGCCCTTGTCCTTGAAGACATCGGTGGTCGCAATGCGTAGATTGCAGAGCGCGCGGCTGCTGGGCGTGTATTTCAGCTCCGGATCCGCCCCCAGATTTCCGATCAGGATGACTTTGTTGACGCTTCCCATGAGCTCTCTCCTTCTACCATGAGAAGCCTTCGGCTCCCGGCCGTTTTTAGTTTCCTCGCCACGCGCGAATGTTAGGGTTTCGCCGGTGATCGCGCGCCCCCACCTGCGTTGGATGCTCTGGTTTTCTGTTGCCGCGTTCGCGGCCGCAGCGCCCGCAACCGCGACCGCTGCCGCGTCCGTCGCCGAGCTCGGGCGCGGCTTCCGCGCCTATCGGACCGGCGACTATCATGCGGCGATCGAGGCGCTATCGCCGCTGGTCGGGAGCGGGCTGCGCAATGATGATTGGGTGCTGTACCTGCTCGCCGAGAGCGAGTTCTACGAGGGCGACTACGCGGCGGCGCGGAAGCACTTCGATCGCCTGGCGTCGGGAAAGTCCGCCGGGCGCCCGCATGACATCGCTGCCTGGCGCATCGCCGACTGCCTGTGGATGAGCGGCGACCGCGCCGCCGCGGGCACCGCGTACGCCAAGCTGATCAAACGCGGCAGCGCCCCCTTCCAGGACCAGGCGCTGGCGCGCTTTCGTCTGGCCGAGGTCGCGGCGGCCCACAACCAGGCCGACGCGGCCAAGCAGTTCCTGGCGATCAATCGCAATTTCCCCTCGCATCCGCTGGCCGACGAAGCGCTCAAGCGCGCCGCGCCCCCGAAGGCCGCGGCGCCGCCCGAGCTGCCGCCCGCCGAGCGGATCAAGCGCGCCGAATCGTTGAGCAAGGACCGCCACTGGAATGAAGCGCTCGACGATCTCGCGAAGCTGCCGGCGCAGCTGCCAGGCACGCTGGGCGCCGAGCGCGACTACCAGATCGGCATGACCAAGTACCACATGC
>CAZNCQ010000005.1:0-16692 GCA_964571275.1 uncultured Myxococcales bacterium
CGGCGCGCGCGGTCCACTCGACGTGCATGTGGTTGGGCAGCGGGTTGTAGATCGCTTCGATCTCGGGATCGGCCAGCAGCTCCTCGTAGGTGCCGTAGGCCTTTGGGATCCCCAGCTTGTCGGCCGCGGCCCTGGACTTGGCCAGGTCGCGTGACGCGAGCGCGCGCAGGCTGGTCAGCGCGCCCTTCTTCATTCCCGGCAAGCTGACGTTGAGCGCGAAGTGGCTCGCGCTCAGCACTCCCCATCGCACCGGCTCCAGATCCTGGGCGTCCAGCGTCTTGGCACTCAACGTTTTGGTCAAATCATCGGTCGGCATGGCGGGATAATAGTGATTTCCCGGGCGCCATGTGGCTCGACATTCGTCGCTCGCCGGGCACGCGGCAAACCTGTTACCCTCGCGCCGTGAGCGTTCTCAGCCCCATCCTCGCGCAGACCCCCGTAGCCCGCATCGAGGACGTGGTCGCGCGCATGAGCTCGATCGATCAGGCGCTCGAGCCCATCGACGGCGTGTCGTGCTTCAACAAGCTCTATCTCGAGGTCACCAAGAACGTGCTGGCGGGCGTGGGGCAGGCCACCTTCGCCGACCCGCGCTTTCTCACTGCGCTCGACGTCGACTTCGCCAACTTGTACTTCGCGGCGCTGCGCGCCTACGACGCCGGGTCGTCCGAGACGCCGCGCGCCTGGCAGCCGCTGTTCGCCGATCGGGCGGATCGAACGATCGCGCCCATCCAGTTCGCGCTCGCCGGCATGAACGCGCACATCAACCGCGATCTGCCGGTGGCGCTGGTGGAGACCTTCGCGACGCTGGGCCTCTCACCCAGCGACGACAGTCCGCAGCACGCCGACTTCGAAACCGTGAACGGGCTGCTGGCCACGACGGAGAAGCAGGTCAAGGAGCTCTACCTCGACAAGCTCACGCGTCAGATCGACGTCGAGTTCCACGGCGTCGACGACGTGGTCGCGATCTGGAGCGTCGCGGCCGCGCGCGAGGCGGCGTGGACCAACGGCCAGGTGCTGTGGCACCTGCGAGGCATCGGCCCCGTCTCCCGCGCCTACGTGTCGACGCTGGACCGCACCGTCGGCTTCGCGTCGCGCGGGTTGCTGGTATCGACGGGCGTCATCCGCTGACGGCGGGTTGTCAGGACGCAACCCGGGCGCGGTGTCCGCCGGGTGGCCCCGCGGAATCACGCGTCATCGAGGCGCGAGAGTGGTAATTTCCGCACATGGCACCTCGACGCAGACGCTGGCCGTGGGTCGTTCTCGGGATCTTCGTGCTCTTGCTCGCCGGCAAGTACTTCTTGCTGGGCAACCCGGCGGCGCCCGGCGCGGCGTACGTCATCGACATGGACGCATTCCATCGCGCGGCCATCGCGAACGGTGGCGCGTTGCCGGAGCGGATCGAGGTCGAAAAAGTCGGCGAGTTCGCGTTCCCGCGCACGCTCGTGGTCGCGGGCGACGGCTTTCGCATGCACCAGATGGTGCTGCTCGCGCACCGGGTGGTGTGGCCGGACCATTCCATCGTCATCGACACGGCGATGGCGCCGGCGGCGGCCAAGAAGATGCCGGGCAGCAAAACCGACCCAGCTGCCTTCGACCGCCTCGAGGCGGCGATGAAGAAGGCGAGCGCGATCGTCTTCACGCACGAGCACGTCGACCACGTCGGCGGCGTTGCCAGCGCGCCCGACTTCGCGGCGATCGCCAAGCAAGTGCGCATGACGCGCGAGCAATACGACAGCCCCAAGCTGGAACGCAACGACTTCCCCGCGGGAGCGCTGGCCAGCCTGACGCCGCTGTCGTACCAGGGGCTCTACACCCTGTCGCCGGGCGTGGTCTTGCAGCAGGCGCCGGGACACAGCCCGGGATCGCAGCTGATCTATGTCGAGCTCGCGAACGGCGCGCGCTTCCTGTTCGTGGGCGACATCGCCTGGACCAAGGACAACATCACGCGGGAAACCGGACGGCCGGGCATCGCGACGCTGCTCATGAAAGAGGATCGCCCGGCGGTCGCCGCGCAGCTGCACGCGCTCGCGCAGCTACCGCCCGAGGTGCACGTCGTCGTGGCGCACGATCCGGTCGCGCTCGACAGCGATCTCAAGGCCGGGCTCTATCGCGAGGGCTTCACGGATTGAGGATGCGCAGCTCGGAGATGAAGTAGCGGGTATCGCCGAAGCACGAGCTCGGGATCCCCTTCTTCTCCTTGTAGTGCAGCGCGACCCTCTTGCCCTCGGCGTCGTGGATCTGTTGCACCACCTTCGCGTCGCGCACGGTGAAGGTGAAGATCTCCGGCGCCGCACCCGGCACCGGCGTCATCGCCAGCTCGCCTTCCCAGGTCCGACAGATCCAGCCTTTGTGTGAGAACTTCTGGACGTAGCCGACGCGGTCACCGTCGGAGTAGCTGAACGTCAACGTTATCAGCGTCCACAGCGAGGCCACGCCCCCCGCGACCAGCAACAACGTGACGAGAACGAGCTGCCAGCGGTGGCGGCGAAAGAACGTCGAGGGAGGAGGGGCGGCTTCGATGGTCACGGAGCCGAAGGCTACGGCGAATCCGGCTCGATGCCAATTGCGCGGTGCGAACCGGGCGACAGATTCGAAACGGCTTTGTTTCCAACGCCGAACGGCGCGAACGGCGCGCCGCCGGCGATTGTGTGACCGCCTCCTCCAGTTCCTACCCTTCGCGTGTCCGGATTGGCGCTCGTATCCGCAATCGTTACAACAAGTGCTCGACGCTGGCTCCGAACCGGCGCGGCTACGTTACGTGCGAGGCGCAGGGTAAGCCAATGGCAAACATCGTCTATTCCATGTCGGGCGAGGGACGCGGCCACGCCACGCGCGCCCGCGCCGTGGTCGAAGCGATGCGTGGCCGGCATCAGCTGACGCTGTTCGCGTCGGATTGCGCGTACGAAATGCTGTCGGCGCTGTACGAGAACACCGAGGTGAGCGTCCTGCGCGTTTCCGGCCTGCGCTTCGCATACAACGGGCCCGGTCGGGTCAACCTGCTCGGGACCGTGGCGCTGGCGACGCAGCTGCGCCTCCGGATGAAGCGCCACGTGACCGCGGCGCTGCGCGAGCTCGATCGCATCAAGCCGGACCTGGTCATCGCCGACTTCGAACCGATCCTGCCGCGCGCCGCACGCGTGGCCGGCGTGCCGTTCGTGAGCTTCGACCACCAGCACTATCTGGTGGTGAGCGATCTTTCGCACCTGCCATTCTGGCTGCGGCAGCAGGCGAACCTGGCCGCGCCCTTCGTGCGCTCGCTGTACGACTGGCAGCGCGCGACCATCGTGTCGTCGTTCTATGCGCCGCCGCTCAAGCGGGCCTTCCGCGACACCATCTGGGTCGGCACGCTGATGCGTCCCGAGGTGCTGCGCGCGCAGGCCGAAGCGGGCGACCACCTGGTCGCGTACATCCGGCGGCACGCGGCGTCGTCGACGCTGGGCGCGCTGGCGGCCAGCGGCCGCGAGGTGCGCATCTACGGTCTGGGCGCACAGCCATCGCAGGGCTCGATGCGCTTCCTGCCGATCGACGAGCGCGCGTTCCTGGCCGACCTCGCGAGCTGCACGGCCGTGGTCACCACCGCTGGCAACCAGCTGGTCGGCGAAGCGATGTACCTGGGCAAGCCGCTGCTCGTGATGCCCGAGAAGCTCAACTTCGAGCAGGCGGTGAACGCCTACTTTCTCGAGCAGAGCGGCGCCGGCTGGGCCGAGCGCACCGAGCTGACGCCCGAACGGCTCACCGCGTTCATCGACGCCGTTCCCATGCTGCGGCAACGGATCCGGCGCGAGAGCGTGTGCGGCAACCAGGCGGCCGTCGAGGCGCTCGAGCGCCAGCTCTTCGACACCCCCGCGCGGCCGGCGGCCGATTCGCCCGCCGGATTGCCGCCCTCGGGCCGGGCCGCCGTCCGGGGCTGGAGGTTGGCGTGAGAGCGGTCGACACCGCCCGCCGCGCTGTCGGGCTGGCCGCCGAGCTCGCGACGACGATGGCGCGCACGCGCCTCGGCCGCGTCAGCCAACCGCGGCTGCTCACGTACATCGTCACGTTTCGGTGCAACGCGCGCTGTGTGATGTGCGATTCGTGGCGCAAGGAAGGTGAAGGCGATCTGACGCTGGAGCAGATCGAAGCGATCTTTCGCAAGTTGCCGCAGCTGCACGCCATCCGGCTCACGGGTGGCGAGCCGTTCGTCCGCAAGGATCTGGGCCAGATCGCCGCGCGGGCGCAAGAGATCCTGCGGCCCTGGTTGTTGCACGTCACCAGCAACGGGTTTCTCACCGACCGCATCGTCTCGTTCTGCGAGCGGCGCGATCGATCGGTGCCGCTGCAGCTGCTGATCTCGATCGACGGCGTCGGTGCCAAGCACGACGAGATCCGCGGGCGGCGCGACGCCTGGGACTGCGCGATGGCCACGGTGCGCGCCATCGCGCCGCGCCAGCGCGAGCTGGGGCTGCGGCTGGCGGTGAACCAGACGATCGTCGACGCCGAGAGCGCCAGCCACTACACGCAGCTGCGCGACATCTTGCGGCCGCTCGGCGTGCGCCACCAGGTCGTGGTCGCGTACGAGTCCAGCGCGACGTACAGTCTCACGCGCGAGGTCGACGAGGCGCCGCGCGCGCCCGGCGGGTTCGCGACCTTCGGCGACATCGCCGTCGACCAGCTGGCGACGCTGTTCGACGAGATCGAGCGCGACCTCGGCGACCTGCCGTTCCCGGAGCGCGTGGCCAAGCGCTACTACCTCGACGGCATCCGCGGCCGGCTGCTCGACCACAAGGCATCGCCCAACCCGACGTGCGTGGCGCTGGGCGCGCACTTGCGGCTCTACCCGAACGGCGACGTACCGACGTGTCAGTTCAACTCGGCGCGCGTCGGCAACCTCAGCGAGCAAACCTTCGCCGAGCTCTGGAGCAGCCCGACGACGGAAAAACAGCGCCGTTGGGTCTCGAAGTGCCCCGGTTGCTGGGCGGAGTGCGAGGTTCTGCCCAACGCGCTCTACAGCGGCGACCTGTTGCGGGCGCTGCGACCGCGGCTGCGTTAGCCTCCGCTTCGGCGGGCGCGCGGGGGCTCGCCCGTGTCACGGAAGTGTTTCAATGTCGTGACGTGACCGTGTCCGGAAGTCGACGATTCTGTTGCGATGCTTCGGATCGTCCTCCTGGCGCTCGCGCTCGTCGGCGGTACCACCGTGCTGATGGGCGTGCCCGGATTCTCGGGCGCAGCGCCGCCGCCACCACCGCCCGCGGGGGGCGTGGACGTCCGGGTAGAGCTCGACCATGGGGCGGTCGCGACCGTCGACGAGCGCTTCCTTTCCTTCGCCGTCGACACCGCCCAGGTCGTCGGCGGCGAGTTCTGGGCGCCCCGCGGCTCCGAGCACGGCGTGCTCGAGACGCATGACGTGGCTCCGTACGACTTCTCGCGCGCGGGCCTGCGTCGACTGGCGGGCGCCCTCGCACCCGCTTACCTGCGCATCGGCGGCACCGACGCCGACCGCACCATCTATCGCGTCGGCGGCGACGACGGCGCGGCGGTTCCCGAGGGCGGCGCGCGTTGGGTGCTGACCGGACGGCGCTGGGCCGAGGTCGCGGAGTTCGCGCACGCCACCGATCTGAAGATCATGTTCACGCTCAACGCCGGACCGAGCGCGCGCGGCCCGGACGGCGCCTGGAACCCCGACAACGCGCGCTCGCTGATCGCGTACACGCGCGCGCACGGCTATCCCGTCGACGTGTGGGAGCTGGGAAACGAGATCAATGCATTCCCGCTCACGCACGGGCGCTGGCTCAGCGGCGAGCGGTACGCGGGCGACGTGCGCCGCGCGCGCGCGCTGCTCGATGAGCTCCACGACCCGGGGCGGCTGGCCGGCGTCGGCAGCGCGTACTGGCCGGTGCTCGGCGAAGGGCGCGCGGTCCTGGATGCCACGTTGCGCGCGGCGGACGGCGCGCTCGACATCGTGACCTGGCACTACTACCCGCAGCAGTCGCACCGCTGCCCGCTCGCCACACGGCGCGCGAGCGCGGCGCTGACACCGGCGCCGGAGCGCCTCGGCGACGTCGATCGGTGGGCGGAGCGCGTCGAATCCGCGGCGCACGCGCACGCGCCGCACGCCGCGGTCTGGCTGGGCGAGACCGCGAGCGCGCAGTGTGGCGGGGAGGCTGGCGTCTCGGACAGCTTCGCCGACGCGCTCTGGTGGCTCGACGAGCTCGGGCGGATCTCGCGGCGCGGGCAGCCGGTGGTCGTGCGCCAGACCCTGTCGGGATCCGACTATGGATTGATCGACGATCGCACATTGCAGCCCAACCCCAGCTACTGGGCGTCGTGGATCTGGCGGAACCTCATGGGCACGCGCGTTCTCGACGTTGTCGTCGAACCCGCTGCGCCCGCCGTGCGCGCTTATGCACACTGCTTGCGCGCGTCGCACGGCGCGGCGTCGAGCGACGGCGTGGCGATGTTGCTGCTCAACATTCACCCGACGGAGGCGACGACGGTGCGCTTGAATGGCGGGGGCACCGCCGACGCGCCGGCCATGAGCGTGTTGCAGTTGCGGGCCGACTCGCTCGATGCTCGAACGGTGCGGCTCGCCGGAGTCCCGCTGGCGACGGCCGCCGACGGATCGCTGCCCGCGTTCGGTGCGTTGTTTGCCGCGGGCGCGGCGCGCGGCGCCCGTGCGGTGACGTTGCCGCCGATGTCGGCGACGTTCGTCGCGATCGACGGCGCGCCCGTCGCCGCCTGCCGCTGAGCCGCCTCACGCCGAGCCGACGAACACCTTCGGCCGATGCCCCTTCAGATAGGGCGGCGCGAAGGTGGTCGTCGGGCCGGGCGCGCCGTGGTAGGGCGTCACCAGCATGCTGGACTCGCCGTTCGACGACTCGCAGAACAGCACCAGCGCGTCACTCATCTCGGTCGATCCCGGCGGGACGAGGCGCGAGGCGACGCACCAGGCGACCGAACGCGCCTGCTTGTCGCGCGCCAGGTTGCGGAAGACGCCCACGATCTCCTCGGCGAGCTCAGGCGCCGTGACCTTGTGATGGGGCGAATAGATGCGCTGGATGGGCCGAAACTCACCCTCGAGCGAGATGGCGGCACCCATGGGGATGACCGCGCCGCCGTCGCCGAGCGCCTTCTTTGCGAATGACAAGATGCGACTGGCGAGGAGGTCGAAGTCGCGCGCGGGCATCTGAGGATGTCATACGCTGGAAGTGCCTCGTCTTCCAAGGGGCGCCAGGATTGTGCGTAGCGCTACGCGGTGGAGTCCCTAAGATACGACGGCGGCGATGCGGAGCCAGGACCAGTAGGCGGCGAGGGCGCCAATGACATAGAGCGCCGGCCGGCGCGCGACGCCCAGGCGCCGCCGCGCGAACGGCGCATGCACGACGGCGAAGGCGACAGACACCATCAGCAGCTGGCCGATCTCGACGCCGGCGTTGAAGCAAAAGAGCGCCAGCGGCAGATGGCGCTGCGGTAGGCCGATGTCCTTGAGCGCGCCCGCGAAGCCCAGCCCGTGAACCAGGCCGAACAGGAACGACACCAGCGCCGGCAGCCGGCGCGCCAGCGTATCGCGCTCGCGCAGCGCCTCGCTGGCGACGAGCAGGATCGACAGCGCGATCGACGCCTCGACCGGCGGTGAACGCAGCGTGATCACGCCGAACACGCTGCAGGCCAGCGTGATGCTGTGCGCGAGCGTGAACGCGGTGATCGTGCCGACCAAGCGTCGCCGGAAGCCGACGAGAAACAGCAAGCCGGCGACGAACAGCAAGTGATCCACGCCGCTCAGGATGTGCTCGATGCCGAGCACGACGTAGGCGCGCGCGATCTCGCCGGTGCCGCGCCGGTCGTCGGCCGACCCGTAGAGCTGCACGGTCGGCTGCGCGCTGGTGATGGTGTAGACGCGGCTTCCGCCGTCGAGCCAGAACACCTTGACGATCGCCGCCGAGTAGCGCGTCCCGACCCCGTCGACGGCGAACCTGCCTTTGAGGCCGGCGCCGCCGCAGTGCACGACGTTCGGCCCGGCCGCGCAGCTCTCCGGCCAGTGCGGAACCAGGTCGTTGCCCATCGGACGTTTGTCGTTCGCCGCCGACCACTGCCAGAAGAACTCGCCCGGCGACGTCTCGCGCACCTCCATTTCGGCCATCGTCATCTCGTGCGCGCGCGCAGCCGCGGGCAGCAGCGCGATTGCGATTGCGATCGCGATCGCGCCCGCGAGCCCCACCGGCGTCGCCATTCGCGCCCGGCGCATCACTCGATGTCCGGCTTGCTCGAGACTTCGTGTTTGATCTTGTACTTCTTGGCGAGCGCGCGCACCGCGGCGGTCCGCTGCTCGGCGGCGACCTCGTCGGTCCAGTCGTGCAGCACCGGGCCGCGCACCGACTCGAAGACCGCCGGCTTCGGCGCTGCGATCGCGTCGAGCCGCATCGCGCGCCAGCCCTCACGCGTCTGCATGGCGCGCCATTCGCCGGTCTTGGCTTCGCCGAGCGCCTTCGCCAGATCCGCGCCGTAGCTTTGTACCAGGTTCGACAGGGGCCGCCCCTTGAACACGCGCAGCCCCGCCTGGGCGTCGCCCGGCGTGCCGCTGTTCAGCGCGGCCACGAACGCGCGCACCGCCGCCTCGGAGCCGTTGCCCGCGAGCGCCGCCTCTTCGAAGTCGTAGCGCGCCGGCTCGTCGTACTTGTCGCGGTGGCTGTCGAACCAGCCGCGCAGCACGCCGTCGTCGGCCGGCGGCAGCTTGACGTTGCTGTCGATGACGCTCAGGGCCTTGAAGATCACGCGCTCGCGAATCGCGGTGTCGCCCTTGTCGACCTGCAACGCCAGACCCTCGCGGTAGAGCACCTCGTTGTCGAGCCACACGCGGCGCAGGGCGTTCAGCTCTTCGGAGTTGGGGGTGCGGCCGCGCGCGGCCTTGAAGGTCTCGATCGCCTCGCGGTCGACGTCGCGGCCGACGACGATCACGCGCGGATCGTCGGCGCGCGCGACGAGGAGGCGATCGATCGCGAACAGCAGACCACCGAGCACGATGAAGTGCAGCAGCGGCTCGCGCAGCCAGTTGAAGCGCCGCGGACGCCGAGGCGCCGGCGCCGCGGGCTCGGAGGCGTGAATGTTCAGGAGAGGTGCGGCCATGAATCTCGATACCTCGTAGCGAACGCGAAACGGCGCCGCGCGTTTTCTCGCGCGCGGCGCCGGATACACGGCTTGCTCGTCGTCGATGCGGGCTACTTCACCCCCGCCACCGGCGTCGAGCCCGTGACCTCGATGTAGATTGGGTTGCTGTAGAACCACACGTCGGACCAGGCCGCGACGTCGAACGACACCGCGCGCTGACCCGTGATCGGGCTCGCTCCGCTGGCCGACGCCAGGTGGTCCGGGCAGCCGTCGAACTGGCTCGTCGCGCTGTGCGGCGTGGTGCAGGGGATGCGCAACATCGTCGGGTCGTTGGCGTTGGTGAAGACGTCGGGCAGCGGGTTGCCGCTGGCGTCGGTCTCGAACGGAACCGCCGGCGGCATGTTGGTTCCGCGGAGGCGGAAGTACTGCGTCGCCGCAACCGCCGGGACGCGGAACGACATGACCAGGAACGTCGTGCCGTCGATAGGCGAGGTCACCCGGCTCCACGGCGTCGCGCCGCTGCCGTTGAACGTGCGCAGCAGCGCCGCGGTGATGTTCTTCGCGGCGTCGGGAACGGCCGACAGGTCGGCGACCGTGCCGTCGGCGTGCAGCCACGCCGTGTTGCGCGGCCACTCACCCGCATAGCCCGCCGTGCCGGGCGCGCGGTAGCCCGAGACCAGGCCGCCGATCAGATCGACGTGGTCGAGAACCGGCATGTTGATCGGCTGGTTGACGCCGATCTGCATCAGCGACGGGTTCGCGAACGTGTACGGAGAGAAGTTCGGGCCCGCCGGGTCGCGCACCGCGATGCCGAGCACGATGTCCGAACCAGGCGCAACGACCAGCTTCTCGCCCATGGTCGCGCACCCGTCGGTGGTGAACATGGTCTTGTTGAACGCGCCGTTCGCCGCCATCTCCTGCACGATGCCGTCGGCCTTGCCGGTGCAGGCCACGAAACCGAGGCGGTCGACGAGCTGACCCTGGGAGGAGAAGGCGTTGCCGGTGCGCAGGCCGTTGACGATCGTCGGCGGCCGCAGCTTGTCGCTCCCGTTGCGCACCAGCACGTAGGTGCGCTGGTACTCGCCCGGGTAAAAGTCCTGCGTCGAGCGGCGATCGTCGGGCCCGAAGTTGCCGCGGTTGTGCCAGTCGGAGCTGGCGAAGAACCAGAAGTTGCGTCCTTCACCCAGCAGCGCGTCCCACACGCCGCCGATCAGCCCCCCGTAAACGCCGGTGCCACCGTACGTCGTGCCGCCGACGCTGTCGGTCTGCACGCCGTTGATGTTGTTGCGCAGCACCTGGTACTCGCCGCGGTTCGCCGAGGCGCCGTGGCCGGGCTGCGTCTCCATGCCGAACGCGGTCATGGGCGCCGTGTTGTTGAAGTCGCGCAAGCTCTCGACGTTGTAGCCGGCGCTGCCGTCGGGGTTGAACTGGCCGGCGCGCTCCAGGTGGGCGGGAACGTAGTAGCTGGACTGAGGGTGGAACGCCGCCATGTACTTCAGACCCTCGAGCACCTTGAGGTGGCCGAGCGTGCCGCTGCCGGTGCCGCCCGCGGGGATCAGCTTCTGCGCGGTCGGGTTCCAGCTCGGGTCGGCGGCGTTCGCGCTGCCGGGAACCGAGCAGTCGAAGTTGTTGTTGGGAGCGCCGCGGCTGGTGTCGGTGTCGGAGCGGTCGAAGCAGTACTCCCACTTCGCGAGCGCGGTGCCGCTGCCGACGGGCATGTACGGCGGCGCCGACGGCAGCGGCGCGGTGTCGAGCGCGACCGGGATCTGACCGTCGATGACCGACATCGACGTGTGCTCGTGGCCGGGGACGACGGTCTCGATGCCCAGGAACAGCGGCAGGTTCTTGAGCGCGTTCAGGTACTCGATGAGCGGGTACTGAAACTCTTGCACCGACTGCCAGCGCCACATGTTGCGGTTGGGGCTGGTGCCCGAGACGTCACCCTTCGGCGTCACGCCCGAGTTTTCCCACGACGTGTTGGCGTCCTCGCCGGCGATGAACGGATAGGCTGGCGTTCCCAGCGACGGATCCTCGACCAGCGTGCAGTTGCGGTTGCCGTTGCCGCCGTGGCCGGCCTGGACGAACCAGTCGAGCCCCCAGGGCGTCTCGACGCGGTCGGTGGCCTTCTTCACCAGCTTCTGCATCGAGATCGTACCGTCGGAGCAGGTGGTGTGGTTGTGGAAGTCGCCGGCAACGTACGTCCCCGGCGTCCTGGCGACCGCGGTGCAGTTGACCTGCGCGCTCGACGTCGCCGCGCACGAAGCGGCGGGGTCGCCGTCGCTGACGGTCACGCTGACGGTCGCGGTGCCCGGCGCGTTGCAGGTGAAGGTCGGGTTCTGCGCCGTCGGGTTGGCGATCGTGCCGCTGCCGCTCGCGCTCCAGGCGAACGAGAGCGGGCTCGGGCCGGCGTCCGTGTCGTGTGCCGCGCCGGTGAGCGCGATCGTGCCGCCCACCTGGACTTCGGCCGGGTTGGCGCTGATGCCGTCGATCGCCGGGCAGACGTTGAGCGTGCCGTTGACGAGCACGCTGCCCGTGCGCGCCGCCTCGTGACAGGTCAGCGGAACGGTGACCGAGCGGGTCTGGTGCGCGGTCACGTCGAACATCGCCGAGCCGGCGCAGCTGGTTGCGCCGTCGGTGGTCGTGGCGGTGATGCTGATCTGATAGCCGTTGGCGGCGGGGATGCCGCCGATGGTGGCCGACAGCGTCGTCGAGGACGACAGATCGATCGTGCCAGTCTTCGAGTAGTTGTTCGGCCCCGTGATGGTGTAGCTGGCGCTCCGGATGGAGCCGCCGCCCGCCAACTGCAGGGCGAAGCTGACCGAGCCGAGCGTGTCTCCGGTCTGGGTCATCGAGGGCGTGTTCGCTCCGCCGCGTCCGTTACATCCGGCCGCGGACGTGAAACCTAAAAGCGCCAGTGCGAGCATCGTCATCTTGCCGGCGGTTCTGATCATCGCTTTACCTCCAAACGGTGCCTGTTGAGTCATGGCCGCAAACCTCGCGGCGGAAATCGCGCCGACCCCTATGGCAAGAGGTGGGCCAGCGCCGGGAGATCGATCGGCATCACGGATTCGGGGGGTTTCGCGCGTTTGCGCGCGGCTCGTGCAATCGACGTCACGCGCTGTCTCCGGGAAACGGAAAGGTCCTCCGACTTTCGGAGCGCTCGCCATCACACGGTTCGGACGCGACTGTTACGGCACCGTGTCGAGACGCAAACGAAACGAGATCAGCGCGGCGTCGAGGCGGCGTGCGTCTCGAGCTCGCTGATCGCGCGCTGCGCTTCGGCGCGCGCCGGCTGGATCTCTGACAGCTCCGTGAGCAAGCGGCGCGCGCCGGTCAAGTCAGAGCGCGCGAGCGCCGTCGCCATCGCGAACAACGGATCGTACGCCGGGCGAAAATCCGGGCTGATGCGCAGCACCGCCAGCAGCGGCTCGCGCACCTGCGCCAGGATGTCCTGCACGCGTGGCGAGGGCTGCACGTCGCGGCCGGACGCGATGAAGCGGTCGCGCGCGAGCCAGTACGCGGCCAGGCGCGGCGGCCACGTCGGATCGGCCGGCGGCTGGATCAGCTCGGCGGGCGCGATCGAGAGCGCGCGCAGCAACGCGAACAGGCGATCGCGCGGCAGCGAGTCTGGCGCATAGGTGACCCGGGGCGCGCGGTAGGCGACGATCGGCCGGTCGTCGGTGTTGGCGGCGGCGCCGCTCGCGAATCGCTGCAACGCCGCCGGGCCGGCGACGAAGCTGCCCAGCACGGCGAATTCGTCCTCGAGCCCGATGCCCGCAATCGATTGCGGGAGCGGCGCGCGTGCGAGGCGCTCCCGGATCGCCGTGGTGTCGAAGCGGCTCGCGTCGGCGCGGCCGACCAGACCCACCGTCGGGGTCTCCAGGCTGTTGTTCGCGACCAGCGCCCAGCTTTGGGGATAGGCGGCCAGGAACGACTGCACGATGTGTCGCAACGTCTGGAGATCCAGCTGGTGCAGCGGCAGCCACTGGCAGAACACGCCGCCGGTATTCAGGCGGCGCCGCACGGCTTCGAAATGCTCGATTGTATAGAGCGCGCCGGAGCCGCTGCGCGCGGGGTGGAAGTTGTCGGAGACGATCACGTCGTAGCGCTGGGCGCTCGCGCGCACGTAGCGGCGGGCGTCGGCGGCGACGACGTTGAAACGGGGGTTGGCCGCCGGCGAATCGCCCACGAACGTCGCCGATGCCTCGATGACTTCGGGCAGCAGCTCGACGGCGTCGACGTACAGCGCCGGATCCTCGGCCGCCGCGCGCGCGGTGACGCCGGTGCCCAGACCCAGGAACAGCGCACGCGCGGGCGCCGGGTGCAGCAGCAGCGGCAGCCACGCCTGCCGCGCATCGAAGCGAAACGTCGCGCTGCTGCCTTCCTGCTGGCGGTTGTTGATGCGCAGGCGCGCGACGCCGCCGGCGTCCTCGACGACGCTGACCGCGGCCATCACACCCTCGCGATAGCTGACGACGTGGCCGCCCTCGGGAATGTCGACGAACGCCAGCGGCGGCGCGAGGAGCGCCAGCGCGGCCGTCGCCGCGGCCGGCATCCAGACGATCGGCTTGCGCCACGCGCGCGGCGCGGCGAGCGCGAGGTAGCCGGCGCTGAGCAGCGCGAGCGCGATCTTGGGGCCGAGCAGCGGGATCGCGACCACGCCCCAGAGGGCGGGCGCAGCGGCCGCGCCCAGCGTGTTCACGCCAAGCGCGCGACCGAAGCCGACGCCACGCGCGCGTGCCTCATCGGCGAGGTTGCTGAACAGCGCGCCCATGACGATGGTCGCGGGACCAAAGGCGGTGATCGCAAGGACCGCTTCGGCGGCGACGGCCGCGAAGAGACCACCGCCCAACGCGCGCAGCGCGAGCGTCTTCAAGCCGCCGGCGGCCCACAAAGAGAGCGCTCCGAGCAGGCACGCACCGCCCAGCGCGCCCAGCAAGCGATGCGTGCGTGCGCCGTCGTGCGGGCGCGCGGCCAGCCAGCGGTGGTAGCCGGCGGCGCCGGCGGCGCTGCCGACCAGGTAGACCGCGAGCAGCAGCGCGAACGTGTAGACGGTGTCTTCGGTCACCTGGCTGAGGACGCGCACGACCAGCACTTCGAACCCGATGCCGAGACATCCGGTCAGCGCCAGACGCACGAGAACCGGTGTGCCGCGCGCCGACCGTTGCGCTGCGGGCACGTGCGGCGCGGCGGCCGCCTCATCGGGGAAAACCACCCACGCCACCACGCCGCAGAGCAGGTTGAGCGCGATGCTGATGCCGGCCGTCCGCGCGAGACCGATGATCGGGATCAGCCAGAACGCGCTCGCGAGCACGCCGGCGACGGCGCCGAAGGTGTTCGCGGCGTAAGGCGCCGCGATCGATGTTTCATCGCGTCCCTCGTGCCCTTCGCCGGCGGCGCGCGCGAGCAGGCGCTCCATCGCCGGCAGCGTCGCGCCCATTGCCGCGGTCGCCGGGAGAAACAGCAGGAACGTTCCGAGAAACGCGACCGACCACTGCCACGCCGGCGACGGTTGAACGCCCGTGAGACGTGACGCCCAGGCGCCGAACGGCGGCATCGCGGCCACCAGCAGCAGGCTCCAGAGCGCGATGGCGAGCTCGCAACCCGCGTACCAGCGCGCGGGGCGCGCACTCCGGGCGACGCGCGCTCCCAGCCCGAACGCGCCGACCGCCAGCCCGCCGAAGAACGCCGTCACGACGGCCAGCACCGCGGCCGACTCGTGACCGAGCCAGAGGGCGCACTGCTGCGACCAGACGATCTGATAGCCGAGCCCGGCAAAGCCGGAGGCGACCATCAACATCAGCGACGCGCGCTTGCGCAGCGTCTTGCGCCACATCGCGATTCCGCTCAGCTCAAACGGATGACGTAGCCCCAGGAGTCCAGCTGGACGGGGATCGCGTTGAACGACAGCGTGATGCGGCGTTCCCCCTGATTGGGCGGCACCGCGTGCATGAGGTAGCTCGGGAACAGCACCAGGTCGCCGGGGTCGGGCGCGGGGCTGACCCACTTGTCGGCGTTGAATTCGTTGGGTGTGGTGCCCGCGTGGTCGTTCTTCAGCAGAAAATCAGTCCCGCCCGGCGATTTCATGAACACGGTCTGCGAGCCCGGGTGCGTGGGCGTCAGATAGACGACGCCCGAGATGAAGCTGTTGGCGTGGTTGTGCATCGCCTGGCGCCCGCCGGTGTCCATCACGTTGACCCACATCTCTTTCATGAGCCAGCGGATGCGTTCGCCCAGCAGGTGAACGCCGTAGTCGACCAGCTTGGGGGCGATCAGCTCCGCCGCCTTTGCGAACAGCGGGCTGTCCTTCGGCTTGAGCATGCGCGTGTGCGAAAGACTGTCCGACGAGTTGTTGTCGTTGGTGGCCAGCGTCGTGAAGTGCTCGACGAGGCGGCCGATCAGCGGTTGCCCCAGCGTCGCGCGCGCGCGCATGAACGGAATCGGGAAGAGACCGAAGACCTCGTCCATCGCGCTGGTTATCACAAGCGCCGCTGGCCGTGTCCACGGCGGAGCACGCGCGAAACAAGAACGTCACAAAACCGACGCGCGACGAGGTGCCGACGATGACGGCGGGGTGGGCTGTCCGTGGCGAAGTCCCGAAGGTACGATCAGCGCAGGCGAAAGTGCACGACCCAGCGCATGCGGACCGCGGTCGCGTGACCGGCGCGCATCGCCGGCGAAAATCGATAGCCGCGGATCCCTTGCAGGGCTGCCTCCTCCAGGCCGTAGCCCGCGTGCGCGAGGGCGCGCGCCGACACGACGCGGCCCGCGGCGTCGACGACGATCTCCAGCGGGAAGTCGAGCTCGATCTCGGCTTGCCGTGCCGCGGGCGGGTAGGCGAGCGGGCCCTCGGCAAGCTGGCGCGCGGGCACGTCGACCTGGTGTTCTCCGACGGTGGCCGAATCGACGGAGGCAGCGCCTTCACCGCCCGTCGCGCTCGGCGTCGCGCGCGCGGGCACCGGGGCCGCTGGCGCCGCGAGCGCCGGGCCGCTCGCGACCGTTCCGGCGCTGAGCGCGAAGATCATCGGCGGCTCGTCGGCGGGGGGTGCCGCAATCGGCGCCGCCGACGTTACCGGGTGCGGCGCCGGAGCTGTCGCAGCCATCGGTTGTGCGGCCGGGCGGTGGCGCATCGTCGCCGCGGCGTGCGCCGGCTGCGTCAGCGCCGGCGGTGGGGGCGCGCTCTGCGGCACGAGCACGTCCGGCGCAGCCATCACCGTGACATCGATGGCCGCCGGCTCGGGCGCCGGGCCAGACGAGACCGGCGCGAACGCGAGCACGCTGCCGATCGTGACCGCGGCGGCGGCGTGCACCGCCGCCGACATCAGAACGGCGCTGCCACCGCGACGGATCCACGGCGCCGCGTTCACGCGTTTGATCGGCGAACCCATCACCCTCGACCTGCCCGAACCAGTAGCACGGATCGTCACGGACGTGCCATGGGCAAGAACCCTGAACTCGGGTGCCGCGCTTGGCCCGCGGGGGTTCAGGTATGCCTGTGCATCTTTTCGTGCGCCTTCTCTTCCGCCTTCTCTTCCGCCTTCTCTTCCGCCTTCTCTTCCGCCTTCTCTTCCGCCTTCGTTTCGCCGCCGGACCCGTGCTGGTGGCGGTGAT
>CAZNCQ010000005.1:16792-77605 GCA_964571275.1 uncultured Myxococcales bacterium
TCCGCCTTCTCTTCCGCCTTCGTTTCGCCGCCGGACCCGTGCTGGTGGCGGTGATGCAGGTCTTCGCTGTGCGCGTGCGCGTGCGACATCGCGGTGTGCGAGTGGCGATGGCTGTGTGGTGCGCGCGGCATCATGTCGTGTGCGTGGCCGTGGTGGCCGTCGTCATGGTCGTGCATGTGCTCGTGGTCGATCGCGTCGTGGCGGTGCGGATGTTCGTGGCGCTCGGACAGATGCAGCGCCACACCGGCGGCGATCAGCACCGCGGCGACCGGGAACGCGACGCCCAGCCAGGGCGATCCCGCGATGAACGCGACCGCGACGCCGAAGAACGGCGCGGTCGCGAAGATCGACGCCGTGCGCGCCGCTCCGACGATGTGTTGCGCGCGCAGGTACAGCTGCAGGCTCACGCCGTAGCCGAACGCGCCCAGCAGCAGCAGCGCCAGCGCGTTCGCGAGCGGCGGCGCCACGTCGCGGGCGGCGGCCGCCACCACGCCCGACATCGCGGCGCCGAGAAATCCCTTGGCGCTGACGACCTGAAGCGGATCGAGATCGGCGAGCGCGCGGGAGAGCAGGTTGTCGAGCGACCACGCGAGCGCGGCCCCGGACACCAGGCCGACGCCCAGCACGGTCGAGCCGGAGGCAAGCGAGGTCCCGACGAGGACCGCCGCACCGACGGTGATCAGCAGCGCGGCAGCGGTCACGCGGGCGCCGACGAACTCGCGCAGGAGCACGCGCGCGAGCCCGATCGTGAACGGCGCCTCGAGCGCCAGCAGCAAGGACGCGGTCGCGCCGTCGGTGCGGCGCAAGCCCGCGACCAGGAGCGCGGGCGCGATGACGGCGCCGAGCAGCGCGACCAGTCCCAGACGCCCGCGCGACCCGCGCAGGACGGCCGGGTGTTGCGGGGAAGGTGCGCGAAGACTTGCGATGAGCGCGGCGGTGAGCGCGGCGCCCAGATACACCAGCGAGCCCGCAAAGAACGTCCCCACGCCCGCGCTAGCGCGCTTGAGCAGCGGCGCGGTCACGCCGAAGAGCAGCGCAGCGAGTCCGGCGAACGTGATGCCGCGCTGCAATTGTCCGGCATGCGTGCGCACGTCAGGAGTCTGCCCGAAAACCCGGGTCGTCGGCTGCGTGAGATCGACCCTTGACCAAGATCGCCCGCGGCGTACGTTCGACTGCACCAGAGGAGAACCCATGGTTACCCCAGCCCATGACCCGACCGCCGTGCCGGTCCTTACGCGTCAGCAATTGCAGAGCAAGCTCGCCAGCGGGCAACCTTTCAAGTTGTTGATGGCGGTCAGCGACTTCGGATTTCGGGTCAAGCACATCCCCGGCTCGATCCGGGTCACCACCGAGCCGAGCACGTTCTCGTGGCTGCCCAAGGATGCCGACATCGTCGTCTACTGCTCCGACGTCGATTGCCGATTCAGCCGTCGCGTTCTCGAACGCTTGCAGGAGAGCGGTTTCGTCCACCTCAGCCACTACGCGGGCGGGTTGACCGACTGGGAAGCGGCGGGCCTGCCGCTCGAGGGCGACTGGGTGCCCGGCGCGGGCGACGCGCCCCCGTCTTGATGGTCAATCGCCGCGGGTTCCGTCGAGGAATCGCACCAGCACCGGGCCGAGAGACGCGGGCTCGATGTCATGGGTCGCGCCTGCGAGGATGAGTGAACGCCCGTTCGGGAGCAATCGCCCGAGTTCGTCCGTGACCTCGCGCATGATCGGTGGCCCTGCGCTTCCCGCGATCGCCAGCACCGGCTGGCGCACCCGTGTGGCAAGAGAGGGCGAGAGGGCGTCGGAGGCGACGATCGTCGCGTCGTAAACCAGGGTGTGCGCCATCGCCTCGAGCGCGCGCCGGAAGGGCGCGTGGCGCAGCTGCGCGACGATCGGCTCCGGAATGCCGACCACCTGCCGCTGAAAGTACTCGACGGCGTCACCGCGACGGCCGGCGGCGATCAGTGACGCGAGCGTCGCGACGTGCTCGGCCGGTCGCGCGGGTGGCGGCTCGTACAGCGCGAGCTTGGTGATGGCCAGACCCGCCGCCGCGGCACGAAGCGCGAGCACCGCTCCCGACGAGTATCCGAACACCGCGGCCGTGCGCCCGGCCGCGCGGATCAGGGCGTCGAGATCCTCGATCTCGCGGTCGACGTCGTAGGCCGCCGCGTCGCCGCTGTCGCCTCTGCCCCGGCGGTCGTAGCAGAGCACAGTGAAATGCTTCGCCAGAGACGCCGCCAGCGGCGCGCCGGTCCGCCGGTCATTGAAGGCGCCGACCACCAGGATGAGCGGCGGTCCGTGACCGACCTGGTCGAACGCGATCGCGGTGCCGTCCTTGGAATTCGTCTTCGTCGGTTGCGGGGTCATGCGGGTCTCCTTTCGAGGCTTCTGTCGTGTAGACCCGGCCCGCGGAGAAACTCATCGCCGCAGACGACGAAAAAAACTACGAGAGGACCGGCGGCAAATTGAAGGCGTCGCAGAGCTCACCCGAGAACGTCGTCAGCTCCGCGATCTGACCGCCTTCGACGCGCAGGACCAGCACGGCCGCCAGGCGCAGCTCCGACTCCCCCGCGCGGCGGAGGTACGCCGCCGCCGCCGGTTGCCGATTGGCCGCGGTGGCGACCATCTTGAATTCGCCCTGAAAATGCGGGGGAAAGCGCCGCAGCATGCTGCCGATCGCGGCCCGACCGTCGAACCAGAGCGCGGCCGGCGGCATCGCCCAGCGCGCGTCCTCGCGCAGGAGTTGCGTGACCTCGTCCGGGTCGCCGCGCTCCCAGGCCGCCATGAAGCTCCGCAGCACCGCCAGCTGCTCGGCGGTGACGGGGACGCTCGGCGCCCAGTCGTCTCGGCCCGGCGGCAGGCGCGCGCGCATCGTGGCGTGCGCGCGCTGGAGCGCGCTGTTCACCGAGGCGACCGTGGTCTCTAGCAGCGCGGCGATCTCTTCGGCTGACCAGCCCACGACGTCGGACAGGATCAGGATCGCACGTTGCCGCGGCGGCAGGTGTTGCAGCGCCGCGACGTAGGCGAGCTCGATGGTTTCGCGTGCGGCGAAGCGCGCGTCGGGCCGGCTCTCGACGGGCGCCGGCACCTCGAGCTCTGCGTCGGGATACGGTTGCAGCCAGGGGATCTCGGGCGATAGCGTGGGCCGCGGCCGCGCCTCCGACGCTGGCGTTGCCGCCGTCACCGGCGAGACGACGTCCTGGGGCAAGACGCGCGACGGCGCGCGCTCGAGCGCGCTCAGGCAGACGTTGGTCGCGATCCGATAGAGCCAGGTTCGAAACAGCGACTTGCCTTCGAACCCTTCGCGGCCGCGCCAGGCGCGGAGCATCGTCTCTTGCACCATGTCCTCGGCCTCGTCGAACGAGCCGAGCAGCCGGTAGCAGTGGGCCCGCAACGGGCGGCGGTGGGGCTCACACAGCGCCGCGAACGCCGCCTGGTCGCCGCCACGAGCGGCCGCCACGATCGCCTGTCCCTCGATCGGGCCGTTCATGCCCGCTCCGGATCGGCGGGCGAGCGCACGGTCAACGAGTAGCGCTCCTCGCGCACGGGGCAGACGCGGTGTTGCCAGTCCGCGCGCGCTTCGCCCGCCAGCACGAACAGGCTGCGCGGCGCCAGCTCCTGCTCGATCGCGCCGGCTCCGCGCTCGCCGGCTCGGTCCACGCGGGCTCCGTCGCGGTCGACGTCGCCGGCGCGCTGCAGTTGCAGGCGTGCGGCGGTGCCCAGCGACAGCGAGAGCACCGTCGGTCCGAATGCGCGGTTGTCGGCGTGCCAGCCAATCGCGCCGCCCGACGGGTAGTGCAGCGCCGTGCACAGGGCGAAGTCCGCGATCGTCCGGCCCGCCAGCGCGGCCGTCCGGCCCAGCCCCTCGCACGCCGCCTCGACCATGCGGTCGCGGTAGACCGCGAGCTCGGGCGGCAACGCGGGCGCCGGCTCGAGCCGCCGGCCCTGGGTGAGATAGCGCGCGCCGAACGACATCGCGCGCCGCCGCGCCGTCTGTCCGCGAAACGTGACCAGCTTCCAGTCGGCCGAGGCCGCGAACCAGTCGAGCAGCGCGCGCTCCTCGGCGCGCGTGATCAGCTCCGGGACGTACAGGAATCCCGGCGGTTGAGCTGCTGCGGGCGCGGCGACGGCAGTTCTCGGGGGCATCGCTCCCCGAGCATGAACGATCTTCGCCCGGCCGGCGGACGGGATCTGGTCCCGCCCACCAGCCGGACGAACCGGCCGCGCGGGTTACTTGCCGCCGGCGAACATGGGCTTGGCCGGCGCAAGCGCGGCCTCGGGCGGCGCCACGGGCACCTTGCCGCTGCCGACGGTCTCTGGCCCCATGCCGTGCGGCGCCGTGAGCGCCGAGATCACGTACTCGGGATAGGCCGAGATGCCGTGCTGATCGATGTCCATGCCGGTGAGCTCACCCTCGTGCGAGAGCCGCAGCAGCCGCACCGCCTTGAGCGCGTAGAACATCGCCATGGCCGTGACGAACGTGGCCGAGCAGACGACCAGGCTCCCCACGCATTGCGCTGCCAGCACCTTGGTGCCGCCACCGTAGAACAAACCGGTGAGCGCGTCGGCCGATTTGGCGGCAACCTGGGGCACGCCGAACGGGCTCGAACCCGCAGCGGAGTTCTGGCCGCTGGCGAACAGGCCCAGCGACAGCGTTCCCCAGATTCCGCACAGCCCGTGAACCGGCCAGGCGCCGACGGGATCGTCGATGCGCAGGTACTCGAGCAGCTCCATGCCGCCGACGACCAGCAAGCCGGCGACCGCACCGAGAACGCACGAGCCGACGTCGCTGACCCAGTAGCAGGGGCAAGTGATGGCGACGAGACCGGCGAGGAAGCCGTTGATGATCGAGGCCGTGTCCCATTTTCCGCCCATGAAGAACACCAGGACCACGGCGGCGATTCCGCCCGTGCAGGCGGCGAGCGTGGTGTTCATGGCGACGCGGCCCACGCCGGCGGCGTCCATGATCGACAGCGTCGAGCACGGGTTGAAGCCGTACCAGCCGAACCAGAGGATCAGGCCGCCGATGACCGCGATCGTCAGATCGTGCGGAAGCATCGGCGCGCCGCCGTCGCGCCTGAACTTGCGACCGAGCCTCGGCCCCAGCACGATCGCGCCCGCGATGGCGACCCAGCCGCCGATCGAGTGCACCACGGTCGAGCCGGCGAAGTCGTGGAAGTTCATGCCCAGCCCCGACAGGAAGTGGCCCGGGGTGCCCATCGTCGCCAGGAAGCCATCGGGCCCCCAGCACCAGTGGCCGAAGATCGGGTAGATCAAGCCCGACACGCCGATCGAGTAGATGACGTCGCCGATGAAGCGGGTGCGGCCGACCATCGCGCCCGAGCAGATCGTCGACGCGCAATCGGCGAAGGCGAACTGGAACAGGTAGTGCGCGAAGACCGGGATCCCCGTCGACGCGTACAGCGTGGTGACGTTGACGTCCTTCATGAAGATGAAGCTCTTGGTCGCGTCGTTGGGGTCATGCCAGCCGATGAACGCGTTGCCCGCGCCGAACATGAACGCGAAGCCCCAGCCCCAGTGGATGAGGCCGCAGACGCAGGTGTCGAATACGCATTCGACCAGAACGTTCACGGTCTCGCGGCTGCGGCAGAAGCCGGCCTCCAGCATCGTGAAGCCGGCCTGCATGCCGAACACCAGGAATGCGCCCAGCAGAACCCAGGCGGTGTTGAGAGCGTTGATATGGTCGGCGGGCTTGATGGCCGCGTATGGGTCAGCGGCGGGCGCCTGCGCGTAGGCTGGCGTCCCGGCGATCATCTCGTAGGCATAGTGCCCGCCGAAGAGGATCGCGACCAGGACCACCAGACCCAGGCATTTGCCGCCGATCAACAAACCGGCGTAACGACGCCATTGCGGATCCGTCCACCGTCCCTGCAACCGCGACCATTTCTGCGACCACGATAACTTCACCACATCGTCGGCCGCGGTCCGCTCGACGATGGGCCGCTTCTTCTTCCGACCCGTCAGTTTGATCATACGTTTCCTCCAGCAACGTTGTTTCGTCGGGCGGGATGCGCCCTGAGGACGCAACTATCGCCGGGCGACATTGCGGGCGGATTTCGCGCGCGTCTGTTCGCGGTTAAATCTCACGCTGAACAAACCTCGACGCGGCGCTCGCTCTGGGCGGCACCTATCCAAGCGGTCAAACTCGCAAAAACCAGCCAATTTCAAGCCCTCGGCGAAGGGGCGGACCGTTTCTGGCCTGGAGGACCGAGACGGCGCCACCATGGCGCCCGAACCAGCTCTCCGCCGAGGACTTAATTTCGAATCATGGTGTTTGCAGGTCTCCGCATCTCTGGTCCTGCATTCTGCCAAACGAGTGTTTCGCAAATATGTCGATTGCGTCCAATGTGCGTAACTCTGACGCGCGCCGATGAACGTTGCGCGTTCGTCGGCGTGCCGCCGGCTCTAGGCGCGGCGTTTGTCGCGGCGGTAGAGCGTGGTCGGGTCGATGCCCAGGATCGACGCGGCCTTCGCTTTGCTGCCGCGCGCGAGGCGCAGGACGGCCTCGGTGTACCGCTCTTCGAGGTCCTCGAGGGAAACCGACGTCGCCGCCAACAGCTCGATCGGGTCGATGGGAGACACCGGCGCGATCGCCGCGCGAACCGCGTCGGCGTCGATCTCCGGCGTCGCGCACGTCACCACCAGCCGCTCGACGAGGTTCTCGAGCTCGCGGACGTTGCCGGGCCAGAGGTGACCTTCGAGGATGCGGAGCGCCTCGGGCGAGAAGGTGCGCGGCGCCGCGTCCGGCTTCGCCGGCCGGCGCCCGAGGAAATAGCTCACCAGCAGCGCCACGTCCTCGGTGCGCTCGCGCAGCGGCGCCACCCGTATCGGAAGCACGTTGAGGCGGAAGTAGAGATCCTCGCGAAACTTTCCATCCTTGACCAGCGCGTGGAGGTTTCGCTGGGTCGCGGCGATGCAGCGGACGTTGACATGACGCGTATCCTCGCTCCCGACGGGCCGGATCTCGCCCGTCTGCAGGACCCGCAGGAACTTGGCCTGCAGCGCGAGCGGAAGATCGCCGACCTCGTCGAGAAACAGGGTTCCGCCATCCGCTTGCAGGAAGAGCCCTCGCCGGGGGCTCGTCGCGCCCGGGAAGGTGCCCTTGATGTGGCCGAAGAGCGCGCTGTCGAGCAGCATCTCGGGCAAGGCCGCGCAGTTCACCGCGACGAACGACGCCTCCCGGCGTTCGCTCTCGAGGTGGATCGCGCGCGCGACGGTCTCCTTGCCGGTGCCGGTCTCGCCGGCGATCAAGACGGCGCTCGGGGCGTCCGCGACCCGTTGAATCAGCGCCTTGAGCTCGGTGACGGCTGCGCCTTGCCCGACGAGGCCCATCGATTGAAAACGTTCCCTGAACGCGGCCCTCAGCTGGCGGTTCTCCTCGCGCTCGCGCCGCTCGTGTCCGGCGCGCTCCAGCAACATGCGGACGGTCGCCATCTTGAATGGCTTCGTGACGTAGTGATACGCGCCGCGCTGAATGGCGTCGACGGCGCTCTCGATGTTGCCGAAGGCCGTCATGATCACGACCGGCAGGTGCGGATCCACCTTCTGGATGGCCTCGAGCAGATCCAGGCCGTCGACGTCGGGCATGCGCAGGTCGGTCAGCACCACGTCGCAGCCGCCGCTCTCGAGACGTCGCAAGGCGAGCGCGCCGCTGGTGACCGGCTCGACCTCGAATCCGTTCCGGCCGAGGTACTCCGAGATGGTGTCGACCATGTCGGCGCTGTCGTCGACGACCATGACCGAAGCTTTCCGCATCCAGCAGCTACGAACCTAACGGCGCCAGGTTTACGTCGGGTTTCCATCTGGCGCGGACCGTGTAAATTCTGCCGGCGCCGGACGTGAGCAACGCAACGCGCTCGGAAGACCGAGGCATATTGATCGCTCGTGAGGACGCTGGCCGGCATCGCCGTCATCCTGGCCGCAGTGGCCGGGACACTCGGTCTGTCGATCTCGAGCTCGCTGCGCGAGCAAGAGCGGCTGATGGGCGAGTTCACGGACACGACGCGCCAGCAGGTCCACGCGTCCGTGGAGGCGTTGTCCGCGCGGCTCGACGCGCTCGACGAGGACACGCGCATGCTCGCCGATCTCCTCGAACGATCGCGCGGCAAGTCCGCCGCCGATCTGCAGTCGGAGCGCCGCGTCTGGGAGGCGGCGTTTCATGCGCTGGCGGTCGTGGTCGCGCAGTATCGCGCGATCACCTTCGTCGACGCGGGCGGTGCCATCCAGGTGCTGGCCGCCGATCCCACGGAGTCCGAGCAGACGATCGCATCGCTCATGAAGCCGACGCTCGAGCTGGCCGGCGAGGTGTCGGCCAGGCATCGCACGGCGCTGGGCGCGACGGCGCGTTTCGGCAACCGCTCGTTTCTCGTGTACGGCACCCCGATCCGCGGCGGTGGATCGATCGTCGTCGTCAGCGACGCCAAGATCTTCCTGGGCGCGGTGTCCTGGTCGCCCATTCCGATCGCGCGGTTGTTCGTGACCGATCCGGCCGGCGTCGTCTGGGCCGGATGCGAGACACCCAAGGGCTGTGAGGTTGCGTCGTCGCGCAACGTACCGAGCACATTGCCACGGCCGATGCCGAGCCTGGTCTCCGGCTCTCGCGGTTCGCGGGTCGGCGTGGTCGCGTCCGCGCCGGCGATTCAGGTCTCCGAGCGGCTCGACCGTCCCACCGGGGTCTGGATCGTCACCTGGCTGGCGTCGACCGAGACACTGGGAAAGCGCGAACGCTCGCTGGTGGCTCGCATCGTCCTCACCGCCCTGGCGGCCGCCATCGCGGTGGCCGGTGTCGGCGCCGCCATGTTTCGGCAGCACCGGAAGGCGGTGATGCTCGAGAGCCGCTTGCAAGTCGCGCAGGCGCTGGTCCGCGCGGAGAAGCTGATCACGGTCGGAGTGCTCTCGGCCGGCATCGCCCACGAGATCGGAAGCCCGCTCGCCGTCATTCGCGGCCGCGCCGAGAGCATCCTGGATCAATCGGGCTTCCCATCGGACGACCCATCGGACGACCGAGCAGACCCGCCAGCGGACGATCCGATCCATCCGCCCGCGCACGCCGAACACATGCGCGTCATCATCAAGCACACCGACAACATCTCGTCGAAGATCCGCCAGCTGCTCGACTTCTCGCGCCGCCAGACGGTCGCGCCCAGCCCGGTGGCGCTCGGTCTCGCGGTCGAGCGGGCGCGAGAGCTGGTGCAGTGGAAGCTCGCCGCCAAGCGTCTCTCCCTGGTCGTCCGCATCGCGGACGACTTGCCGTTGCTGGCGGCCGATCCGGAGCAGCTCCAGCAAGTACTGGTGAACCTCCTCCTCAACTCTTGCGACGCGTCTGCGAAAGGACAATCGGTGCTGCTCACCGCGGGCGAGATCAAAGACCAGTACGTCGAGCTCAAAGTCGTCGACCGGGGTTGCGGCATCGCCGCCGAGCACCTGAACGCCATCTTCGATCCGTTCTTCACGACCAAGAAGCGCGGCGAGGGGACCGGCCTCGGTCTGACGATCGTCGAGGGGGTCGTGCGCAACCACGGCGGACAAATCGCGCTCGCCAGCGACGCGGGTGAGGGGACGACGGTCACCGTGCGCTGGCCGACGATCGAACACCGCCAATCGGCGGTCAACGGCTAGAACGCAACCCATCAAACGCGCGCGGGAGCGCCGGAACCCTGTCAGCCTTCCGACGTGAAGAGACTCTTGCGCACGATCGCGTGCACGCCCCAGTTGCCGTCGACGACCTGGGTGATGCCGAAGTCGACGGCGATCGACATCAGCGACACGGCCTCGTCCTCGCTCAGGTGCTGCGTCGCCATCAGGAAGCGGCGCATCTTGCGGAACGCGTCGCGCAGCGCGAGATCCGTCGACGACTTCGAGTAGATCTCCGACTGCGCCTTGGCGCCGAGGTCGACCAAGTAGTTCGGGAAGCTGAAGCCGTGCACCACGAACTCGCCCGCCGTCTCGAGCAGCGGGTAGTCGAGACCGGCGAGCGGCGTGCCCTTGAGCGCGGCCTTCTTGTGCAGGATCAGCTGGAACGTGCCCGTGAGCGAGCACTCGATCGCCGTGCCGCACAGCTCGGAGTCGCCCTGCGAAGCGTGGGGATCGCCGACCGACAGCAGCGCCCCCGGCACGGACACCGGGTAGTACATCGTCGCGCCCTTGCCGATGCGCCAGTCGTCGATGTTGCCGCCGGTGTAGCTGGGCGGGATCGAATCGACGATGTCGGCTTCCCTGGGCGCGAGGCCCATCGTGCCGAAGTGCGGCCGGATCGGAACGCGCACGTTCTTCAGCACGCCGAAGTTCTCTTTCACCTTGCGGTGGTCGACCGGCACGCCCGGGTAGTCGATGATCTTGTGCACCTTGCCGAAGGGATCGGTCTGGGGCGTCCAGCGGAAGTTGTAGACCGCCTTGGCCCAGTCGCGCGCCAGCGCAGCATCGATCTCGTAGATCGTGATCACCTCGCGCGGCTTGGGATCCTCGATCAGGTCCTTGTAGTGGAATCCCCACCAGGCGGCGGCGTTGCTGCCGAACGTCTTGCCGGCGAACTTCGGATTGGCGCACGGGCGCGGGCGCACGTCGAGGATCCGCACCTCGAGGATGTCGCCTGGCTCGGCGCCCTTGACCGCGACGGGGCCCGTGCAGATGTGAACGCCCAGGCCCTCGCCCGCGCCGCGGCCGAACAGCGAAGCGTCCATCGGCCCCGCGCCGCGGCGGTCGACGCCCTTGCGCTTGGCGTCCCAGTGGAAGATCGATTCGACGCCCGGATCGCCGGTCACCATGCGCTCGGCGTCGTCGTTGGCGTGGTGAGTGACGGTCTCGATGGTGACGAAGTCGCCGGAGTCGACCTCGACCAGCGGTTTGAGATTCTTGCTGAAGTAGCCCCAGTGCACGGTCTTGTCGGTGGCGGCGACGCGGAAGTGGTTGAACGTTGCGCGCGGCACCGTGGTCTCGGCATGCGCCAGCGCGGGCGCGCCGATCGCCGCCAGCGTGCCCGCGCCCACGGTGAGCAGGCCGCCCTGAAGAAAGCCCCGGCGAGACGGATCGCCGGTGGGCGCCGCGCTGAGCTCCGGCATCGGGGCGCTTCCGGGCGTGTCTGTGACAGTGGGTTCGCGGTCGCCGTCGTCCATGAGGCCTCCTCGGCCAGCGTCGATTTTGCTGGCTCGTCTGGCGCCAACGTACCCAATGGTCTCCCGCCGCGAGATTTCGGCGCGGACAAGAGTTCGTAAACTGTGCAGGGCGCGCGCCCCGGCCGACTGACAGTCGCGGCGGTCAGGGCGAGCTTTCCGTCCTGGGCCGCGCGGTTTATAGTGGGCTATGCGAAGTCTGCGCCGCTTGCTCGCGACGTGCCTGGCTCTGGCTGCCGTCGTCGCCGGGCCGGCGATGGGCGAACGGCGCGCGCTGGCGGCGCCGGTGACCGAGGGACAGCGCCTGCGAGCCGCGCGGCAGCACTACGAGCAGGCCGTGTCGCACTTCAACCTCGACGAGTTCGAGGCGGCCCTGGCGGAGTTCCGCGAGGCCTACCGGATCAAGCCCGATCCATCGTTTCTGTTCAACATCGCTCAGTGCTACCGAAAGCTCGGGCTGCGGGACGCGGCGATCGATTTTTTCCACAAGTACGTTCGCGCCTCTCCGGATGCGAACAATCGAGCCGAGGCCGAGCGCTGGATTGCGGAGCTGAAGGCGCGCGGCGACGACCCGGCGGCGGCCGCCACCGCCGACGGCGCGCCGCCCGCTGCCTCATCCGCGACGACGACCGCTGCGCCGGCGGCAGCACCGGTCGACGCGCCGACTTCCGCGCCCCTGGCGCTGTCCCCGCCCCCGGCGTCCACGACACCTGCCTCGACGCCGCTGGCGCTCGGCATCTCGGCGAGCGCCAGCGCCACGCCGGCCGAGACGACGCCCGTTTACCGTCGCTGGTGGTTCTGGACGGCCCTGGGCGCGGTGGCGGCGGGCGCCGCCGTCATCGCCTTCAGCCTGGGTTCGACGCCTGCCTCCCCCTATGCCGGAAACATTGCTCCCGGCACCATCCACGTCCCGACCAACTAGAACGTGACCGCGCGATCTCCGAACGCGAACGGGTGGCTGGCGCTGGGCGCGCTCTGGATCGCCGTGTCCGGCTGTCACGAGCCGGTGACCGAGATCCTGCTCGTCGTCGATTCGGATCTTGCCGTCCCCGCGGAGATCGACGGCCTGACGATCAACGGCGCGGGCGCGCCCATCCAGGTGGATCTGAACGCGGCCGGTGTCGCTCTCCCGGCGACGCTGGGCCTGCTGCCGACGGGAGACAATCCGCCGCCCTTCAGCGTGAGCGCGCAGGCCACGCGCCAGGGACAGGTCGTCGCCAGCCGGCACGCGACCAACGTCCAGTTCGTTCACGGCCAGCGTCGCGTGCTGCTGCTGTCGCTGGTGCGGGCGTGCGCCTGCCTCGCGCCACCCTGCGCCGCCAACACCGATTCGGCGTGCGCCGATCTCGACAGTCCAGCGTTGCCGGTTCTGGATCCCGGCCACCTGCCGATGGTCCCGCGCACGTTCGACGGCGGCTCCGACGCTCCGCCGGACGTTGCACCCGACGTCCCGCCCGACGTCCCGCCCGACGTCCCGCCCGATCTCCGCGCGACCGACGGCCCGGGCGCCGATGGCGCCGGCGATCGCGTGGACGCGCTCGACGGTGGCGGCGCCGATCAATCCCCTTCGGATGTCGCCCTCGGGCGTCCCTGCGATCGCAACGAGCAGTGCACGAGCCGCAACTGCGCGGACGGCGTCTGCTGTACCGACGCGTGCGTTTGCGGCCAGTGCAACGGTGCCACGCCCGGCACGTGCGTTCCGGCCGACGCGGACACCGATCCAAAGGGTAGCTGCGCCGCATACACCTGCGACGGCGCCGGCCGGTGCCGCAGCGGCTGCAGCGGCGGGTTCGGCTCTTGCTCGACCAGCTGCAAGACGGGCTATTTCTGCGACGGCACCGCCTGCATGCCCTCCAGCATCGGGGCGGGATTCTTCTGTGTCTCGGGTGGCTGCGAGTGTCAGGCGGGGTTGAGTTGCCAGCAACCCGACGCTGGCGGGGCCGGCGTGTGCCGATGAAGCGCGCTTCCCCATCGGGGCGGATTTCGCGGGAAGATCCGGCGCCGGGATCGTTTCATATAGGCACGGCTCGGTTCGAGAAAAGTCCCCGCGCCTCCCCACACCTTCTCCGCAAGACAGGAGCCCCTCTCGTGATTGACGCGCGGTTGTCTCGTATCCGGACGTGGGTGGTCCTGATCTCGGCGATCGCCGCTCCCTCCTGTGGTGGCGGGGACAGCGTCCCGCTCTCGCAGCTTGGCGCCCGGTTGCTCGACGTCTCGTGCGACGTGTCGGTCCGTTGCCAGCAAGACGCGGACAAAGCCAGCTGCATGGCCAGTCATCAGCCGGCCCTCGATCAGCTCATGGCGAGCGTCGCCGCCGGCAAGACCAAGTACGACGGCGCGTCAGCCCAGGCTTGCCTCGACGCCTTCGATTCGGGCCAGAGCATCGGCAGCTGCAGCTTGACCACGGAGCTCAACCCGGTCCCGCTCACGGCCTGCGACGCGACTTTCACAGGGACCCTGGGCACCGGGGCGTCGTGTCTGATCGATCAGGAGTGCGTCTCCGCCAGCTGCGACAAGAGCAACTGCACCGGCGTCACCACGTGCTGCCTCGGCGTCTGCGCGCCGAAAGTCTCGCCAGTCGGGATCGGCGGCGACTGTTCGGCATCGCCCACGTCCTGCGTCGCCGGCACGTACTGCAAGGACGCGGCCGGGGCGACGCCGACTTGCACCGCGAAGATCGCCGCGGGACAGCCTTGCGATTCCGTCAACGGTACGACCCAGTGCGCGATCGGCACGATCTGCATCTTCACCGAGCCGCCGGGCGCGACCGGGATCTGCGGGAAACTTCCCGCGGAGGGACAACCCTGCGTTCCGTCGGGCTTCGGCTGCGACGTCGTGGTGGATGTCTGCACGACCAGCGCGACCTCTGCTCTGTCGACTTGCACGCGTAGAGGGGCCGTCGGCAGCCCCTGTGACACGGACATCCAGTGCCTTCCCTACGCTCTCTGTGATGCGACGGCGGGATCGTGCGTGGCACGCGGAGGCGCGGGCGCCGTGTGCGCAACGAGTGTGGCGACGTCGTGCCTCGGCTCGCTCGCGTGCGTCGGGGGCGCGTGCACGCTGCCTCCGCCGGTCCCCGCCTGTCCTTGACCGAGGCTCAGCCGAGGCGCACTCGACGTCAGCGAGCCTCGTGGGGCGGCCCCACGTACGGAAACGCCGCCAGCAGATCGCGGTGGGGACCGACCTTGTCGCCCTTCACCTTTCCGTTGGTCAGGATCGGCAAGAAGACGTCGATGACGTCATCGGTGAGAAGCCGGCCGTTGGTCGGGTACGACGCGGGGCGCGTGGGATCGTACTTCAGAATGTCCGGCAGCAGCGTCCGGGCCACGCGCTTCGCGTCTTCGGGCGCGTACCCGCCCGCGTGCGCCAGCTCGTGCGCGAACACGTCGACGAAGCGGGCATCGTCCTTGGGCTCGGCGGCGAGATACGCGTCTCGCGCGTCGCCGGCCAGGAAGACCGTCTGCGTGGGCCGCGCGCCGCGCTCGACCTGAACCCAGCCGCCGCCCGCGCCGCCCGACGGCACGAGCACGCGCATCCACAGCCCCACCGGCCCCGCGCCGAGGGCGGCGTTGGGCAGATCCAGCACCAGGCTGTGCACGTTCTTGTCGGCGAAGTAATCAGCGCCGGTGAACTGCAGATCGTGCAGGGCGCCCAGCACGTCGAAGAAGAACGGATCGCTGCGCCGGCCCACGAACACACGGTGGTCGCCGGCTTCGGTCGCCCGCGCCTCGCGCCCGGTGGAGACCGGTATCCGTTCGGCGATGACGCGGCCCTCGTCGCCCATCTGCGCGGCCTGCGCGCCTTCGGATCGGCGCAGCGTCGCGGTCTGGGCGCCGCCCGGCGACGTCGAGACGCGCAGCCGGTAGCCGATGTCGGCCACGGCATCGCCGTTGGTGTCGATGCGCAGCTCGTACACCGCCTCGGGCGCGTACGGCTCGGTGGTGGTGGGCTGCGGCGGGTTCACGCCCGAGGATGGGTGCGCGTTCATGATCAGGATCGACCGGCCCGGGTCACCGGGCTTGGGGAAGGCGAACAGATCCGTCAGGTCCAGTCGCGCGTCCCCGCGCGGGAACCCGACGTGGGGACCCGAATAGTGATGCGACATGCGTGCTCTGTTGCGCACCGTGGTACATGCGCGCAACGGGGCGCCGGCTGATTCAGAGTCGGACCCGAGGCTTCGACAGCGGCGCATACTGGAGTGCGTTGACTCATCTCGAGGCACGACGGTCCGCTGTGTTGTTGATCGCGGTCGCCACCGCCGCGGCCGTCGCCGTCGCCGGTTGTCGGCGCGAGCCGCCGGCGCCGCCGTTGCCGTCGCCTGCACCCCCATCGCCGGGGACCGCGCCTGCGGCTGTGGCGAAATCACGGGACGACGCCGGCGATCTCGCGCCGCTCGAGCGAGCGTTGCCCGCCATCGCCGGCGCCTTTCGCGGCGGCCCGCTCGACCGTCACGATGGCTTCGTGCGCCGCCGCTACGCGCGCGGCGCGACGCGGATCGAGATCACCGTCGCGTATCGGCCTCAGCGCGGGGACGAATACCAGCAGTGGATGACGGCCGCGCGCGATTACCCGCTTGCGACGTTGGACCTGCCGCCCAGCGAGGCGAGCGGCTTCTTCACCTGCGCCGATTCCGGCGGCCGCGATGCCTGCGACCTGCACATCCAGCTGCGCGCCGGCTACCACGTCGAGGTGCTGGGCGGAGGCACCGCGACGCGTGCCGACCTGGAGCAGCTCATGTCCGCGGCGCCGATGGCGGCGCTGGTCACGACGCGGTGAGGCTGCCCGCCGACCGCGTTTCAGGATCTCCATGCCACTTTCGCGACGAATACCCTTGGCGCCGGGCCTTTGGGCGTGCGTGATTGATCCGAAGCCGTCACGCAACCATGACAGCGGGCTGACTCGTCCGTCGCCCGGGTCATGCTCAGGAGGTCTCGTTGAAGCGCGCTCTCGTTTTTGTCGGTCTCGCGTTCGCCTTTGGCCTGCCGGTCGGTCTATCGGGTCTGGGCTGCAACGGCACCGCGGGTTCCGGTAGCGGCGGCCTGGGCGGAGAACCGGGGGGAGCCGGCACCGGCGGCGCGGTGGGGACCGCGGGCGCGTCGGGGCAGGCCGGCGCCAGCGGCGTCGCCGGCGCGAGCGGATCGGGCGGGGCGTCGAACAGCGGCGGGACGACCGGCGCGGGCGGCGCGATCGGCGGCGGCGGCAGCGGCAGCGGCGGGACGACCGGCGGCACGGGCGGCGTCACCGGCTCGGGCGGCCTCACCGGTGGGGGCGGCGCGACGCCGCTCGGCGCGTCGTACTTCATCGGCGCCGACATCACCGACCAGGAGACGCAGGCCGTCGCGACGCGGGCCAATCTGCTCACGTTGATGAAGGCGCACGGCTTCAACTACGTGCGCTTGCGGACCTTCGTCGACCCCAAGGCCGCCGACGGCTACGACAAGACCAACGGCTTCGATGACATCGCCCACACCGTCGCGTTCGGCAAGCAGGTCAAGGATGCCGGCATGGGCCTGCTGGTCGACTTTCACTACAGCGACAACTGGGCCGACCCCGGCAAGCAATGCGTCCCGGTCGCGTGGCAGAGCATCACGACGATCGCGGGCCTGGCGACCATGGTCCACGATTACACCAAGGACGCGATCACGCAGCTGGTCGCGGGGGGCGCGCGGCCCGACATGGTCCAGATCGGCAACGAAGAGACGCCCGGGATCCTGATTCACCTGTGCGACAGCCGCGGCTTGCCGCTGGCGGGCATCGCCGGCTACAACGCGGTGAACGGCGCGCTCTATCTCTATTCGTCGACCGACAAGGGCGCGCCCCCGGCCGGTGGGCCGCCCGCCGGAGGCTGGAACAACCTGGGCCTGCTGCTGAACGCGGCGGCGCAAGGGATCAAGGACGTCGATACCGGGATCAAGATCGCCCTGCACCTCGATCGCGGCAACGACCTCGCGTCGAGCCGCAACTTCATTCAAAACGCCACGGCCAAGGGCGTGCCGTTCGACGTCTTCGCCGAGTCCTGCTACGTCAACGTGCAGGGGCAGCCCGCGGACTGGCAGGCCACGTTCAGCGCGCTGTCGACGCAGTTCCCGACCGTCAAGCTGATGATTGGCGAGTACAGCACGGCGCAGCGGGCGGCCAACGACGTGATCTTCGGGCTGCCCAATCAACAGGGGATCGGGACGTTCAACTGGCAGCCGACCGACCTGTGGACGCGCGCCGGCGCCAACTACACCGTGCAGCCCGACATGTCGATCTACGACACGATGAAGACCGACTACGCCGCCCGGCTCTGACCGCGTTCGTCCGCGGGCGTACGCCTTCCGGAGAAGAAGGTCGGGAAGAAGGCCCCCCGGCTTGCGTTGGGCAGGCAGATGGGTTGGGATGCCTGCCGGGAGACGCAGTCAGGTCCGGTCTCCAGGGGAGAACGGGTGTGAGCAATCAGGTCGGGCAGAGGGAGCGGTGAGGCCCGCCGGCGGCGGCGTTGCGGGCCGACTCGCGGTGACCGCGGCCCTGATGCTGGCGCTGCTGCCGGCGTGCGGCGAGTCCGAGCGGCTGGTGCTGATCTGGGTCACTCTCGCGGATGGCGTGAATCCTGACACCATTGCGTCGCTCCAGGCCCGCACGTCGCCGCATTTCAACCTCGAGCCGCCCGTCGATATACGCTGTGATGCGGGGCGTACGTGTTATCCGATGTTGCTGGGCATCTATCTGCACTCGCATTCGGGGCCTGTGGACGTGCACGTATTCGCGTACCCCTCTCACGGTGAGGCAGTGGCTTCGGGCAAGCTCGACGGAATAGACGGGTTCGGGCCCACGCCAACTCTTCTGCTGTATCCGTGCATCGCCCCGGAGTCGGACAAGACGATGCTGTGCCAGATGCCACCCACGCCCGACGCAGGAACCGACGCCGACGCGGGAGCAGATGTGAAGGACGCCGCGGATGCGGCCGATGGGAACACACGCTCGGAGGTCGGCGACGACCGCCCGCCCGACGAACGGCCGGAGACGGGCGACGCGCATCCAGACGAACGCCCGGACGTGATTGACGTCGCGATGGATACACCGGACGCGACGGACGCGGATGCATTGATCGATACCGGAGTCGATCAAAGCGAGACCGGCGACATAGTGGACGCGCCCCCGGAAACGAACCCCGACGGCGCTGATGCCGACGTCGCTCCGTCGGCTTGCACAACCTACTGCACCGGTATCGTCCGCGCTTGTTCAGCGCTGTTCTCGGGAGAGCCTCAGTGCGAACTCAGTTGCGCTGCCGCGAACCTCGATTCTGATTCCATGGCCTGCCGAATCGGCAACATCGAAGCCGCGGCCAACGATCCGACGAAATGCGCTGAGGCGAGCTTGGCCAGCCCCGACTGTCCTTCGGGGGGCTGCATCGTGTATTGCTTGCTCGGCGCATCCGTATGCGGTGACGCGCTCTTCTCACTGAGTGATTGCCTATCGATTGCGTGTGACCCTAATTTGCCATTCGGTGACGCCCAATCACCGCGCAGCACCGACTCTCTTCTCTGCCGCATGGCCTGGCTCCAGGACGCAATCGAGGACCCCGATCTCTGCCTCCGGGCACAACCGACAGGGCCCTGCCAGGCGCATTGAGTGCCACGGGCTCACTGCGCCTGGCGTGTGCGGAGCTTAGTTGCGGAAGACTTCAATCGAACCGATTATCGTATTCTGTTTGAGATCGCAGAAGAGCCGCATTCCCATTGGAGAGCCGCCAGGTGCCGTCGTCGGGAGCAGCAGTGGGCCAGTTGCTGTGGCTGTTCCCGATGGCATCGGAAACGTACTCGGCGAGGTCGGCAGCGATATGAAGTTCGTATCAGACTCTGTACGGACATCGCAGTAGGAAGCCGTTGAGGGCGAGAAAGGAACTTTGACTGACACGGTCAGCGATACGGGACCGGCCGAACTGTCGTCGTCGTCGGTGACGTGTTCCAAGGGACATAAAACGTCCAGTTCGGCGCCCACAACCATGACTCCCATGCTGCTGTAAGAAAGGCTCGGCCCCGCACCACCGCCAGCCCCCCCCACACCGCCGACTACCGATTCCTTCTGACAAATGCTGGGGTGGTAGTCGATCCGCTTGGGGCGCGCGCTGGCGCCGACTGTCCAAACGACGATCAAAGCGACCACTACAAGACCGAGAAAACGATAGGATCTCATTGCTTTTCCCTCCATGGGCTGGGTTCCCTTCGCTGTTCAGGCGGACGCAACTGGTTTGCCAAGATCCAGGTCGACAGAAACTTCTTGCCCCCTTTTTCGACCAGGACGCGCCCCGTGCGGTAACGGGGTCCTGGGAAACTCATGAAGGGGCTCGCCGGCTGGATGTCGATGACCGCTCGGTTGACCTTGATGAAGGTGTTCCAGTCGGGATACGTGACGTCAACGTAGCAGGCAGTCTTGGAATCCAGGCATTTGGGTTGGCCTACGTTGATCTGGTTACGAAGCGCATCAGGCAACTGTTGGAAGGTCTGGATTAGCTTCCCTTTTGCCTCCAGTTGGGACAAAGCAGCCGAGTCGGGCTGAAGCAAAGGTAGCGGTTCGCTGAACCTTGCCAGCAAGGCTGCCCGTCCCTGGCTTTCCTCGTCCGCGATCGGTGGTTCTGGAGGAATTGGCAACTCCGATGGTGGATAGTCATATGGCGGCGCACCTTGAGCGGCTTTGGAGCTCTTGCAACCGGTCGCTGCTGCCGCGAGCAGAACGAACAGCCCCAATCTCCATTGGGGAAAAAGAAGTTGTTTCATGGTCGACCCCCTTTGGGCCCGCTCTAGACAGACGGCGGGCGTAGCGACAAGTCCGGTCCAGCGACACCACGTCGCTTCCGACCTTGTCGATCTTCAAACGGAGCGGGCCGAGGTTCTTCCTACATCGGAGACGTCAAACCACCCCTGGTCACCCGATATGCCCTGCTATAGGATGCCGAGCGGATGCGGTCGGGGATCTGGCGGATTGGAATCGTGGCGGCGCTGGCAGTCACGCCGAGTGGCCGCACGGCGTGGGCGCAGGCGGCGACCGCGCCACCACTCGGCAGTGCCGACGCCACTACCAACGAGGCCAAGGCGCGCGCGCAACAGTGTCTCGATCGCGGCAACCAGCTGCTGAACGAGCGCGCCTTCGAAAAGGCGCTCGCGGAGTTCCGCGCCGCGTACGGACTATTCCCGAGTCCGAAGATTCTCTTCAACGAAGCTGAGGCCGAGCGAGAGCTGGGAAAGTTCGTCGACGCCGCCGCGCACTACGATGCGTTCCTGCGCCAGTTCGTTTACGCTGAGAGCGACGAGGACGTGCAACGAATCGAAGCGGCGAAAGATGCCGCGCAGGCCGCGCGCGCCAAGATCGCGACCATCGACCCGGATGCGCCGAAAGGCGTCGAAATTGTCGTCGATGCGCGCTCGTTCGGCACGATGCCGCTAGCGGAGCCTTTGCGCGTCGACCCCGGATACCACCTGGTCACTTTTCGCCGCGCGGGCCTACGCGATTCCAATCGCGCGATATTCCTGTCACTCGGAGAGCGGCTGCGCGTGAAACCGGATCCGGCGCGCGAGCCGATCATCGTCGCTCTCGAACCGCCGACACCAGTTCAGCCACCCAAGCCGCTCTGGCGGCGCTGGCCGTTCTGGGCCGTTGCCGGGGCGGCCGTCGTGGGCGGCGTGGCGGCGATCTTTTTGGCTAACCGCAGCGACCGGCCGCCCTGTACAACCGGCGCGATCTGCACGCAGGGCGACTGAGCTCCCCCCGCGCGCTCAGCGCGCCGCCGACTTCACCGCCGACGCCAGCCAGCGGTTGATGCTGACGTCGACCTGGCTGGTGAGCGCGCGCGCCAGCGACGCGAACTCGCTGGCGGTGACGCCGGCGTCCTCGCGCATGTAGCGTCCGGTCTCCTCGACCAGGGCGGTGCGCGCCTGCTTGAGCCAGCGCGAGATCGTCGAGTCATTGACGGCGTAGACCGTCGCCAGCTGCTCCAGGGTCACACCGTGCAGGTTGTGCAATCGCAACAGCGATCGCTCGCGATCGTTCAGCTTGCGCAGCGCCGCCTCGAACGCGCGTGCAAACACGTCGGCATAGTGGGTCTTGATGTATCCGAGCTCGGGGTCGCGCTCGATGATCTCGGCTTCGATCGCGGCGCGCCGCTCGAATTGCTCGCGCGCCCCTTCGGAGCGCCGCAATGTCGAGACCGTGCGCTTCACCACGACGGCTATCCAGGCGCCCAGCGGCGCGCGCCCCGAGAACGAGAGGATCTTGGGCGGCGCATCCTCGACCGCGACCAGCAGCTTTTGCCGCAAGACCTGCGTCAGCTCTTCGGCGAACGGCGACGGATCGTCGGCGCGCCGGGCGGCCATCACGGACGGCTTGACCAGCGTATCGATGATGATCCGGATGGCGGCAGCATCGCCCTGGCCCGCGGCACACGCGAGGTACAGATCCGCCGCGATCAGCGAGCCGATCGCCGCCATGACGTCGGCGCCATTCGGCAGTCGTTCGCGCGCCTCCGCGCCCAGCGCCTCGCGCGCGCACCGGCCGAGCAGCACCAGAAACCGCTCCGGATCGACCGTGACGCTGGGGAATGCGCTGCGACCGATTTCGATCGCGGCGCTCAGGGCCGCCGCCAGCGCGCTGGACTCTTCGCGCGCCGGCGGTCTGGTCCGGCGCTCCGTCTCCGTCGCTTTGCTGTCCAACCCGCGATGGAACGCCTCGATGTGCGAAAGGGTCATGGGACAGGCGGCGGCCAGTCTACTCCTGGTCGGTGGCGGCCGCCGGGTCCCCGGGTTGCGCGGCCTTTGATTTTTCTCGCGACCTGAGACAACGTCGTAGCGTCGAAGGGGGGCCAAGGGGCTGGCGTTGAGCTGTCTCGACGAAAATACAGTGGTGGATTTGTTGCGGGGGCGAACCACGGGGCAACCGCTTGCCGAGGCCGAGAAGCACCTCGCGATCTGTGACGAATGTGCGCAGTTGCTGGCCGATTCGGCCGGCGCCATCTCGATAACCGTCTCGATCGCGCCTGCCAACGACGTCGGTGATTGGCCCGCGATCACCACCATGCGGACCGCGGATCTCGATCGTCTCGGCGTCGATCTCGGCAGCTTGGCGCCCGGGACCGCGCTCAACGAGACCTACCGCGTGATCCGCTTCATTGGCCGCGGCGGTATGGGCGAGGTGTACGAGGTGGCGCACGCGCGCCTCTCGGGGCGTTACGCGGCCAAGGTCCTGACCACCCAGATCGCCGCGACGCCGGAGATCATGTCGCGGTTTCGGCGCGAGGCGCAGATCACGTCGGCGCTGAGCCATCCGAACATCGTGCGCGTGGTCGACTTCAACTGGACGTCCGACGGCCGCCCGTTCCTGGCGATGGAGTACCTGGAGGGCCTGCACCTGGGTCGGATCATCCAGGCCGCCGGGCCCATGAGCCTGGAGCGCGTTCTACAAATCGTCGCTCCCGTCGTCTCGGCCCTGGTGGCGGTGCATCGGAACGCGATCATTCACCGCGACCTCAAACCGCAGAACATCATGCTGGTGCCCGGTCCGGACGGCACGGGCGAGGTGGTGAAGCTGCTGGATTTCGGCCTCTCCAAGCGCACCGGCATGAATCCCAGCGAATCGCTGCTGGTCTCGCAGCAGCGCATGTTGCTGGGCACGCCCCTCTACATGGCGCCCGAGCAAGCCCGCGGTGACAGCGACAGCGTCGGCAGCGCCGCCGATCAATTCGCGCTCGCCGCGATCATCTACGAAATGCTGACCGGGCGCGCGGCCTTTGCCGGCGACACCGTCGAGACGGTGCTGTATCGGATCGCTCACGTCGAACCCGCGCCGATGAGCGGCTTCGTCGCCGACGTCTCGGCGCCGGTGGAGACGGTCGTTCGGCGCGCGCTCAGCAAGGATCCGGGGACCCGGTTCCCGTCGATTGGCGCGTTCTTCGACGCGTTTCGCGAGGCGGTCGCGGGCCGCGCGGCGGGCGGTCGCGAGGGAGATCTCACGGGTGCGGCGTCGAGCGGCCAACGCGTCCCACCGGATGTCGCCCGAACCCGGCGTGTGTCGCGCGGGAGCCTGCCCGTCCGCGCGATCGCGGTGGGCGCGGCGACGGCGTCAGCGCTGGCCGTCGGTCTGATCCTGTTTCTGGCTCCGCCCCGCAGCCCCCCAGCGGTCTCGCCGCCGCGCGCGACCGTTCGCGCGATCGCGGCGGTCGCGCCGGTCACAAAGACTCCGGGCCCGGGAGCGGCCGGGCCGGGCGCCGGCGGCGAGGAGTCAGCGTCGAAGAACCCGCCGATTCCGCCGGTCACGGCGCCGCCCCTCCATGCGCACGCGGGCAGGGCGAAGCGATCTCGGCCATCGGCGCCGGTTTCGATGCCCGACGATCGGCCGCCGGTCACGGCGCAGACGGAGCCCGCCGTCTCGCCTGCGAACCCGGCGTCCCCGCCCCCGTCGACGCCCACGTCGTCGCCTCCTTCGGGATCGCTCGGCGCCAGCCCGGAGCAGCCGCCGGCCGAGGCGACACCTCCGCCCGCGCCCCCTCTCGGGCGCACCAAGGTCCGCCCGTTCGATAAATTGTGACGATATTCGTGCAGGAGTCGCGCCTGGGAGCCGTCCTCTTTCCAGGAGGCGACAAACATGAGCGCAGAAGCTGGCTCTGGGCCAGGGGTGGAGATCGCGTCGGTCGAGGAGCTCAACGCGGCGATCGTGGCGGCGCATCCGGATCTCCTGCGGCGGGCGGTCTATCTCACGCGCAATCGCGAGGACGCGATGGAGCTGGTGCAGCGCACGGCGGAACGGGCGTGCGCGGCGCGCGCTCAGTTGAAAGCCGGGTCGAACGTGGCGCACTGGCTGGGAGCCATCCTGACCACTCAGTTCATCAATGAGTTCCGGCGGCGGCGCGCGAGCCCGTTCACGCCCGGTGCCATGCACGACAACGTCGCCGCGCTGCCGGCCGACGCGCCTCCGCCGTGGAGCTGCTTCAGCCTCGACGACGTGATCGTGGCCGCGCAGCGCGTGCCTGACGGCTTTCGCGAACCGTTCGAGCTGCACCTGCTCCGCGGGCTGTCCCACCGCGCGATCTCGCTGCGGCTCGGCTTGCCGATGGGAACCGTCGCCACCCGCATTCACCGCGCCAAGCTTCTGTTGCGCGTCCTGCTCACCGAACGCGCACAACGTTCGCTGTCAGCGTCTTGCGTGCTTGTGAAAAAAATCCCAGATGACCACCGCGGCGTCGAAGTCGCGGGCCAGGCGGCCGCGACCGAGCCTCGCCTCGCCCCCCGGCCAGGTGTGACCGCCGCCCTCGATCGTGTAGAAGGCGACCTCGGTTCCGGCCGCGCACGGATCGAAGACGTCGACGCCGGTTTGCGTCCCGTCGTGGGGATCCAGGTCGGGCAGGCGGGTTGAACGTGGCTGCGCGGGGCAGGCGTCGCGCCGCGCCCAGATCGTGACGCTGTCGCGAATCCAGGGCTCGAACGCGACGATCGGATCCTCGGTGCCGTGCATGGCGATGACCGACACCGGCATCGTCTGCCGGGCGCAGTCGTGCGCGACGTCGGGCATCATTCCGCACGAGACCGGTGCCACCGCGGCGACCAGCTCGGGGCGCTCGCACGCGAGTCGATAGACCATGCTCGCGCCGTTGGAGAATCCGGCGGCGTAGACGCGCTTGCGATCGATGCCGAGCTCGCTCGCCAGCGAGTCGATCAACGCCGACAGAAAGCCGAGATCATCGGGTTTGGGTGTGCCGTCGCCCCGGATCCAGCTGCTCCAGAAGCTCGGTGAGCCGAGCGCCTGCGGATACACAACGACCACGCCATCGCGATCCGCCAGCTGGTCGAACATGCCCCTGGTCTGCCGTTCCATGGCCGCGGCGGTGCCCGTCCGGCCGTGCAACACCAGCACCAGCGGACGCCCGGGTTTCGCGGGACTCCCGGCGTGCAGCAGATAGGTGCGGGTCACGCCGCCGACGACGAGCTGGCGCTCCACCGTGCCGGTCATGGGCCGCGCCCAGCGCGGGCAAGCGACGGTCGCGATCGCCAGCGCGCCGAGAGCGATTGCCAGGCACCCGCGGCGCCGCGCCTCCATGCGAATCTCATAACACGATCGCCGTATCGACACCGCGCCGGCACGACGTCAAGCTAAGCGCGTGATCACGCATCCCGAGAAGGTGCTGTTCCCCGACAGCGGCATCACCAAGGGCGAGCTGTGCGCCTACTACGAAGCGGTCGCGCCGCTCATGTTGCCGCACGTGCGCGGGCGCCCGATCACCATGGAGCGATTCCCCTCCGGCATCGACAAGAAGGGCTTCATCCAGAAGGATGTGTCCAAGGGATTTCCCAGCTGGCTCGAGCGCGTCGCGGTCGAGAACCGGAACGAGACGGCGCGCGAGACCACGCACTACCCGCTGGTCACCGACGCGCGAGCGCTGGTCTGGTTCGCCAACCAGAACTCGATCACGCCGCACGTCTGGATCTCGCGCGTGCCCAACCTCTACCAACCCGACCTGTGCGTGTTCGATCTGGATCCATCGGAGGACGACCCCAAAGCGCTGCGCACCGCCGCGCTGGCCGTGCGCGATCTGCTCGACGAATTCGGGCTGCCGTCGTACCCGAAGACCTCGGGCTCGAAGGGCTTCCACATCCTGATTCCGCTCGACGGCGAGGGCGACGCCGAGAGTGCCTGGCGTTTCGCGCACGGCGCGGGCGCGGTGCTGGTCAAGCGCCACCCCGAGATCCTGACCCAGGAGTTCATCAAGGCCGATCGCGCGGGCCGCATCTTCGTCGACACCGGGCGCAACCTGCCAGGCGCCACGTTCGCGGCGGTCTATGCGGTCCGGCCCAAGCCCGGCGCGCCGGTGTCGGCGCCGTGCACCTGGCAGGAGCTGGAGCGCGCGGCCGTCGGCCCGCAGACGTTCACGCTGCGGACGATGGCGGCGCGCATCGCCGGCGTCGGCGATCTCTGGTCGGCGATGGATGAGCGGAGCTGCTCGCTGCGCGACGCGACGGCCAAGCTGCGATCGATGCTGACCGAAGAAGACTGGGACGAGGCGCTCGCGGCGTCGACGCGCCGGCCGGTATCGCGCAACGCCAGGCCTGGAACGACGAACAAATCCAGGTCGAAGCCCGCGCCCAAGATGAAGCCCTGACTTCTTCTTGTGCCTGAACGAATGATCAGTTAGCGTTCCGGCTCATGGGCATGGCGTCGGAGCTCGCGCGCGCGCAGCCGCTGGCGGCGCCGCGCATCTGCTGCCTGGATCTCGACACGTTCTTCGTGTCGGTCGAACGGCTGCTGGATCCGACGCTCGAGGGAAAGCCGGTCGTCGTCGGCGGTCGGCCCGGCACGCGCGGCGTGGTCACCGCTGCCAGCTACGAGGCGCGCCGCCTCGGCGTGAAGTCGGGCATGTCACTGATCGAAGCCGGCAAGCTCGCGCCCGACGCGATCTATCTCCCCACCCGGCACGAGATCTACAGCACCTACGCTGAACGCGTGCGCGAGGTCGCGCGTCGCTACGCCCCGACGGTGGTCGTGGCGAGCATCGACGAGATGTTTCTGGATCTCTCCGGCTGCGAGCGGCTCTACGGATGGGACGGCGCCGCCAACAGCAACGGCGGCGGAGGCGAGCATCCGGGCGACCGGGCGATCGAAAGCGCCGTCGTGCAATTGACCACGGCGGTCTTCGACGAGATCGGCCTGCCGTCGAGCGCCGGCATCGCCACCAGCAAGGTCGTCGCGAAGGTCGCGTCGGCGCTCGCCAAGCCACGCGGCGTGATGCTGGTGCCGGCGGGCGTGGAGCGCGCGGTGCTGGCGCCGTTGCCGGTGCGATCGTTTCCCGGCATCGGTCCCGTCGGCGAGGCCAAGCTGCGCGCCGCGGGTTACGAAACCCTCGGCGCCGTCGCCGATGCGCCCATCGTCGATCTGCAGAAGATCTTCGGCGCGTGGGCGGCGTCGATCTCGCGCGGCGTGCAAGGGCTGGGCTCGGGCGCGCTCGGCCGCGAGCGGCCCGCGTTCTCCGAGCACGATCCCGAGGGCGAGACCGTCGGCAGCATCTCCAACGAGCGCACGTTCCGCGAGGACGTGACCGACCCCGCCTCGATCGAGGCAGTGCTGTGCGGCCTGTGCGAGCGCGTCTGCTGGCGCGCGCGCAAGCGCCACGTCAAGGCGCGCACGGTGACGTTGAAGCTGCGCTACGCCGACTTCCACACGCTCACGCGTTCGCACACGACGATGGCGACGAGCTCCGAGCTCGAGCTCTACCCCATCGTGAAGGAGATGTTCGTTGCCGCGCGGACGCGGACACTGCCGATCCGCCTGCTCGGCATGCAGCTCTCGAACCTGGGAGTCTTCGAGCAGCTGTCGCTCTTCGATCGCAACGAGCGCGTCGGCGCGGTCGTCGACAGCATCCGCGAGCGCTTCGGCTTCTCGACGGTGTCGCTGGCGACCGCGCAGACTGGTCGCTCGGGAGGGTGATCGCCTTCGACTTACCGTCGAGCCGACCGCGCGAGGCCTACCAGGACAGCACGCCGCCCAGGGATCCGGCGCCGCTCCAACCGTAGCTCGCCGAGGGGCCGGTGGGCGTGTAGTTGCTGATCGTCGGCGTGTACGAACGACCGAGCGAGAACAGGTTCACGCCCACGCCGGGGTTCGCGAGCAGCACGGGGACGCCGGCTGGCGTTCCGCCCATGTTGAGCCAGGTGGTATTGGTCGGAGCCCACTGGCTGCCGTTGAACCACCCCTTGTACAGCTCGGTGTCCGCGTCGGCCGTGTCGGGGCCGTTCGAGATCAGCGTCAACCAGTTGAGCTGCATCGACGTCGCCGCGGGGGAGCCGTCGATCGGTCCGCCCAGCGCGTAGAAGCCCAACTGCGACGGCAACCAGCCGCTACTGGTGAGGACCTTCTGGTACAGGTTGTTGTCGGTCCCTTTCACGAAGATGTCCTCGCGGCCACCGCCCCAGGTCGTCACCGTCGGCGTACCCAGGATGGGGCCGCCGAGGTTGAGCCACGGTGTCCAGACCTCGATACTCAGGGTCACATATCCCAAAACCGGACCCTCGTACGCCTGCGGGTGCACGATCATGTGGTGCGCGCTGTAGAGCAGACCGTCGACGCCGGTCGCGTAGACGTCGAAGTTCTCGTTGGCGACCGAGATCGCCTTCACCGGGCCCAGAAACGACGACGGCCCGCCGCTGCCGGCCACCGCCTCCCAGCCTCCGAAGCTCGTACCGTCGCCGGCCAGGTGGTACATCTGCCCGTCGTTTCCCACGCCGATGACGTCGATGCGGTTCGGCGCCCAGGACACCACCGCCGGGTGAGCGGCCAGGACGCCGCCGAGGTTCTGCCAGTTCCAGCTCGAGCCGTCCCAGTAGTGATGCCATAGCGACATCGAGGCGTCGTTGTCGGTTTGCGGGTTGTTGTCACCGCCGCGCACGAAGACGTCGAGGCGGTTCGGTCCCCAGCTGACCGCCTCGGGCGTGCCGCTGATGAAGCCGCCGCGATACTCCCAGCCGAACATCGATGGATACCAGTGCGAGTTGTCGGATCCGACCGGCAAGGTGCTGTCCCACGCTTTGTGGTAGAGCGCGCCGTCGATCCCACGCCCGAACAGGTCGATGCGGTTCGAGCTCCACGCCACCGCCGACACCATCGGTTCGTTGACGAAGTTCGCCGCGGCGTTGGTGACCCACGCGGAATCGAACGTCAGCGACGAATCGAGCGCGGTGTAGTACGTGCCCGAGAACGGGAACGTGAACGTCCCCGAGAGCGCTCCCGTGATCACCCCGTTGCAGAGCAGCGGCCCGCCCGAGTCACCGGGTTGCGTGATCCCTCCCGGCGGCGACGCCGACGGGCTTCCAGCGACGACCTGGATCTCGCTGTCCATGCCGACCCAGCCGATGCCGGCGACGGTGACGCCGACGGTTCCCGAGCTGGAGACGCTCACGGTGGCCGAGTACTTCGTTCCCTCGCCGCCCGCGCTGTTGTTGCCGAAGCCGACGGCGATGCAGGTGGAGCCCTTGGCCGGCACGCTGCCCGTGTTGATGGGCAGGGGGCGGACGTCGTAGATCGGCGTCTGAAGGTGAAAGATCTGCAGATCGTGCGCGTAGATCGAGCTCGACGGTCCCGTTCCTTCCTCCGGGTGATAGGCGATCTGCTGGTCGATGTTGCGCGTCTCCGTCGCCGAGCTCCAGACGTTGCCGATCTGGAACAACCCCATCGGCCCGCAGTGCTTGGCCGAGAGCACCACGCTGGGCGCGATGAGCGTGCCCGAGCAATTGCAGCCGGTCGCGCTCGGCGAGGCTCGCAAACAACCAACCGCCGGATAGCCGGTCTCCACCTGACCGCCGGTGATCGCCCGCTCCGCATCTTGTGTCCGCTCCGTCGGCGACGGCGGCTCGCACGCCCCGGAGTTGATCGCCAGAACACCTACGGCCACCGTCGAAACCATGGATCGCTTCATTGCCATTCCTCCCACCAAGTTGCGCGCGGACTTATGGCATGGCCGGCGCGCGGCTCAAATGATGGGACTCACGCGATGGGACGCACGCGATCTTGACGCGCGCGCACCGTCGCTGCGGGCTCACCCGCGTTCGCGCGCGTAGTGCAGGCCGACGACGCCGCTCGGGTACGGCTTCGCCTCCAGCAGCTCGTACTTCGCGTGGGTGCGGCCGGGAAACAGGCGCTTCCCCAGGCCGAGCGTCAGCGGATAGAGCAGGAGGTGCAGCTCGTCGACGAGGTCGTTGTCCAGCAGCACGTGGACCAGCTGGCTGCTTCCGTCGGTGAGAATGTTCTTTCCGGGCTGCGCTTTCAGCGCGCGGACCGCCGGGACGATGTCGTCGCGGATGATGGTGGTGTTGCGCCAGGTCGGCGTCTGCAGCGTCTTCGAGACCACGTACTTCGCCGGCGTGTTCATGATGTCGCCGAACGGGTGGCCCGGAGGCATCGGCTCGAACGCCTCGGCGTGCGTGACATAGGTGCGGCGGCCGAGCAAAAAAGCGTCGCACTCCTGCATGAGCGCGCCGAACGCCCGCCCGATATCGTCGTGCCAGTAGGCGCGCGTCCACCCGCCGTGCGCGAAGCCATGGTCGCGATCTTCGTCGGCGCCGCCGGGGGCCTGGATGACGCCGTCGAGGGTGATGAACTCCGATACGATGAGCTTTCTCATGGGCGGTCTCCTTGTCGTTTCAGTCAGGCCAGTTGTCTGACTTGTCAGCCTGTGAAGCAACGACGAACGACCTGCCCGGAATTCGACACGGGATCCGACACGACTCGACGGCGCTGTGTCTTTTCTTGGGCTTCCCTTCAGTGCGTGGACGAGCTGCCGGGCTCGGCGGACGGCCGCGGTGGCGGCGAGCCCGCGCGCGGGCCCAGCCCGACGCCTTCGGGCACCGCGCCGATCTGCTGCAGGAAGCCGAGGCGGTCGGTCTCCAGGCCGGCGGACACGACCTTGTCGTCCTTGAAGCGGAAGATCCCCGAGCCTGAGTTGATCACCGGCTTGCCGGTCGGCGGGTACGCGCGAAACGGACCCTGGTGCGTTCCGGTCCAGTGCCAGCGCACGGCGACCCGGTCGTTCTCGGCGACCAGCTCGTCGACGGTGTAATGGATGTCGGGAAAGGCGGCGCGCAGGCCGACGACGACGGGGCGGAAGCCGGCGGGGCCCTTTTCGCCCTGCGGGCCGACGTACTCGGGCGCCACCAGCTGGTCCAGCGCGGCGAGGTCGCCATTGCTGAAGGTCTCGAACAGCTTCTCGACGTTGCGCTTGTTCTGCTCGCGGATTTGCTCGGACATGGCTGTGCTCCTGGTCGTTGTAGATGACTGGGCGCACCCGCACGCCGCCAGCGTGGCCAGCGCGGCCAGCGGAGCGAGGACGGCCCGAGTCGAGGCGGTTGTGGCTTTCATCGACAACCACGCTAGGGTCGCCGACGTTTTCAATCCAGTGATGATTCGTGAGGTGTATCATCACGAACGGTGAGCTTGGCGACGCTGGATTTGAACCTGCTTCTGATGCTGGACACGGTGCTCGCCGAGCGCAGCGTGGTGCGGGCAGCGCGCCGGCTGCACGTGACGCCGTCGGCGGTCAGCAACGGGCTCGCCCGCTTGCGCGCGGCGCTCGAAGACCCGCTGCTGATCCGCAGCGGCCGAGGTGTCGTGCCCACGCCGCGCGCGGCGGCGCTGGCTCCCGCGCTGGCGCGCGCGCTGCGCGACATGGAGCAGGCGGTTCACGGCGAGGGGTTCGATCCGGCGACGACCGATCGCCAGCTGACGCTGGCCATCGCCGATGCGGGACAGGTGGTGAAGTTGCCGGCGATCGTCGCGGCGCTGCGCGCGAAGATGCCGCGGGCGCGCCTGCGCGTGCTGAGCATCGACACGCTGTTCGCCACCGGCGGCCTGGCGGGGACGGAGATCGACGTGGCGATCGGCGCGGGCGAGAAGGGGCCCGGGGTTCACGCGCAGCCGCTGTTCGAGGAGCGCATCGTGCTGGTCGCGCGCGCCGGCCACGCGACGATCCGCGGCCGCGTCAGCAAGGCGCAGCTGGCGGCGTTGCAGCACATCGAGGTCCAGGTGGCGCCGGGGCGAGGCAGCCGGCCGCTGGCGATGAGCTACGCCGCGCTGGGCGTCGCGCGCGAGATCGCGGTCGTCGTGCCGACCTTCGCCGCCGCGGCCGCCGTCGTTGCCGGCACCGAGCTGGTCGCCTCGCTGCCCGACAGCTTGCTGACCATGCTGGCGCCGCGGCTGGCATTGCGGCGGGTGACGACGCCGCTCGCGCCCATCGGCACGACCATCAACCTGCTGTGGCACGAGCGGACGCACCAGGACCCGGCGTTGCGCGCCTTTCGCGAGCTGATCGCGCAGGCGGCGGGCAGTCCGCGCGCCTCCGTGCCGCGCCGGTGATCGACAACGGATGCTGGTAGTGCGTAGAGTGGTCGCAAGCCACCACCGACCATGAACCCGCTCACCGACACCGACCGCCCAGGCTTTTCCCGACGGCGCGCTCTCCTGGCGACCGCTACGCTGGTGTCGGCGTCGGCGCCGCTCGCCTGCCGGCGGCCGAGCGCGCGGATCGCGATGCCGGCGGACGCGGGCGCCGCGGCGCCGTGGGGCGCGCTCGATGTGGTTCGCGTGTCGACCATGCGCGAGGACGAGCGCGGCGGGATCGCCGTGGTCGTCTTGCACGGCTGGGGCGCGCCGGGCGACGATCTGGTCCCGATCGCGCAGGCGCTGAAGCGTCCCGGCGTGCGGTTCTTCGTGCCGGCGGGGCCGCTACCCGAGATCGGCGGCGGCCGCGCCTGGTGGCACCTGGACCCGCACACGCGACCGCCGCACGCCGCGACCGATCAGGTGGCGCCGGGTTTTCAGCCGACGCCGGCCGTGGTCGCCGCCCGCGCGGCCGTGCAGGCGTTGATCGCGACCGTCGTCGATCGCTACGCGCCGCAGACGGTCGCGCTCCTCGGGTTCTCGCAGGGCGCGATGCTGTCGATCGACGTCGCGCTCGCGGGAGCGCCCGCGGTCGCGCGCGTGGTGGCGATGTCGGGCGTGCTGCTGGCCGACTCGGTGCCGGCGTTGATCGCGCCGCACGCCACCCGGCCGCGCTTCTGGCTCTCGCACGGACGCCAGGATCCGGTCGTGCCGTTCGCGAGCGGGACGCGCGGCAAGGAGCTCCTCGAGGCGCACGGTTTCGCGGTGACCTGGCGGCCCTTCGACGGCGGACATGAGATCCCGCCGCCGCTGCTGATCGAGGTCGACCGGTTCCTGTTTCCGCAGCCGTGACGGAGTCGGCGTCGAGCCGGAGAGCCGTCGCGACCGACGATCGAGAGCGCGGTTCAGTCGCGTAGCCCCGCCGGCCACGCGTCCAGGGCCTGGGCCTGACGCAACGGCAACGGCGATGCCGGCGCAGCCGGTCGTTCGCGCAAGGGGAGCTGCCACCAGCCGACGTCGCGCCAGGCGCCGTGCTTCCAACCGACGGCCGGGTAGACGCCGACGGGGCGGAAACCGAGCGCCTCGTGCAGCCCGACGCTGCCGGCGTTCGGCAAGGTGATGCCGGCGTGGGCGACGTAGAATCCCTGCAGCCGCAGCAGATCCAGCAGCACGCCATAGAGCGCGCGACCCACGCCGCGCCGGTGGTGATCGGAGCGGATGTACACGGTCACGTCGACCGACCACTGATAGGCGGCGCGTTCGCGGTGACGGGCGGCATACGCGTAGCCGACCAGATCGCCGTGCGGCCCAGCGCACACCAGCCAGGGCGCAACCGCGAGCACCGATTCGATTCGCCGCGCCATCTCGGCCCCGTCGGGCGGTTCGATCTCGAACGACGTGGCGGCGTCCGTCACCGACGGCCGGTAGATCGCGGCGACCTGCGCACCGTCGGTCGTGCGCGCCATGCGGATGCGCCGCTCCGGCGCCCAGCCGTCTCCTTTGGATGATCTGGCCATGACCTTGCCCCTTCGATGGGAAGAGGCTAGCCAACGCGCGCCCGTCGTTCAATTCGATGGGTTCGACCAGCCGGGTGCCTTGAAAATCGAGCAAGGGCGGCTCGCGCGCCGTGCTGCGCAATTTTCAGGTGTGGTAGAAAATCCGTGTGACGGGGTCCCCCCACGGCTCCCTGGCGACCTCGTTTCGACGGCGCGGCTTTTGGGCCTATGCGTCCGCTGCGGTCGCGGCCGTGGTGCTGGGCGTGCTGGCCTTGCGGCTCTGGCGCGCCGATCTGCGCGTGCCGTTCCAGTATCACGGCGATGTCCTGGCGTTCGCGCTGTGGGTCAAGTCGGTGGTCGACAACGGCTGGTACTTGAACACCCCGCAGGTGGGCGCTCCCGGCGTGCTGACCATGCACGACTTTCCGATCGCCGAGACGTTCCACCTGCTGGTCTTCAAGGTGATGTCCTGGTTCAGCGGCGATTGGGCGCTGCTGTTCAATCTCTATTTTCTGCTGGGATTTCCGCTGATCACGCTCTCGGCGCTCGCGGTCTTCCGGCACTTTGGCGTCAGGTTCCGCCCGGCGTTGGCGGGCAGCCTGCTGTTTGCTTTCCTGCCGAGCCGCCTGATCAAAGGCGAGACCCACTACTTCCTCGACATCTTTTACCAGGTGCCGCTCGCGATCCTCGTGCTGCTCTGGGTCTGCGGCGACGAGCCACCCCTGGTTCGCGACGGCGGCTCCTCTCCATGGTTCGGCCTGGAATTTCGCCGCGGACGCACGCGCGCCGCGGTCCTCATCTGCGCGCTGACATCGGCGACCGGCGTCTACTACGCGTTCTTCGCGGGCGTGCTGCTGGTGCTCGGCGGCGCGTGGGCATCGCTCGAGCGCCGCACGGCGCGTAACCTGCTCTCTGGCGTGTTGCTGTCCACCGTCATCGTGGCAGGGCTCGCTCTGCAGTCGTTGCCCATCGTCGCGTATCACCGGAAGCACGGGCCCAACCCGGAGGTCTCGACGCGCGAGCACGTCGAGTCGGAGATCTACGCCCTCCGCATCGCGCAGCTGCTGCTGCCGGTGGCGGGACATCGTGTGCCCGTGCTGCAGCGCCTGAAGGACGACTACGATCGATCCGCGCCGTTCCGCGGAGAGAGCTCGTCCACCAGCCTCGGGATCGTGGCCAGCGCGGGCTTCCTTTGCTTGCTGGCGCTCGTCCTTCTGCGCGCGCGCCGCGATCCGGTCGGCAGCGACGTCTTGCGCCGGCTCGCGGTCCTCAACTTTCTCGCCGTGCTGGTGGCGACGACGGGAGGATTCGGCTCGCTGTTCGCGCTGCTGGTGACGCCGCAGATCCGCGGTTACAGCCGCATGCACGTCTTCATCGCATTCTTCTCGCTGTTCGCGGTCGTGCTGCTCGTCGACGAGCTGGCTAGCCGGCGACGGCTGCTCGGCTGGCTCCTGCCGCTCGCTCTGGTGCTGCTCGGCCTGTTCGACCAGGTCACGCCGCTCGCGGTGCGGCCGTACCAGCACGTGAAGGAGGAATACGAGCGGGACGCCGCGTTCGTGCGGCGGATCGAAGGCACGGTGCCCGCGGGCTCGATGATCTTCGAGCTTCCCTACATGCCCTTCCCCGAGGCCGGGCCGCAACCCGGACAGCGGCGCGCCGACTACGATGTGTTGCGGCCGAGCTTTCATTCGCGCACGTTGCGCTGGAGCTATCCCACGATGCTGGGCCGCTGGGAGGACGCGTGGGTCAAGGACACCGCCGCGCAGCCCCCGGACAAGTTGATCGCGCGGCTCGCGGACGCGGGCTTCGGCGGGATCTTCATCGACCGATTGGTCTACGCCGACAACGGGGCCGCCATCGAAGCGGCGCTCACGAAAGAGCTCGGTGCTGCACCGTTCCTCACCCCCGAGCGGTCATTGCTGTTCTTCGATCTGTCCGCGTACGCAAAGCGCGCCCACGCCGAGCTCACGGCCGCGGAGCTCGAGCGCCGGCGCGATCTCGCGCTGCACCCGGTGCTCGTCCGCTGGCTGGGCGGCTGCTATCGACCGGAACACGGCCCGGACGGCGCCTTCCGCTGGTGTGCCGAGGACGCCAGCCTGGCGATCGGAAACGACGCGCGGGTCGCTCAGTCCGTCGTGGTGCACTTCAAGGCTTTCGCGGCGATACCTCCGGCCACGCTGACGATCGCGAGCGATCTCGCGCCGGAGACGCTCCGGCTCGAGGGATCCGGCGCGTCGTTCACGCGGACGTTGTCGATCGCTCCCGGCCGTCACGTGTTCGGGTTCCATTGCGATGGCGCGCCTGACCGCCCGTTCAGCGACGCGAGAAAGCTCGTCTGGCGCGCCCAGGGGTTCGGGCTCGATGAGGCCCCGCCGCCCTCGTTGCCGGCGCCGCCGGCTTCGACTCCCTAAGCGGACCGCGCGACGGCGACTTCGGCGAGTCGCGGCAAGATCACGACCGCGTTGCGCTGGCCCTCGTCGTGGATCGGCTCGGCGCCGTGTCGCCGCGCGAGCTCGGTGAGGCTGGCCAGGTCGAACCGCTTCTCGAAGGAGCCGACGCCGGGGTTGGTCAGGCTCGCCGCGAGGCCGCCGACCACCGGGACATCCGAAAGGTTTCGCACCGGCTCCGAGAGGATGACCGCGCAGCGGGCCGCGCGCCGCATTCTCTCCACGATCTCGTCGGCGTGGTCGCCGAAGTGATAGAGGCTCGAGCACATGACCACGTAGTCGGCGCTGGGGATCGGATCGGTGATGACGTTGAACCAGCGCGCGTCGACGCCGTGCCGCTGGGCGTGCATGACGAAGTCGCCGTTGGCGTCGAGGCCGAGGTAGCGGCAGCCGCGCTGGCGCAGGTAGTTGCGGTGCAGGTGCGCGGTTCCGCAACAGAGGTCGACGACGCTCGCGCCGTCTGGAATGTGCGCGGCGACGGCGGCATACGTGGCCTCGTACTGCGCGCCGTAGAGCGCGCGCATCATCAAATCGTAGCCATACCCGGTCCAGTAGATCGGCGACTTCGAGCGTCGCGAGATGCCGATCGTGCCACGGAAACGGTGCAGCTCGCGCAGGTGCGCCCAGGAGTCGCGCCAGAGGTGCACGGTCGACGCCTTGTCGTGCCGGCGCAAGAAGAGCACGGGCAGCTCCTGGATGCGCAGGTTGCCGAGCGCCGCGCGCGCCATCACTTCGGTGTCCCAGAACCAACCATCCGCGACGCTGCCGAGCACGACGTTGGCGGTCGTCTCGCGCTTGAAGAACTTGCACCCGGTCTCGGTGTCCTCGACCTCCAGCGACAGCAGCACGTCGCACAGGCGCCGGTACACCCATGAGGCAGCGGCACGGGGCAGGCCGCCGGTTTGCCGGAGACTGTAGTAGCGCTTGCCGGTGGCGACGTCGGCGCCGCGGCTCAGGATCTCGTTCACCAGCGACGGGATGTAGAGGGCGTGCACTTCCAGATCGATGTCGACGAACCCGACGACGCGGCCGGTGCTGTCGTTGAAGCCGGTCTTGAAGGCCGCGCCGCGCCCGCGATTGCTGGCGTGAAAGACGTAGCGGCAGCGCGCGTCGGCGGCGCACAGCCGGCGGATCAAGCGGCGCGTCTCGTCCTGGCTGACGTCATCGACGAAGACGATCTCCCAGGACCACGGCGTGAGCGTGAGGACGTCGATCACCGCGCGGACGCTGGCCTCGAGGTGCGGGGCCTCGTTGTAGCAGGGGACGATCAGCGACAGGTCGAGCGTCATGCGTCGAAGACCTGGCCGAGCGCTCGCACCACGTCGCGCGCGTCCTCGTCGCTCATCCCGCCCGACAGCGGGATCGAAAATGTGCGTTCGCCGATCCACTCGGCGTTGGGCAAGCGGCCGGTGCGCGCTCCGAAGGTGTCCCGGTACCACTGATGCTGGTGCACGGGCCGGTAGTGCACGCCGGTTCCGATGCGCAGATCGTGCAGGCGCATCATCACGTCGTCGCGTTTCAATGCTGTGCGCGTGTCGTCGATCCAGCAGGTGTAGAGGTGCAGCGCGTGGCGCGTGCCCGCAGCCGGCGGCGCCGGCAAATGGAGCGGCAATCGCGCGAGCTCGCGCTGATAGAGATCCCAGAGCGCGCGCCGCCGGTTCCAGCGCTCCTCGACGCCGACCAGCTGATGGAGCCCGATCGAGGCCGCGAGATCGGTGAGGTTGTACTTGAACCCCGGCTCGAGCACCTCGTAGTGAACGAAGCCGCGGTCGCTGAAACGCCGCCACGCATCCGCGCTCATGCCGTGGAGCGCGAGCATCCGGATGCGGTTGGCCGCGCGTTCGTCGCGGGCGACGACCAGTCCGCCCTCGACGGTGGTCAGGCTCTTGGTGACGTAGAAGCTGAAGCAGCCGAAGCTCCCCATCGTGCCGCAGTGACGCCCGTCGACGGTCGATTCCAGCGCGTGGGCCGCATCCTCGACGATCGCCAGGCCGTGAGCGGCCGCGAGCTGCGAGAGCGCCTCCATCTCGCAGGGCCGCCCCGCGAAGTGCACCGGCACGATCGCGCGCGTACGCGGCGTGATCCGGCGGCGCGCGTCGTCGACGTCGATGTTGCCGGTGCGACGGTCGACGTCGACGAACACCGGTTCGTGGCCCGCGTGAACCACCGCGTTCGCCGTGGCGCAGAACGTGAGCGCGGGGACCAGCACCTCCGAGCTGGCGGGGAGATCCAGAACCCGCAGCGCCAGATGCAAGGCCGCGGTTCCCGAGCTGACCGCGACGACGAAGGGCGCGCCGAGGTAAGCGGCGAGCTTGCCCTCGAGCTCGGCGACGCGCGGCCCGCTGCCCAGCCAGCCCGAATCCAGGCAGGCGGCGACCTCTTTTCGCTCGGCTGCCCCGATCGACGGCGCGCCGAAGACCAGGTACCGATCACGCCACGCGCGCTCAGCCAACGGTTGCGCCATTTCCGCCCGGCGCCCGCTCTGCGATGGCCGCTTCACGTTCTTCTTTGTGCCGCCGCAGCCGGCAAACCAGGCTGGCGCCGGCCGGCAACGGCAGCTGTTCCTCGCCGACCCAGCGCGCTTCGAGGCCGGTGACGGCGCGCGCGAGGCCGGCAAGCCATTGCGGGCCGGCGTCGAGATTGCTCTGTGCGGCCTGGTCGCGATTGAGCCAGCGCCGCTTCCAGACCAGCGCCGTCATCGCGGGCAGCACGCTCAGGTTGAAGTAGCTGGCATACAGCACATCCAGATCGGCGGCGCGAGCGGCGGCGACCAGCCGCCGCCGCGTGTACCGCCGGCGGTGCATGCTGATGACGTCCTCGCCGCTCCACAACCAATCGTAGGCGGGAACGGTCACGACGATCTGGCCGCTCGGCGCGAGCAGCGAGCGGATCGTGCGCAAGCCGGCGACGTCGTCGTCGAGGTGCTCGAGAACGTCGAGGCAGGTGACGATGTCGAAGCGGCCGCGCAGCCGCGGCAAATCGCGCGGGAGTAAATGTATGGGATGCTCGGGGGTCGGGCCCGCGAGCTCTCCCGTGATGTCCGCCCCTTCGGCGGCGCCGAACTGCGCCAGGAACGGCAAGTCGTAGCCAGACCCGCAACCGTAGTCGAGGAGCGACAATCGCCCGGCGCGCGACGGCAGATCCTCCGTTGCGCGGCGCACCTGGCGGAGGAACAGGTCGCGGCGCGACGCGTACCACCAATGAGAGCCCTGATGCTCCAGCGTGACGCTATATCCCTCGGCGAGCATACTCGGGCCGGCGGCGGGGCGCGCGAACCAGCACCATCGGTGCCACGTTTGCGGTCCCGACGTCAATGGGTTCCGAGCTTTCCCGTTAACGACGCAGCGCGACCGGTCAGGGCTCGATGTAACGCCAGAGCCCCTGATCCCACATCAGGCCCACGAAGACGTTGCGCGTGCCGTCGCTGGTCACGACGACGCCGTTGGGGCCGATGACCAGCTCGGCCGGAACGCTCGCCGTCGACCAGGTGGCGCCGGGTTGCGGCGCGATCTCGAATTGCGTGCCGAGATCGCAGCTCGCGCAGGCCCACGCGTACATCGCGTAGACGTTCTTCGAAGTTCCCCAGACGACGGCTTCCGGCCACTGTCCGCTGTCGGCGCGCGACCACGTGGCGCCGAGATCGGTGCTGCGGTAGACGCCCTGTCCGTCGGGGCCGTTCGAGCCGGCGGCGAACAGCGTCGAGCCGTTCTGGTAGATCTGCGCGTTGCCGTGCGCGTGCTGCAGGCCGGCGAGCCCGGTCGGGATGGTCCAGCTGGCGCCGCCGTCCCGGGTCATGATCGCGCTCGCGCCGTTCTGCGCGATCGCGAACCAGGTCCGCCGCGTCGACGCAGCGTCGCCGGTGTCGACGAAGAACGGAAACCAGGAGATGCCGCCCGCCGGAAAGCCGGTTCCGTCGACCGCGTGCCAGCTCGCGCCCGCGTCGGTCGATTCGTAGACACCGTCGGCCTCGTGCAGGCCGCTGATCAGGTGCGTGCCGTCGCCGGGATCGACCTTCAACGAATACAGGCTCACCGAGAGCGGCGTTTGCGCGAACGTCATCCCGCCGTCGACGGATTTGTAAATGGTGTTGTAGCCCGCGGCCCAGATCGTGGCCGGCGTCGTTCCCGCCACCGCGATCACCGCTCCGCGCGGGACGTCGGGCAGCGTGTCGTTGATGCGCGTCCAGGTGTAGCCGTAGTCGGACGATTTCCAGAGGCCCGCGCTGCTGCCGCCGACGTAGAGATCGCTCGGCCGCGTCGGATCGGCGGCGATGCTGCCGGGACCGAACACGTTGGCCGTGGGACGCAGGACCGACGCCGGCATGTCAGCGGGCGTGACGTTGACCCAGACCCCGGGCGCGCACGTCCCCGCGGCGACGCAGGGATCGGGCGGAAGCGGGCCGACGTCGCGACTGCCGCTTCCATCGCTGGGCCCCGCGCCGGAGTTCTTCGAGGCGCCGCAAGCGATCAGCAAGCACTGCGCGACGGCGAGAGAGCACACGCGGCCGAGTCGTGACATCCCGTCGATCGTATCGGCGCCGGCTCGCTCCCAGGGGAAAAAACGTACGGCGGCGCAAGCGCGACGTGTCGGTGCAGGTGGTGGCGCGTGCCTCAGAGGGTCCAGGGCGGGCTGAAGCGCTCGCCGCCGGGAAGCACCGCCTGGCCGCCGACCGGAACCACCGCCAGCGCCGTGAACGGCTCCGCGTTCGGGTTCGAGAGCGAGAACATCTCGCCGGCGGGGACCACGAGCGCGTCGCCGGCCGCGACCACCTGAGCGCGCCCGTCGAGCTCGATGCGCGCCGCGCCCGACAGCCCCACGAAGATCTCTTCGCGAGAGATCGCGTGCGGCGTCGCCGGCGTGCCCGGCGCGAGCGTGATCCGCCAGACGCAGGTCTCGGAGGCGCCGCGGCTGGGCGCGGCGAGGCCGACCACGCTGAGCCCGGGGATCTCGAACGCCGGCGCCGAAGCCGCTTTGATGAGGTGCATGCAGGTTCTCCTTGTGGACGGGGGAGTGGACGACGCCTTCTGTATAATCGCTTCACCTCAGATGATCAACCACGGTTGAACAAATGGCAAACCCAATGGCGAAGACCAATGAATGAGCGCGAACACGAACCCGTGGATCTCGGCATCCTGCTCGGCCTCGGCTACCAGACCTTCGTCGACCTGCTGCGGGCTGACCTGCGAAAGCACGGCTTCGACGACCTGGGCGGCGCCTACGGCTACGTGTTTCGGGTGCTGGCCGACGAGCCGCTGAGCCAGCGCGAGCTGGCGCGGCGGCTGGGGATCACGGACCAGGGCATGGCCAAGATCATCGCGGAGATGGTCGAACGGCGCTACGTGGAGCGCCATCCCGACAAGAACGACAGCCGCGTCAAACGCCTGCTCCTGGGCGCGCGCGGTCAGGCGGCGCTGCGCGCGGCACGGCGCTTTCACACGACGTTCGAAGCCGAGCTGCGCCGCGACCTCGGCGAGGTGGGCGTCCGCCGCTTGCGTCAGGCGCTCGACCGCATCGCCCTGCGCGGCGGCGACGGCAACGCCGCCCGTTCGCGCCTGCGGCCGATGTGACGGCGGCGGCGACCGCCGAGCGTCGAGCGTCGAGCGGATCAGGAGCTCGGGCGCGGCGCGAGCGCCACACGAACGAGCGCGATGATCAGCAGCAGCGCGCCCGGCGGCACCAGCAGGATGCCCAGCGACGGGTCGCCCTCGCTGTTGAGCACGCCGCCGAGAAAGAAGCCGAGCGGCATCAGCACCGCGCCCCAGCGGATCAGCGCGAGGGCGCGCGCGCGGATCGCCTCGGGGATGTGCGCCTCGGCGAGCGCGCCCGAGACCAGGCACAACATCCCCAGCAACGTGCCGTGGGCGTGCGCGAGACGCCACATCTCGCGGCGCATGTCGCTGGCCAGGTAGGCCTGGACCTTGAAGCCGTGCAGCGCCTCCAGCGTCACGCCGAATGGCAGCGCGATCGCCAGCAGCAGCCACCCCGCGCGCAGGGTCTTGCGGATCGCGGCGTCGCCGGTCTTCGCGGTCGCGGTCGCGGTCGACGTTGCGCTTGCCTTGGTCATTCACCCACCGATATCACGTGGCTCTGCTGCAAGCCCAGCAGCGGGCGGATGCGCTCCAGCTCCAGATGGTAGTCGCGCGCGACGAAGCTGCCGTCGGGCGGCGGCGGCAAGCGCGCGTGCGCCGCGTCGGCGAATCGTTGCAGGAGCGCGCGCAGCGCCGGATCGCGAACGTCGCGCGTGGCCTGGACGTCATATGCCGCGAGGTCGCCGTCGATGCCCAGCTCCAGCGACAGATCGAGCGCGCGCGCCGAGCGCCGCGCGAGGAAGCGCACGGCACCATACGGGTCGCCGAGGCCGACGAGCAAGTTCGCGAGCGCGAAGCCGCGCGCGCCGGGCGGAACTGCGCTGTCGGCCCGGCCGAGCGCCGTCATGTAAACCACGCGCTGCACGGGATCGCCCGCGTGCGCCGACACCAGCGCCTCGGGCGCGTCGAGCGGCGCGCCGCCAGGCCGCGCGACCGGGAGCCGGTATTGCGCGCCCCAGAAGGCGCGCATGCGATTGGCGGCCCAGGTCGCGTCACGGTCGACGTGACAGAGCGTGCAGGCGTTGGGGCGCCCGCCCTCGACGTCGCGCGCGACGTCGGGCATCTCGACGCGGTGGCTGGGGTGGATCTCGAGCACGCCGTAAACGATGCGCGGCATGTGGCACTCGACGCAGCGAGAGCCGCTGGATGCGGGCGCGTGGTGCGTGTGCGCGCCGACGTTGCGCGCGATCGCAGCGTGGCACTGCGTGCACGCGCGATCGCCGAGCCGGTCCGGCGCCAGCTGCCCGGCAGCGTCACCGGCGTGCATCGTGTGGCAGCTGGTGCAGGAGAACTGGCCACCGCGAAAACAGGGCGACTGCGTGAGGCCCACGTATTCGTAGGCGGTCAGGCGCGCGGTCCCGTCGCTCCAGAAGCGCTGCCGGAACATCTCGGGATCGCCGGGCGGCGGCACCGGCGTGTCGCGCGACAGCGGTTTCACGTGACCGGCCAGCACGTCGCCGGGGCGAAACGTCGGGCCGGTGTCCAGGAACGTCCACAGCTTGTCCATGGGGTCGGGCAGGCGCTGCGCGTGGCACTGCCCGCACAGCGCGGCGCTCTCTGCCTGGCCGACGCGCAGCGGATCGACGATGGCGCGTGCGCCGGCGCTCGCGAGCTCGGTGCGGTAGCGGGCGACCGGCGACGCGTACAGCGCCACGTGATCGCGGCCGGGGCCGTGGCACGATTCACAGGCGATGCCGACGTCGGCGACGTGCGTGTCGAACCGCTTGTCGCCGCCGTCGCCCGCCGGCTTCAGCCCGGGCGCGATGCCGGTGTTGTGGCAGAAGACGCAGTTCGTGTTCCAGACCGCCTGGCCGCGCGACCAGTCGTCGATCGTCGAGCCGCCGTCGCCGTCGGGCTCGAGGAAGACGCCGTTGATGTGGAGCCAGCGTTCTTCGGCGACGTGCCAGAGCAGCGGCAAGCGGCGATAGATCGTCCCGCCCGGTCCGTCGACGCGTTCGAAGTATTGCTGATAGCGGCGCGAGCCGACACACAGCGCCACCTCCGCTTCGCGCGGTCCGTCGCCGCCCATCGCCGGTAGCTGAAAGAAGAACCGCCCGTCGCGCTCGCGCGGTGTCGCCGTCGCGCCGTACAACGTCACCGGCTGGCCGTCGAAGCGCCCGCGCACCGTCGTCGCATCCGGCAGCTGCGTCATCGACGCGTGATAGGTGCGCCGCCAGCTGGCGTAGCGGTCCGGGTGGCACGCGCGGCACGCGCTGGCGCCGACGTAGTCCTCGCCGCGCGCAAAGAGCGGCCGTGCCGCCTCGGCGCGCCGCACGTCGTGGCCGGCGACCAGCACGAGCGCGGCCGCGATCGGCGCAGCCGCCACGCAGGCGATCACGAGCGGCCAGGAGCGCCGGCGCATCGGCCGCGATGATACCAGAGGCGTCGCAGGCGCGACCAAGCGCGCGCTGCGACGCCCGTCGGCCCCGCGCTACCAGCGACGGCGGTGCTTCGGGTGCTTCGTCAGCACCGTGGTTTCGAACAGCTCGTAGTCGGGCGTCGGAACCTTGTCGGCGCCGGGAGCGTGGTAGTAGTTGATGGTGATCGACGTCTTGCCGCCCTCGTGGCCGGGATCCACGTCGAAGACCGCGATGCCGTAGCCGGTTCCGGTGTCGCGCTGGGCCGACCAGATCGCGTCCTCGACGGCGTCGGCCGGGTTTCGGATGAACACACCCGGCGTCGTCGGGCTGGGGATCGGCCGGTTGGGCTTCGTGAACAGCTTGGCCTGCGGCGCGCCGTCGGCGGCATCGACGCCGTAGACGTCGAGCGGAGCGTTGGTGCCGCCACCGCCGAGGATCAGGTGAATCGTGCCGCGGCTGGTGTCGAAGCTGCCGTCGGCGTTCTTGGCATCGACGACCGGGTTCGGCTGGAACGTGTCGACCGGCGTGCCGCTGGCGATGTCCTGGCCGGCGTCGTGATTGAAGCCGCGCACCGGGAAGCTGCGTTCGTAGTCGTGGTCGTGACCGCACACCACGATGTCGACACCGTAGCGATCGAACAGCGGCAGCCACGCCTGGCGAAGGCCCAGGTCGGACCCGTTGCCGGTCTTCGACGACGACAGCGCGTCCTGGTGCATCTGCACGACGATCCAGTCGATGTCGTCGTCCTCGGCCGCTTCGCGCAGCGTGTGCTCGAGCCAGCGAGTCTGCTCGCCGCCGCTGTAGCCGCGGATGTAGAACGACGTGCCGGGCTCGATGGCCGCGTTGCCGGTGCTGGCCGCCGGAACCAGCGGCGCGGGACCGCCGACGAAGGCGGCGCCGTCCTGGTAGATCACGTCGTCGGCCGACAGCGAGATGAAGAGAGCGGTGCCGACGCGGAAGCTGTACCAGCGGCCCGGAAACCGCGTTCCGTTGTGCGGCAACGAGTAGCGCGTCAGATACGACGTGAACCCCTGCTCGCCATTGTTGAACTCGACCTCGTGATTGCCGGGACAAGGCATCCACGGGCGGTTGGCCGCCGACGTCTGGTTGTTGTTGCCGAAGTCGGCCCACACGCTGGGCTGAACGGTCGGGTTCAGGTTGGCGTAGCAGAGGTCGCCGTTCAGCAGGTGAAACAACGGCGCGAACGTCTCCACGGCCTGCACGGCGAACGCGCTCTGTGGATACGAGAGCACCCACGCGGTCACCGGCGTCGCCAGGTCGCCGAAGCTGGTGAACCGGAACGGCGCGCGGCCGCAGGGCGCCGTGCGGAAAGTCGCGGCGAACGGCGTCGCGGCGTTGCTGTCGTTGTCCGCCGTGATCGAATAGTGGTGCAGCGTATCGGGCGACAGGTCCTCGAGGTGCGCGTGATACGTGAACACGGTCTGCCCGTTGAGCCCGTCGGTGTACGTCTTCTGGACCGCGGGGATCGTGTGACCGAAGTGCCTGTCGTGCCCGAGGTGAACGCGCGGGTTGATCGCCTGCGCCGCCGACGCCCACGAAATCACCACCGACCGCGCCGGATCCTTGCCCCACGTCAGGTGAATCTGCTCCGGTGTGCCATCCGGCGCGGCCGGCGTCGCCGCGCTGGCGGAGCGGTTCGCCGCGAAGGGCGACGCGGCCGCCGCCAGGCCCGCCGCGCTCGTGCCGGTCAAGAAGTTGCGGCGTGAAAACGGCTTGGACAGCGCATTCGAAACGGTGTCGTTCGGTTGATTGCTCTCTTGATCGTTCTTTTGATCCTTGGCCATGTTCTCAGCTCCTGTGGTTCGGCGCACGCGGGTGAGATCCGTCGCGCGGCGCCCGCCCTCAGTGCAACTCTGCAGCCAACCGAGAACCCTTGATCCGGCGCGGGGACGACCCGCGCGGTGCCTCCGATTTTCAGTCGCGGTCGTCCGAATTTCGGAAGAGCCGCCGCTCGGCGCGAGCGCGGATCCGGGGTGATGAGGAAACCGGCGATGCCGGGACGGTCGGCGGCGAAAACGGCTTGCGTCCGCGGTCTGCCGGACGAATTCTTCCTGCCATGAGCGGAGTCCTCGAGCTCGCGCACGAATACATCCCTCACCCGAATCGAAGCCCAGGGCCCAGCGCGTACGACCTGGTCAAGATCGGTTTCTTCCTCTTCGGCTTTCCGAAGAACGGCTTCGGCTCGATCGATGTCACCAAGGAGTGCAATCTCCGCTGCCGTCACTGCTACTTCTTCGAGCAGGAAGAGGCCTACGGTGACGACGATCTCACCATCGAAGGCTGGGAGCAGAAGCTGCAGAAGCTCAAGGCCGAATCGCCGCCGTGGGAGTTTCCGTTCCTGCAGTGCACGTGGGTCGGTGGCGAGCCGCTGGTGCGCAAGAAGCTCATCGAGCGTTGCCGCAAGTACTTCCGCTACAACACGGTCGTCACCAACGGGACGATCCCGCTGCCCGACTGGCCCGACGTCAGGTGGTACATCTCGATCGACGGCGACGAGGCCCTGCACGAGTACATCCGCAACAAGAAGGGCATCTACAAGCGCGCCATGCGCAACGTCCGCGAGCACCCCAGCCTGAGCGTCACGATCGCGTACTGCATCACCAAGCAGAACGCGCGTTGCGTGGAACGCGCCGTGATCGATTGGGCGCGGGCGGGCGCGACGCACATGACGTTCGACTTCTACACGCCGATCGAGACCATCGACGAAGACCTGTGGATGGACTTCCCCGAGCGCGATCGGATGCTCGACAAGCTCATCGAGCTCAAGCGCATCTACCGCGACTTCATCGTGCTGCCGGAGCGGGCGTTCGAGCTGATGAAGTCGCAGAATTGCAAGTCCGTCACCGACAACTGCCTCTTCGCCAAGAAGTCGTTCGCGTTCGGGCCGCAGGGCGAGCTCAAAGAGAAGTGCATGATGGGTCCCAAGGCCGACTGCGATCGCTGCGGCTGCGTCGTGCCGTTCTACATGGCCTCGCTGGTCGACCGCGAGCGCATCGTCAAGGACAACGCGCGCAACCTGGCGAGCTGGCTCGCGCGCAAGGTCGATACCGTCGCCGCGTGGATTAGTTAGCGGGTAGGAGCGAAGGTTTGGGCGCGCCGTACCTCTAAGGGGTCAGAGCGCGCTTCCAACCCAACGCAGTCCAACCCGATCCGCGACGGCGCCCCTGCGGGCGCCCGGAGGACCCGCATGATCACTGCGATCAATCGCCCGAGATCCGTCCTGTTGCTACCCCCGCTCGTACTCACCGCGTTGCCGTTCGTCTCCTTGGTGTTCCTCGCCAGCGCCTGCGGCGTTCCCGGCGGCGAGCCCGAGGACGTCGAAGCGCGCGCGAGCGCGCTGGTGTCGATGCCGACGCCCGCGTTCACGTTCACCGGCTGCACCGGCCTCGGCGCCTACACCGGCCCGGGCGCGCTCAACGGCGTCGGGTGCGCGTTCAGCCCGGTGCTCTACGGCGCCAGCTTCGACGGCGTCGACGACCGCATCGAAACCGCCGACAAGACCGCCTACCACTTCACGAGCGCGATGACCGCGTCGGCCTGGGTCAAGCCGGCGACCACGGTCGGGACGCAGGCGATCGTCGACAAATGGTCGTCGCCCGATTCGTATGGCCTGTTCTTGAGCAACGGCTCGTTCCAGTTCAAGGTCGCCTTTCCGAACGGCGTCTACAAGATCGCCTCCGCGCCGGCGACCGCCAACGCGTGGAGCCACGTGACCGGCGTCTACGACGGCAGCAAGGTGTCGATCTACGTCAACGGCGCGCTGGTGGCGTCGACGACGGCCAGCGGCAACATGCAGTCGTCGAGCCGCGCGATCGAGATCGGCAACTGGCCGGCGAGCAGTCCGTTCAAGGGCGTGATCGATGAAGTGAACCTGTTCGGCTCGGCGCTCTCGGCGGCGCAGGTGGCGCAGCTCGCCGGCCGCAACAACTCGACCAGCGCTCCCAAGACGCGCAAGGTGCTCTGGATTGTCTACGATCCGATCCTGTCGAACGGACAGCGCGTGCACGAGAAGTACGGCTGGTGGGATCCGCAGTCGCAGATCCCCGACATCATGGCGTCGCTCCAGGTGGCCAGCGGGAAATACGCCGACTACCAGATTCGCGAGATCAACCCCGCCAACTACTTCCCGCCGGGGGTGGGTGGCTTCCACTTCACCGAGGCGACCTATGACGCCTGCCTGTCGAGCGGCGGCGCCAACTGCGGCCCGAACGCCTACGACTACGCGACGGAGTTCACCAACCTGGGCCTGTGCAGCCGCATCCAGGCCAACGACATCGACGAGGTCATGATCTACGGCGCCGACTACTTCGGCTTCGACGAGCTGGCGATGAGGATCCCCGGCGACAAGGTGCCCTACAACTATCCGACGAACGGTTGGCTCTATCCGTTCCGCATCCACGGCCTGCCCGACTGCGGCCGGACCTACTTCGTGATGGGCTACAATTACGTCGTCGGCGTCGACAACGCGATCCACTCGTACGGTCACCGCGCCGAGACCGCGCTGGCGCTGACCGTCGGGCGCGGCTACTGGGACGGCTGCCCCGGCCATCCGGGCACCGGCCCGAGCGATTTCGATCGCTACACCTGCACGAACAAGGACAAGACCAGCACCGGTATCAACGTCGCGCACGTCGGCAGCGTTCACGTGCCGCCGAACGGCCTCACCGACTACGACTACGGCAACACCACGGTCGTGACCGACGCATCGAAGAGCTGGGTGAACTACCCGTTCACCACCAACACGTTGACCAACGAGAACTGCACGCCCTGGAACTGCGATCAGCAGGGATACATGATGTGGTGGCTCAATCACTTCCCGTACAAGGACGGCGTCACCAGCAACGGCAACCTCCAGAACTGGTGGAAATACATCGTCGACTTCGACGGCGCGCTGCACGAGCTCGGCAAATAGCGGCCCTGTGCCGTTCCGATGAGCTTCATGGACCCTCCGCTGTGACTTCCGGGTGATGGTTTTCACTGTCTCATGCGGAGGGGTGCCGATGGCTGCGCAGACACCGGACCGTGATTGCGGTCGCAGAATCGTCGGTCCGGTTGTTCTCCGCGTGGAACGGACGGATAGTGTCGGCCGCATGAACAAGCCGTCGTTTCAGGTGGCTCAGCGGATGGCTTGGATCGCCGGCGTCTGGGTCTTCGGTCTCTCGGCCTGCGCGTCGCAAAGTCATACGCCGAGCGGGGGCGGCGCCGGCGGGGCCACGACCGTCGTCTCCGGCAGCGGCGGCGCGAACGGTGGCGCCACCGGTGGTGGTGGCGCGTCGGCGAGCGGCGGTTCGACGGGCAGCGCCGGTGGCTCCGGTGGCGCGGCCGGCCCGGTCGACGCGGGCGGGGGCGCCGGCAATAGCGGCGCCGACGCAGCCGGTCCGACCGGCTTCATTTGCAACCAGGTCACCGCCATGACGCTGACCCGCGAATGGTACGAGGCCGGCTTCGAGACCCTGGTCGCAGACGATCGCTGGCAACTGAAGGCGCGCGAGCACGGCTACATCACCGAGTGGTCGAACCCGAACAGCGACTTCTGGAACGAGCCCATCGAATCACCCTGCGCGCAGGGCTCGACCCAGCCCGACCACGTCGTCCTGACCGTGCTCAGCTGGGCGCCCGCCTGCTGCACGACGCAGCCGGAGTGGGAGGCGCAGGTCACCGGCGCGATCAATACGCTGATATCGAAGTATCCGGGCCTGAAGCGCATCGATTTGATGACGGTCATTCGTGGCGCCAACAACATGCTCTGCCCGACGGCTCCTGCCGCGGGCGAGACCATCGTGATCCCGCCCGAGCTCGACGGCGCGCTCGCCGCCGCCGCGACGCAGTTCCCGAACTTCGTCTTCGTCGCGCCCAAGTTCGAGGCGCCCAACTGCGCGGCCTTCAGCGGCGGCGGCCCGCACCTGACCACCGCCGGCAACACCGCGGTGGCGAAGAACATCGCGGCCTATTTCGCGACGATCCAGTAGCGTGAGACCGCGCGCAATTCGCGGCGGACCAGTCGGGACGGCTCGCGACTTTCGGCGCCGGTGAGGGCCGCGACCAGGTTGCGGCAGCGATCTTTGTCGTCGGGAAGGCCGCACGCGGCCTTCAACGCCTCGAGCGCTTCGAACCGACCCACCACGTCGGGCTCATGCGCGATCTGGAACAGGAGCATGTCGATGGGACGATCGTGGGCGATCCGGACCGGCAACATCGCCGCGTCGTCGATGCGGACCGACCGCAGCTCTGCTCCACGGCGAGGCACTCTCACCACCTCGCGTCGGCCGCGCAGGACCACCGTGCGGCGCTCGCGGCGCTCCGACGTCTCGACGGCGATTGACAGCGGTATATCGACGGGGCGTGCCTGCTCTTGCTCAATCTCGATGACGATGTCGTCGCCCTCCACGCGGTGAGTCGCCACCAGCTCCGGCGGCTCGGCGCCGTAAACCCATGATTCGAAGAGCGGCCTCAAATCTCGACCGCTCGCCGTCTCCATCGCTTGCTCGAGATCGCGGCTGGTCACGCCGGCCTTCAACCCCGCCTGCGTGTAGTTGCGAAGCCCCGTCCAGAACGCCTGCTCTCCCAGACTGCGCCGCAGCAACTCGAACACGAGCGCGCCTTTGCTGTAGGTGACAGGTCCGCTCGCCTCGGGCGGCGTCGTCCAGCCGTCGAACGACAGCGCGCGGTCCTTGTGCGAGTGGCGCGCTTCGTCGTAGCGGCGGCGGGCGTTCGCGATCTCTTCCTCGTAGTCGGCGCGCGCCCCTGTCACCTCCTTCAGCGCTGCTTGCAGGAATGTCGTCAACCCTTCGTTCAACCAGAAGTCATTCCACGAGCGGCAGGTCACGCGGTTCCCCCACCAGGAATGAATGAGCTCGTGAACCAGCAGCCAATCTTCGCGCGGATCTCGAACCAGCTCTCGCAGGTAGCTCTCGCCGAGCAGGGCCATTCCCACCAGTTCCTGGCCGGAAACGCGAGTTGGAAGGAACACCTGGTCGTAACGCTGCCTCGGAAACGGAAGGCCGGCCCAGCGCGCGAGAGGATCGACCGCCGCCTTCGCCGCCTCCAGCGCCGGCCGAGGATCGACCGTCGCGCCGCGATCGAGCGACGCGCAAAAATCGATCGTTCCCTGCCTCGTGCAGACGGTCCGCAGGGGACCGGCGACGGCTCCGACCAGATAGGCGGGGTAGGGTTCCGTCAGCCGAATCGTGCGGCGCTCCATCCCGCCGGCCAGCGGCGTGCGATCCGTCTCGACCCCCGTGCCGACCAGCCCCGCCGCCGCCGGCACCGTCCAGTGAATCGTGAACGTCGCGCGATCGCCGGGCGAGGCGTCACAAGGCAACCACGCCTCGGTGTGGAAGCCCGTGTACCACCAGCCGTTCGCCAGGAACCACATGCCGCGCTTGGGCTCGGCGTGGTACCAGACGCGAAGCGTGCGCCGCTCTCCGCGGCGCGCGGGTCGGGCCAACCGAATTCGAGCGAGGCCGGGCTCGAGGTCGACGCGCAGGTCGCGGTCGCCGTCGGTCGCCTTGTCGATCAGAATGCCGTCGGCGTCCAGAGAGACGACGGTCAGGTTGGCGACGCGGCTCGCGACGCGGATGATGACATTGCCGCGCAACGAACGTGTCTTGGTGTCGGGCGCCAGCTCCGCTTCGTAGTGTTCGGCCGCGTAGTCCTTCTCTCGATACGGGCGCACCTCGGCGCGGGCCGCGGGCGCGCCCGCAGTGATCGAAGCCGCAGCGCACAGCGCACGCAGCGCCCACGAACGGCGGATCTGCCGAGTCGTGACGCTCCCTCCCGTTCCCTGGACGCCGCCGTGACTTCGACGCAAGCGCTCAACCCTTGACGCAAACGACCTGCCGGAGCGTGTGCACCACCTCGACCAGATCGCGCTGCGCCTCCATCACCTTGTCGATCGACTTGTAGGCCATCGGCGTTTCGTCGAGCACGTCGGCGTCCTTGCGGCACTCGATCCCGGCCGTCGCCGCGGCGTGGTCGGCGACGGTGAATCTGCGCCGCGCCTCGGTGCGCGACATCGCGCGGCCCGCGCCGTGGCTGCAGCTCGAGAAGCTGGCCTCGTTGCCGAGACCGCGCACGATGTACGACCGGGCGCCCATGCTGCCGGGAACGATCCCGAGATCGCCGCGGCGCGCACGCACCGCGCCCTTGCGGGTCACGAGCACGTCCTCGCCGTAGTGGTTCTCGCGCGCCACGTAGTTGTGGTGGCAGTTCACCGCTTCCAGGCGCGCCTCGAACGCGGGCAAGTTCCCGCTCGCGCGCACGCCCTCGATCAACGCCGACATCATGAGCTCGCGGTTGATGCGGGCGTACTCCTGCGCCCAGTGCACGGCCTCGACGTATTCGTCGAAGTGCTCCGTGCCCTCGGGCAGGTACGCGAGATCCACGTCGGGCAGGTTGACGAACCAGCGGCGCATGTCCTCCTTCGCCAGCTCGATGAAGTAGCTGCCGATGCGGTTGCCCACGCCGCGCGATCCGCTGTGCAGCACGAGCCAGACGTGCTCCTCCTCGTCGAGGCAGACCTCGATGAAGTGGTTGCCGGTCCCGAGCGTGCCGAGGTGCGTGACGTGCGACCCGCGATCGAGCTTGGGGTGCTTCGCGATGATGCGGTCGTACCCGACCCGCAGCGCGTCCCATCGCTCGACGTTCGCGGGCGGCGGGTCGCGCCACGCGCCACGATCGTTGCGCCCGCCGTTGTCGGTGCGGCCATGCGGCACGGCCCTTTCGATCGCGGAGCGGATCGCCCGCAGATCGTCCGGGAGCGCCGAGGCGCGGAGGCTGGTCCGCACCGCCATCATGCCGCAGCCAATATCCACGCCCACGGCCGCCGGAATGATCGCGCGCTTCGTCGCGATCACGCTCCCCACCGTCGCGCCCTTGCCCAGATGAACATCCGGCATCGCCGCGACGTGGTGGTGAATGAAGGGCAGGCGCGCGATGCGCTCCAGCTGGGCCTGGGCGTCCGCCTCGAACGGAACGCCGATGGTCCAGGCTCGGATCGGCGAGCCGCCTTCGACGTTGATGACCCGGTGAGCGGGCGTCGTCGTCGGCCTTGCTTCGTTGGTCATGAGGAACCCCGCTCACTTCCGCCGCGGCTTGCGCACGGCCCGGATGCGGCCGCTGCCTCCGCCGCCGGCGTAGAAGAGGTCGCGCTGGTCCGACTCCAGGCCACTCACGCCCACGCCCTCGGGCATGGTCAATCGGGTGAGCACTTCGCCGGTCTTCGGGTCGACCTGGCGGATGTCGGCGTCATCGCCTTCCCAGGTGCCGTGCCAGAGCTCGCCGTCGACCCAGGTCACGCCGGTGACGAACCGGTTCGACGCGATCGTGCGCAGGATGGCGCCCGTGCTGGGGTCGATCTGATGGATCTTGCGGTCGCGATACTGGCCGACCCACAACGAGCCCTCGGCCCAGGCCAGCCCCGAGTCGCGCCCGCCACCGGGCGCCGGGATCGACGAGACGATCGCGCCGGTCGCGGGATCGATCTTGAGGATGCGATCGGCGGCGATCTGGAACAGGTGCCGGCCGTCGAACGCCGTGCCGGCGTCGCAGGCGACGTCGAGCGCGCGGACGTCCTTGCCGGTCGCCGGCTCGAACGCCCGTAGCTGCTCGCCGCCCGCGAACCAAACCAGGCTGCCGTCGAAGCTGACCCCGCCCACGCTGGCCGCGCCGGGATAGGGCCCGTACTCGCGCACGATCTCGGCCGGTTGATCGATGTCGTCGTCCTTGCCCGTCTCTTTGCCCATCGCTCGTTCCTCTGCTTTGTCTCTACCCCAATCCGTCCGTACCCGGGAGTAACAAGGTCGTCGCGAATCCGGCGATGGGCGCCGACAGCCAGCGTCGCGAGCGCCCGTGGCCGAGCGCGCGCACCTGGCCGGCCTCCTCGAGCGCGGCCAGCGCGCGCTGCGCGGTCCGCTGGCTGGCTCCGAGCGCCAGCGCCAGCGCCGACGTCGACCACGCCTCGCCGTCGGCCAGCAGCGCCAGCACGGCGGCGTCGGGGCTTTCGATCGGGGGCGCGAGCAACCGGACGTCGACATCGACCTCGCCGCGCGCCGCCAGCGTGAAGCCGCCCGCCGTCGCGCGGATCTCGGCCAGCGGACGCAGCTCGTGGCGCAGGCGGCCCATCTCGACGCGCAGGCGCGCGCGATGCGAGGCGTTCGTGCGCCGCGCGCCGAACGCGCGCGCGATCAGATCATCCCGCGCCGCCTCACCCGGCCACGCTTGCGCCAGACCGTGCAGCAGCGCGAACAGCACCGGCCGCCGCGCGAGCGGCACGAACCGCGGGCCGCGGCGGGCCGCTCGCCGGCAGCCGTCGACGATCAGGTCGGGTGAGGCGAGCACCGCTTCGACCTCGGCCAGCGTGAGCGATCGCGACTCTCCGGCGGCGACCAGGCGCGCGGCGGGAAGGATCAGCGCCTGCGCGGCGTGCTCGACTTCGGCGCACAGCGCGCTGATGCCCGCGCGCGCCGCCGCCGCGCGCGCGCGGGCGAGCGCTTCTGTTGCCGGCTCGGCGCGGCCGCGTCGAAGCGCGATCTCGAACGCGACCAGCGCGGCGACCGCCGTGAGGCGCGGTGACGCGGGGTCGAGCTCGAGCGCGGCGCAGGCCCCATTCGCCTCGTCGATGCGTCCCAGCAGCAAGAGCCGGCGGATCTGGAGCAGCCGCGCATGGGCCGCATTCTCGCGATCGCCGTGCGCGTCGAACGCGCGCAGGGCCTCGGCGAGCGCGCGCGACGGCCAGGCGAGATCGCGCGCGGCCAGCGCGACCTCGGCCTCGGCGGTCAAGCAGCGCGCGCGCTCCACCGCTTCGCGCGGCCCGAAGCTGCGCGCCGCCCGTCGGAGCAATTGCCGCGCGCGCCCGAGATCGCCGAGCTGGGCCATCGCGATCCCGCGCAGCGCCAGCGCCGCCGGGTCGTCGCGCAGCGCGACGCGCTTGAGCGCGCCCAGCGGATCCCCCGCGCGCAGCGCGCGCCCAGCCGCGATGATCGAGGAATCCATGGCGCGATCCTAACCCCGCCGCCTTTGTTACTCCCGCCCGGCGTCGGCAAGCGGTATCTCCAGTGTCGTCAGCACGGTCGTCAGCAAGAGAAAATTTCAGGAGGCACATCATGGCAACCGACACGGAGAGGCACATCAAAGGAACCCGGGAAGAATGGCGGGCGGCTCGGCTCGCGCTGCTCGAGGCGGAAAAGGAGCTCACGCGGAAGAGCGACGAGCTGGCGGAGCGGCGGCAGGCGCTGCCGTGGGTGCGCGTCGACAACGTCTATCGATTCGAGACCGACGCGGGGAACGTGTCGCTGTCCGATCTCTTCCAGGGGCGCTCGCAGCTGCTCGTCTACCACTTCATGTTCGGGCCGGACTTCACCGCGGGGTGCCCGTCGTGCTCGTCGATCGCGGATGGCTTCGATGGCTCCGTGGTGCACCTCGCGAACCACGACGTCACGCTGATGGCGGTGTCGCGCGCGCCGCTGGCGAAGCTGCAGGCGTTCAAGAAGCGGATGGGTTGGCGCTTCCCGTGGGCGTCGTCGTTCGGAACCGAGTTCAACTACGACTTCCAGGCCGGCATGACCGAGGAGCGGCAGCGGGAGGGCGGGGGCGAGTACAACTTCCGCTCCGAGAAGGAGCGGCCAGCGCTGAAGGCCGGCGATCCGGGGCCGGGCGGGATCGCCGCTGGCGCCGGTGTCGACTGGCCGACGTTCTTGCGAGAGTTGCCTGGCGTGAGCGCGTTCGCGCTCGAGGACGGCGTCGTTTACCATACCTACTCCGCGTACGCGCGCGGGCTCGACGGATTGTGGGGCATGTATCAATGGCTCGATCGCGCGCCCAAGGGGCGCAACGAGGAGGGGATCTGGTGGCGCCGCCATGACGAGTACGGCAAGCGCTGAGCCGATGGGCGATTGTTGTGCTGCCGCCGCGACGTCGGCGGCGGCACGGCGTAGCTCTTCGCGGCGCACGGGCGAGGCGGCCTTCTGGGCCATCTCGTCGCTGCTCTTCGCCGTCAGCGCAGCGGCAACGATCGCCTGGTGCGCGTCGATGTCGGCGTCGGCGATGACCGACATGCCGATGCCCGGCGGGTGGGCGATGTCGATGGCGTGGATGCGCATGCCCGGGCAGACGTGGCTCGGCGCCGCGGCGTCGTTCCTGGGCATGTGGACCGTGATGATGGTGGCGATGATGCTGCCGTCGTTGATCCCGATGCTGCGGCGCTATCGGCGAGCGGTCTCCCTCGCCAGGAGCGGCGCGACGCGCGTCGGTTGGCTGACCACCCTGGTCGGCGCAGGCTACTTCTTCGTCTGGACGCTGTCCGGGGTGGCTGCCTATCCGATGGGCGTCGCGCTCGCCGCGATCGAGATGCGGAAGCCGGCGATCGCGCGCGCCGTCCCGCTCGCGGTCGGTGTGGTGGTCGTGCTGGCGGGCTGCCTCCAGCTCACCGCGTGGAAGGTTCGTCATCTCGCCTGCTGCCGCGAGGCACCCGGGCGCGGACTCACGCTGCCCACCGGCGCCGGCACCGCCTGGCGGCACGGCGTGCGGCTCGGCCTGCACTGCAGCTATTGCTGCGCGGGTCTGATGGCGATCCTGCTGGTCGTCGGGGTCATGGACCTGCGCACGATGGCGGCGGTGACCGCGGCCGTCACCGTCGAGCGCCTCGCGCCGGCCGGCGAGCGCATCGCGCGTGCCAGCGCCGCCGTCGTCATCGGAGCGGGGTTGTTTCTGCTCGCGCGCGCGCTCGGGCTGGCGTAGGGCTTACACGATTCGTCACGTTTTCTGCGTCGAAGGGTGATCCGACGCCGAAATGTGACGAATCGTAAGAGCGTAGGGCTATTAGGCTAGCGTGACGGGTTCCCGGTCACCAGACGGTCGCGAGGTTCCACGTCAGGCGGGACCGCGATGTCGCCGACGATCAGGGCCCGCGAGTTTGCGCGGGTTGCATGTCCCGCAGCACCGTCGGGATCAGCTCCGATACCGTCGGGTGGATCGGCACCGCCCACTCGAGTTGGGTGTAGGGCACGCGCGCGTTCATTGCGTCGAGAATTCCGTGGATCGCCTCGTCGCCGCCCGGGCCCAGGATGGCGGCGCCCAGGATCTGCCGGGTCTCGGCGTCGGCGACGATCTTCATCAAGCCCTGCGTTTCGCCTTTCTCGACGGCGCGGTTCACGCGCGTCATCGGACGCGTGCCGATCAGCAGCGGTCGCTGGCGCGTACGCGCCTGACGCTCGGTCAGGCCCACGCGCCCGAGCGGCGGGTCGATGAACAACCCGTAGCCGAGGATCCGATCGCTCACCCGGCGATGTTCACCGTCCAGCAGGTTGGCGGCGGCGATCTCGAAGTCGTTGTACGCCGTGTGAGTGAACGCGCCGTGGCCGTTGCACTCGCCCAGCGCCCAGATGCCGGACACCGTCGTCGCCAGGCTGTCGTCGACCCGGACGTATCCGCGCTCGTCCGTCGCCACGCCCGCGCGCTCCAGGCTCAGATCATCGGTGTTCGGGCGGCGGCCGACGGCCAGCAGCACGTCGGAGCCGATGATTTCGGGCGGACCGTCGGCGCACTCGAGTGACACCGCGGCACCGGTGTTGTGAGGCGCGAGGCCGATGCACTCGGCCGACGTCCGCACGCCGATGCCTTCGGCCTCGATGATCTCGCGGATCGCTTGCGAGATCTCATCGTCCTCTGTGGCGATCAACCGCGGCTGGCGCTCGACCACCGTCACCTGGGCGCCGAACCGCCGGTACATCTGCGCGAACTCCAGCCCGACGTAGCTGCCGCCGACGACCACCAGGTGCGCCGGCAATCGATCGAGCGCGAGCAACGAGCTGTTGTTCAAGTGCGGTACGCGATCGACGCCCGGCAACGGAGGCGTGGAGGCGCGCCCGCCCACGTTGATGAAGATGCGCGGCGCGCTCAGCTGGTCGTCGCCCACGCGGACGACGTTGGGCGCCTCGAAACGCGCGTGGCCGCGGATCACGGCGCAGCCAGGCATCGCGCGCAACCAGCGCTCGACGCCCTCGCGCGATTCGCGAACCACGCCGTCGGCGCGCGCGCGCACGCGGTGGATGTCGACGCTGACCGGCCCGGTGAGCACGCCAAAGTCCGCGGCCCGGCGTGCCAGGTGTGCGGCGTAGGCGCTGGCGACCATGGTCTTGGTCGGTATGCAACCGGTGTTCACGCAGGTGCCACCAAAGTAGTGCCGCTCGACGAGCGCGACGGTCATGCCCGCGCTGGTCAACCGGCCGGCCAGCGGCGGACCGGCCTGGCCCGCTCCGATGATGATGGCGTCGAAGTGGTTCATCGATCTAGATCTAGACAAGGGCCGCGGCCAGAGCGACCACGATGGCGACGGCGTCCTCGATGAAGGCCGCCGGTCGGTCGCGTCCGAAGGCGGCCGCCAGCCGCGCCCGCGCCGCGCGGCCGGCCAGCGTTCCGATCGCCGCGCCCACCGCGCCCGCGCCCGCGCCCGCGACCCAGTTTCCGCGGTCCGCGCCGATCGCGGCTCCCGTCAGCGCGCCGCTCGCCAGCCGGGCAGTGAAGGGCACGGGCATCGTGCGTGCCGGCGTGGTCGGAAGCTGGTCGACGATCAGCTCGCCGACCGCGAGCACCGTGAACAGCCAGACCACCCAGAGTTTGCCCAAGAAAACCAGCCAGGTGCCCGTCACGTGCAGGGCGCCGAGCCGCACCCCCCAGCTCACGACCGCGGGTGCGAGCATGGATCGCAGACCCGCGACGACGCCGATGATGATTGCCAGAACGTAGATCACCGCCTCATCTCCCGATTGTTCGCGCAGCTATGGTGCGTGCTCGGCGCCAGGTGCGCCATCGGGTGCACCGCTGATCGCCGTGCCCACCGACCGACGGCCCAGCCCTGATTCGAGAGCCCAGATGCGCTCGTCTCTTGCGTGGCCCGACATTGCAAGTCAACTAGTAGCGCACCGTCGTGGAGGATTGAAACGATGACGAACGCCGGCCCCACGCAGCGCGAACCAGAATTGCTCGGTCAAACCGTGGTCGTGATCGGCGGCAGCGCCGGCATCGGACTCGAGACAGCGCGCCGGGCACGTGCCGAGGGCGCCAACTTGATCCTCGCTGGGCGAAAGCCCGAGCCGCTCCGGCGCGCCGCCGCCGAGCTCGGCGCGCTGACCAGCGCTGCCTTCGACGCCATGGATGCTGCCGCGCTCGAGCGGTTCTTCCGTGACCTGCCGGCGCCGATCGATCACGTGATGGTCACGGCGGGGCGCCCGACCTACGGACGCCTGGGCGACATGGACCTCGCGCAGATTAGCGGCGCGCTCGACGAGCATCTATTGCTGGCGATCATGGTCGCGCGTCACGCCGCAAACAAGGTCAGATCGGGAGGCACACTCCTGTTCATGGGCGGCACCGGAGCCCGCCGCCCCGCGATCGGCCTCGCGCTCGCGTCGACGGTGACCGCGGCGCTCCCCGCGCTCACCGCGAGCCTCGCCCTCGAGCTGGCTCCGATTCGTGTCAACCTGATCGCCGCCGGCTTCGTCGACACGCCGCTGTCGGCGTCGCTGCTGGGCACGGAGCTCGACAACCGCCGCGATCACTTGCGCGCGACGCTTCCGATCCGGCGCGTGGTCGGTCCCGCCGACGTCGCCGCGCTGGCCGTCCACGTCATGATCAATACCGCGCTCACGGGCGCGACCTACGACGTCGACGGCGGCCAGCAGTTTGTCCACGCGTAGTCGTCACGCATCGACGATGATCACGTGCGCGCGCATCCTGCCTCCGATCGCGCCTCGGCCGAACCGGCTGGCGATCGCGGCATCGGCGACGTCCGTCGCTTCCGCCAGCCGCGAAGGGTCGCGCGCCTCGATCTCGTTTCGCAGCGGGGTTCCCTGACAGAACGCGATCGCCGGAATGCGTGCGGACGCGGCTCGACTGCGCGCGTCCACCGTTGTGATGTCGGGAGAGGCCGCGAATCCGGCGCTCGCGAGATCTCGCTCGATCCTGCGCTTGTCGTGGTAGCCGTGCGGCGTTCGCTCCATGAAGCGAGGCGGATCGGTGGGGAAGACCGATTCCATCGCCTGCGTCACCGTGTTCGCGAAGTCATTCTCCGCCAGTCGGTCCCACACATTGAAGACGAAGACGCCTCCGCGCGCGAGCACGCGGCGAGCCTCCGCGAACGCCCTGGCCTTGTCGGGAACGAACATGACGCCGAACTGGCACACGACCGCGTCGAATGAGCCATCGGGGAACGGCAGCTGCATCGCGTCCGCCTGACGCCATACAATGGCGCGCGAGGTGCCGGCCGCTGACGCCCGGTCGAGCATCGCCTGGTTGAGATCGGTCGCCACGATCGAGGTGTCCGCGGGCGTCGATGCGGCCAGCGCCCGCGTGACCACGCCGGTCCCGGCGGCAATCTCGAGGATGCGCGAAGGAGGCCGCGCCCGCACCCGGTTGACGATGTCGGCCGCGTAGGGCTCGAAGAGCATCGGCACCAGATAAGTCTCGTAGATCTTCGGGATCGATCCCTCGAACTTGCCGTCGAGCGAGGACGAGCGGTTCATTGAGTCAGTCTCTCGCCTCATGGGGTCGTACCGCAAATCTGATACATAGAGGGCATGCAGCCTCTGCCCGACGAGCGCGCTCGCCTCGCGCAGCTCTTGCCCGAGCCGATCACCGTCGGCCTTTCGGGCGCGGCGGTCTAAGCCGTGACGGCGTCGCGTGAGCGCACCACTCCCTATTCGCGCGCCGGGAGACGCTGCCGCCCGAGCTGGCCGTCACCGCGGAGAGCGACGACGGCATCCCGATGGCGGTCGAGCACGCACTCCTCCCGCTCGCCGGCGTGCGATTCCACCCCGAGTCCCTGCTGACGATCGGCGACGACGTCGGCCTGCGCATCATCGAGAACGTCGTCGCGGGGGCGCTGCAAAGGCGCGCGGCATGAC
>CAZNCQ010000006.1:0-2111 GCA_964571275.1 uncultured Myxococcales bacterium
TCAGCAGCAGACAACATGCCAACGGTAAGCTGGCTGACGAAGATATTGATTTGCCCGCGTGCCTATACCGCGGCGTCCGATTTATTGATGCCTCAACAACAACACTCGCGCCCCCGAACCGTTGTCGGAGGCGCAACAACTCGAAGCTCCTGGCGGCCTCCGTCTCACGCGCCGTGGCGACGCGGACGATCGCGTCGCATACGCCGAGCAGGGATACGTCTCGGCCCGTCAGCGCGGGACGCGGACGATCGTGTTCAACAGCGATGAGCCCGCGAGCGTGGCCACGTAGATCGCGTCGTCGCTGATCGCCGGTTGCGAGTCAGCGATCGCGCTATTACTGCCACCATCCGGATCGCACGCGACGAGGCGCGCCTCTCCCTGCGCGTCGAGGAGCCAGATCGACCCGTGGTACATCTGGTCCGAAAAGAGCTGCGTGGCGCTCACGACCCACCCTCCTGCGCCGTCCGGCCACATGCGCCATGGCCCGACGCCGTAAGGCAGGTCGGGCCAGAACGGTTGCAGCGGTCCGCCGTCCGCGGGCGCGAAGATCATCTTGGCGGTTTGAGTGCCGGTCTCCGACATCCAGTACGCGCCGTCGGCCGTCACGGCGGTAAACCAGTGTCCGCCCATGGCGAGCGGACGCGCGCCGCTGCCGTCGAGCGGAACCAGGCTCGCGGATCCGAGGTCAGTAGCGACGATCGCCGCGGTGGGCGACAGCGCCATCCCTTCGTAGATCTCTTGGTCGAGATCGCCGATCGTCACCGGGTCGCCGCCTGCCCTCGCGACGCGTTTCACGACGCTGCCGCTCCCGCCCTGCTCGAGCCAGACCAAATCGGTCGCCGACACCGCTTGCGCAAACGAGAGCGGCGGTTCGAGCGTCGGGTTCGGGCCAATGCCGTCGAAGAGCAGTTGCGCCGGGCCGCCCGCGAGCGGCAGGCTGAAGAACCGGCTCTGCTCACTGAACAGGAGGTGATCGCCCTCGAGCCAGAGTCCCTCCGCCCAGTGGCTCGCGTCGATCACCGTCTCCTGCCCGGCGGCGAGTGACAGCGCGCGAATGTCGTTGTCGGCTTCGGCGCTGTAGTAGAGCATGTCGCCCGCGAAGACCAACGGCGAGTACCTGCCCTTCTCGGCGGGAGAGGTGATCGGCTGCCACGCCGCCGAGCAGGTCTCGACATCGGCGAGGACCGGCGGCGAGCTTCCCCCGCAGCCCGCCGCCGCCAACCCGAGCAAACCTATCTGCACACCCTTCGACCCGCGCACGTCGTTACCCCGTGATGGGATGTTTTACCTGGTCCGCGCCGCGGCGCAAGATCTTCGCTGCATGAACATCCTCGTCCTATCGCGCGAGCGCGCTGCGCCACGCCGTTGCAGGTCCGCCGGACGCGTCGCACCCGCCGCTGAACGGCAGTAACGTTAGCCGCACTGAGCGCGCGTTCGCGGGAACGAGTGCCCCGATCGGATGTCTGTAGATCGATGTCTCTGCGTAGAGCGTGGCGTCTGCCGGGGTGCCTGATACCCTGCGCTCTCGGCCTCCTTGCAACGAGCGATCGGGCGGAGGCTCGAATGATTCCATGTGCGCGGGAAGAACCTGCGTGCAGGGATCCGCTACCAGAGAGCGCTCTGGTGCCGACCTCTGAGGCAACACCCTGGAAACGACGGGCCACCCGGACCATCCTCGCCGAGAGCGCACGCGAACTCGCCAAGTGGTCGCAGGACCACGTGGTTGTGAGTTCAGATGTGTCCGTTCCGCTTCCGCGACGCCATCATGCAGTGGCGAGTCGTGCCATGGGCGAGCGGACGCTCCTCGGGTGCGGTCGCGAACGCCTTCTTCTGGTCATGGCGCAAGGAGACGTTCGGCGCGTGAAGGGCGGTTCGGTGATCGCGAATGTGACGGTCACAAGCCTAGGCGCAACGTGCGAGAGGACCGATCGACGAGTGTTCGAACATGGCGTGGACTTCTACCGAATTGTCTTCGCGCGGGGCCAAGTACGTATCTTTCGCACTCGGGTGGCCTATTGACGGCGCCTAACCGCGCATTTGCAGCGGACGGCGCTTGCGCGCCGGCGCTGAACGCGTGTTCGTTAGACAGACAGACAGACAGACAGACAGAC
>CAZNCQ010000006.1:2211-75004 GCA_964571275.1 uncultured Myxococcales bacterium
AGACAGACAGACAGACAGACAGACAGACCGCCATGCGATCGAGTGGACAGATTCTCTCCCGTGTCGGTGCCGGCCTCGCACACGCGCTCTTGAATACGGTCGCGATTGTGGTAACGGGCACGTACGTCCCGTTGGAGCGACTCGGACGACAGGCCACGTTGGAGAGCGGAGAGGCGCTATTGCTGGCGGCGATCGTCGTGGTACTCGGCACCATTACGTTCTGGCTCGTTCCAGTACGCAGGCGCCTGGTTTGGGCAAGCATTGTCACCGTGGCGGCGGTCGGAGGAGGCGCGGCTGGTTTGCTTCTTCTCGGGTCAAACAGAGCTGGCGAACACGACGTTGCAGGGGTCGATCACCCTTCCTCGCTTCGCTCGGGCGGCTGTTCGCCGCTGAACGCCCGGAAGGCGCTCAATGCCGCGACGCCGCGGGCTGCGCCCGCAGCTGCTCGCGGCCGTGGTTCGCTCGATGGCGACCTTGGCGTTTAGACCCATGTCGCGTCTCGTGTCGATAGTCGAGCCCTCAGGGGCCATATACAGGATGCTGCTCGTCTTCGCAGCGCGAAAGCAGTCGCTGTTCTCGCTCGTGTGGCGCGATCAACTCGATTTCTTGGAGCCTGCCTACGCCATAGATCAGGCCTTGACGTCGGAATGCGTGTCAAGCGTTTCGACGGACGCATGGCCGGGCACTCGACTCATGGGGCACAAGGCAACGGTGAATTTCTACAAGCTGTCACCCTCGGCGACGGAGTTACTCACCGGGCCTGGACGACTCTTCGCGTGGAGGGCACCGCAGTTGCCCGAGGATCTCGCCTTCTACGTGGCTCCTGACCGTCCTTGGTTTGGCTCCATCGCACACGAAGGAGACGCGTTCCTCTATGCGGACGCGATCGATGTGGCGGAGGTTTTCGCCAATGTGCCCGGGCTCGAACTGGCAACTGGATAACCCGCCGTTGCAGTCGGACGGGCGGGTCGGTCGCTTCGCTCCCTCTCCCGCCCGCCGCTGAACGGCAGTATCGTCTCGAGACGGCCTTGCCGCTCGGTGTTTTGAGCCACTGCGAGAGGCGCAGTAATATGTCCGCGATGCGACTGGCCGCTTTCTTCGTCCTCGCCGCGGGCTGTGGCGTCACGCTCAGCACGACCGCGATCAACCCGGCACCGCGCGCAACGACCGGACGCGACCCGGCGACCGTCGAGGTCTACACAGCCGGTCCACCCCCGCGGCCGCGCGTCGACGTTTCGATGACGTGGGCCGATCTCGGTGGGCCGAGCTTGGATCCGTTCGGCGACATGCTCGGCGAGCTTCGCAAGCAGGCCGGCGCGCTCGGTTGCGACGCGTTGATCGTGCAGCGCACCACGGCACAGGCGATGGTCGCCACCTGCGCCATGTACACCGATGGCGCTCCTCGCTCGATGGTCGCGCGGCCTCCAGCTGCGCCGGCCGCCGCACCGCCGCCGCTCGTACCGCGCGAGTAGGCGCGCGCCCCGGCGACTTGAATTCCTGTACATGCTACCGTACGCGGTCGATGAAGAATGCGCGCGCTCTTCTCGTCGTGGTGCTGGAGCTCGGTGTCGTCTCGACCCTCGCGCCCCTCGGCTGCGGCAGTGTCGCTGGCAAGTCGGCGGCCGACGGTGGCGCTGGCCACGATGGAAGTGGCGGCGCCGCCGGAGCGCCGGCCGATGCGGCTGCTGTGCCCGATGCGTCGCCGGACACGGGCGTGGATACCGCCGCCCCGCTCCCCGCCGTGGCGGCGGGTCACCTGCAGGCCTGGCTGACAGCCGACCGGGGCGTGACTTGTCTCAACGGAGAAGTCACGTTGTGGGCGGACCAATCGGGCAACCATCGCGACGCGAACCACGGCTCCCACAAGGGCCCGCAGTGCCCGTCGACGTTGCACGCGCTCGCCGGCGTGAACCTTCCCTACTTCTCGGCGCCCGGAACGACCGCTCCGTTCGTCGACGAAACGCTCGACTTCGGCCTCGCCTTCCTGACGGGCACCGACTATACGATCTTCGTCGTCGAGCGGCGCTGGGCGGACCGCATGTTCGGGGGCGGCAGCAACGAAGAGCTCATAGGCACCGACGTCCCCAACGATCTAAACCCGGCCTGTCCGGCGGCCGGCTACCAGATCAACCTCGGATACGTCTACTACGACGGCTTCCCGGCGCTCAACTACGAGAGCGTTTGCTATCGGCCCTTCAGCGGCACGCGCGGTCAGGTGCCCGCCGCCGCCGCTCTTCCGCCGAGCCCAACCGCCGTCGACATGCTCCGGCTGGCACAGGCCACCGCAGCATCCCCGACGGTCTGGCAGAACGGCGTCAAGATCAACGGCGGAGGCGCCTCGGGCGGTCCCGGAAGCGCGTTTGTCGGCGGGTCGATCGGGCGCGCGGTCGGTGTCGACGCCGAGAACCGGTTCCAGGGCGACATCGCCGAGATCGTGATCTTCGATGCGGCGCTGACCGACACCGAAGCCCAGCAGCTGCTCGCCTATTTCAAGATGCACTGGCACCTCTGAGCTCGAGGCCGTCCCGCTGCCCGCAGATCTCGACAACGAAGCTGTCGCAGACGGGGGAAGGCGCGCTCTTCCGCTCCAATCGGTCGCTTCCTCAAGGGTTGTCATCCCGCGCCGATGGCCGGTGCAGCGAGCCTGACTGTACGCTGGGTGCGTCGTCCAGGACAGATGTGGACGTCAGGCGCACGCGGAGGAGTGCATGCTCGTTCCCATCGATTCAACCAGTGAGAGCGCGGCGGAGAGAAGCGGTGCCCGCGTCCCGTCGGGGCGCCTGCAGGACGTCGAGCGAGATGGGTTGATCGCCGCTGTCGAACAATCGGCGGACGCTGTCGTCATCACGGACTCCGTCGGGACGATTCAATATGTGAACCCGGCGTTCACCGCCCTCACGGGATATGCGCGCGACGAGGCGATCGGACAGTCGCCGCGCCTGCTCAAGTCGGGCCGCGAGTCTCCTGCCTTTTACAAGAACCTCTGGGACACCATCAACGCCGGGCGCATCTGGCATGACGAGCTCGTGAACCGTCGCAAGGACGGCAGCCTCTACACCGAGGACATGCGGATCGCGCCGGTGCGAAACGCCTCCGGCGAGATCACGAGCTACATCGCGATCAAGCGCGACGTGACGGAGCGCCGGGCGGCGGAAGAGGCCAAGCAATTCCTGGCGTCGATCGTCGAGGGCTCCGATGACGCCATCCTCGCTACCTCCCCCACGGGCATCGTCGTGTCGTGGAACCACGGCGCGCAGGCGCTGGTCGGCTATACGGCGGAGGAGGTCATCGGGCGACACTTCTCGATGCTGGTCTCGCCCGACCTGCACGAGCGGATCCCGCCGCTCCTGGAACAGGTCGTGCGCGACGCCACCTCCTCGCGTCGAGACACGGTGCTGGTGACCAAGGACGGTCGGCGCGTCAACGCGTCCGTCACGGTCTCACCCATCAGGGGCACGGATGGCAAGATCGCGGGCATGGCGGTCATTGGCCGCGACATCAGCGAGCGCGTCCGCGCCGAACAGCAGTTACGCGACAGCGAGGAGCGGTTCCGCGGCGCCTTCGAGAGCGCGCCCTTCGGCCTCTCCCTCACCGCCAGTGACGGCCGCTTCGTGCAGGTCAACTCGACGCTATGCCGCATGCTGGGGTACTCCGCGCCAGAGCTCTTCGGCATGACCTGGCTGCAGCTGACCCATCCCGATGATCGGGAGGCGTCGGCGCAGGCGACGCAGGAACTGCTGGCCGGTCGTTCGGGGTGCTACGAAATCGAGAAGCGGTACCTCCATCGCTCGGGCAGCATCATGCAGGCGCGCAGCCGGATCTCGCTGGTGCGGGACAGCACGGGTACGCCGACCTACTTCGTGGCCCAGATCGAGGACATCGGCGAGCGCAAGCGCGTCGAGGAGGCGCTGCGAGAGAGCGAGGAGCGTTTCCGCACATTGGCCGACGGTTGCCCGACCATCATGTGGGTGACCAACGCCGATGGCGGAATCCGGTTCGTCAACCGGACGTTCCGGGAGTTCTTTCAGCGGACGTACGAGGAGCTTCGCGAGGACAAATGGCAACGGCTGTTGCACGCCGACGACGTGCCGGCCTACGTCGCCGGGTTCGCGGAGGCGATTCGCGCGAAGACGTCCTTCCGTGCCGAGGCGCGGGTTCAGCGCGCCGACGGCGAGTGGCGATGGGTCGCTTCGTATGCCGAGCCGCGCTTCGCCGCGTCCGGGGAGTTTCTGGGGCACGTGGGCCTGAGCCCGGACATCACGGAGCGGAAGCAGGCCGAGGTGGCCATCCAGCTCAGCGAAGAGAAGTTCCGCCAGCTGGCGGAGAATATTCGCGAGGTCTTCTGGATGACGAACGCGACGGGGACGGAGATGTACTACGTCAGCCCCGCGTATGAGCAGATCTGGGGCCGAACGGCCGAATCCATCTACAAGAACCCGTTCTCCTGGTTCGAGGCGATTCGTCCCGAGGACCGGGAGCACGCCAACCAGTTCTTCACCATGCAGGTGGCGGGAGAACGCATCGACTCCGAGTACCGCATAACGACCCCTGACGGTCAGGAGCGCTGGATACGCGATCAGGCCTTTCCCGTTCGCGACGCCTCCGGCGAGCTGATCCGCATCGTCGGGCTCGCCGAGGACATCACGGAGCGCAAGCACCACGAGGCGGAGCTGATCCACGCGCGCGCGGCTGCCGATGCCGCGAACACCGCCAAGAGCCGCCTGCTCGCCAACATGAGTCACGAGATCCGCACGCCCATGAACGGCGTGATCGGCACGCTCCAGTTGATGTCGCTGACGAGCCTCACGCCCGAGCAACGCAGGTTCGTCACCATCATCGAGAACAGCGGACGATCCCTGCTGGCGCTCATCGACGACATCCTGGACCTGTCGAAGATCGAGGCCGGGAAGCTGACGCTCGAGCGCGTGGAGTTCAACCTGCTTCGTCTCGCCGAGGACGTGGTCCAGTCCCTGGCCGGCCAGGCCGAACCGAAAGGTCTCGTCCTCACTTTGCGCGCGGCGCCCGACACACCGACGTTGGTGCGAGGCGATTCGAATCGACTGCGGCAGGTTCTGACCAACCTGACGTCCAACGCCATCAAGTTCACCGAGCGGGGCGCGGTGACGCTGAAGCTGGCGCTCGTGGCGCAGGCCGAGGGCAAGACGACGATTCGATTCGAAGTCACCGACACGGGCATCGGTCTGCGGCCAGAGCAGATCCAGCCGTTGTTCTCGGCGTTCTCCCAGGCTGACGTTTCGACGACGCGCCGGTACGGCGGCACGGGCCTTGGCCTGGCCATCTCCAAGCAGATCATCGAGATGATGGGGGGGAAGATCGGGGTCGAGAGCCGCGAGCGCGAAGGTTCCACCTTCTGGTGCACGGCGGTCCTCGACACGGCGGCGGCGACGGCGCCGCGCGCGGAGGCCGACCCTGTCGACCCGCGACGAGCGCCGGCGCCCGCGCAGGCCGCGGCGTTGAACCGCACGGCGCGCATCCTCATCGCGGAGGACAACGCCGTCAACCGCTTCGTGGCCCTGTCGCAGGTGACGAAGCTCGGATATCAGGCCGACGTCGTCACCAACGGCGCCGAGGCCGTGCTGGCCTTGCAGAAGGGTGAATACGATCTGGTCTTGATGGACTGCGAGATGCCCGAGATGGACGGCTACGAGGCCACCCGGCGCGTTCGTGAGGCGCGCCTGTCACGCGCGCCCATCATCGCCGTCACCGCCTCGGCCATGCCGGAGGATCGGGAGAAGTGCATCGCGGCCGGAATGGACGACGTGCTCTCGAAGCCCGTGGATCTGTCACGCATGGCCGACGTGCTCGCGCTCTGGCTGCGGGCTCCTCCGCGCTGAGGCCTGATCTCGGGACGCCGGCGCGGCCAAACGGAGCGCGGTCCCCGACCGGGGCCGCGCGCTATTCGACATGCGCGATGGCCAAGTAGCTGAGGTAGATCGCGCTCAAGCGCTGGCTCGGGAGGACGTTGCGATAGCGTTCCAGGAGCCGCGCCTTCGTCCTCGCCAGCTCGTCGCTTCCACGAAGCTCCTCGGGGCTCAGCTCTGACAGGAACGCGATCGTTTCGTTGCGCACGCGCGGCAGCTGTCTGCGGACAGCCTCGCGGTCTTGCACGGAGGCGACCTCCAGATCGAACGCCGCGTCCACATACAGGTCGCCGCCGACGCTCCGCAGGCCGACCACGACATCCGGAAGCCTCAAGATCGGGCCGTCTGGGCCGTCGCTGTCGGTGGCATCGCCAGACAGGAAGCCGAAGGTCACACCGCTCCACCTGTCCCGACTCGTCCCGTAGAGGAGCAGAGCGACCACGACCAGCAGGTTCAGCGCGACCACGATCGTCCAACCCATCCGTCGACGTTCGCGTTCAGGCCCCTTGACCTTCTTCATTTGCTGCATCAGCGCAAACTGCAGGCTCGCCAGGCGAGCCCGCGCCGATTGTCCACCCCAGATCCCCTCTGATTCCTCGACATATCAGGCCGAAACTATATGTGTGACGACCAGGCTGCGCGCCGCGACGTCGTGCGTTCTGCGACGCGACGTCGTTGGCGGGCGGCGGGAGCGCGGGACAGTCCCGAACCCGCGCGGCGCGGCTGTTGGAGACGTCGCTAAAGGTCCGAATCAGCGTACCGAAGGGGCGACGGAGGCGACTAACCGCCTTTGCGAGGAGAGGACATGACGCAGTTCAAAGCGATCTCGCCGAGCGCCGAGGTGAACGGCGAGGCGGTGCACGCGATCCTTGACGGTGTGGGAACCATGAAGCAAGCGGCGCTCGAGATGCTGCGCAAGTACGGCATCGTCGACCCGCAGCCCGGCAAGTGGTATCCGCAGCAGGCGTGGCTCGACGCGTTCAAGGAGATCACCGAGAAGATCGGGCCCAACACCGTCTTCCAGATCGCCACGAAGATTCCGGACAACGCGAAGTTCCCGCCCCAGATCGACTCGATCGAGAAGGCGCTGGCGGCGATCGACGTCGCCTATCACATGAACCACCGGGGCGGCGACATCGGATCCTACAAGTCCACTTCGACCGGTCCGCGCGCCGCGAAGGTGGTCTGCGCCAACCCAATGCCTTGCGCCTTCGACCGGGGGCTGATCACGTCGATGGCCAAGCGGTTCAAGCCTGCGGGGGCGGCGGCGACCGTGAAGCACGACGATTCGCAGCCCTGTCGCAGCAACGGACAGACGACCTGCACCTATCTCGTGAGCTGGTAGCGAACCCCAGGTAATCGGTCGAGGAATCGAGAAATAGTGATCGGACGAGCACCGCCGGCGCATGACCAGGCATGGGATCGACGCGCACCTCGAAGGGGACGCCCATGCGAAGCTGGAGAATCCTCGCCGTCGCGGTGCTGGGCGGTCTCGAGGCGTGCAGCGGCGGCGCGGCGGGGCCGGCGTCTTCGTCGACGACCGACGGGGCGGGCGGTGCGACCGTCGTGACCGGCTCGGGCGGTGCTGCCGGCGCTGCCCTCGACGGTGGCGCGCGCGACGCTGCCGCCAGCGGCGGCTCGAACGGCACGGGCGGCGCTCCGACGGGGCCGGGGAACGGCGGCCGCGCCGGCACGGGCGGAGCAGGCGCGACCGACGCGGGTGTACCCGACACGGGGGTCGCCGACGCGAGCAAAGGCGACGCGCGGAGCGCCGACGCGGGCACCATCGTCGCTGCGGTCACCTGCAACACCGCCGGCGCGGCCACCGCCAAGACGCCAACCGTCTACGTCATCGGCGACTCCACCGCGTCGGTGTACACGAGCGATCTCTACCCGCGCATGGGCTGGGCGCAGCCGCTGCAAGAGTATTTCACGCCCGCGTGCGCGACGATCCAGGACGAGGCGCTGTCAGGCCGCAGCTCGAAGAGCTTCTTCGACGAGGGCGACTGGGCGCCGATCAAGGCGGCCCTGCGCGCTGGCGACATCGTGCTCATCCAGTTCGGGCACAACGACGAGAAGACCGACGATCCGACGCGATTCACCGATCCGTTCACGACGTACGAGATGTACCTGTCGATCTACATCGACGACGCGATCGCGAAGGGCGCGACGCCGATCCTCCTCTCGTCGATCAACCGCAACGACTGGACGAACGCCGCGCTCGACGACACGCACGGCAACTACCCGGTGGCGGTGCGGCAGCTCGCGGCCGCGAAGAAGGTCGCGCTGGTCGACGCCACCGCGCTGACCAAGACATTCTTCACGCGCATCGGCCAATCCGCGACGACCGCGCTGTTCATGGACCTGGCGCCCGGCCAGTTTCCAAACTACCCGAACGGCAACACCGACGACACCCACCTTCAGGACAAGGGCGCGCATACGATAGCGCAGCTGCTCCTCGCGGATATGTACCGCCAGGCCTTCCCCCTCGCCTACCTGCTGAAGGCGGTGCCACTGGCGCCGTGAGCAGCCGCCGCCGGCGTCCCGGGCCGACCGCTACTTTCCCCGCATCTCCTTCGCGCGCATGGTGTGATAGTCGGCCGCCTTCTCGGCATCGGCGGATAGTTTGTCCGCATCCTTGGACAGCATCTCGCAATGCTTCTGCATCTTGTCGTTCCAGGGGTTCTTCACGCCGCCCTTCGAATCCGGGTGCTCCTTCGCGTAGGCGGCCGCCATTGCCCGGTGCTCGTCCCCCACCTTCTTGAATTGAGTGGCCTCCTCTTTGTATTGCCTGGCGAGCGCCTCGTGCTCGGCCATCGTGGTGGGCACCTTCGCGTCTCCGGCGAATGAGGCCTTGGCGATCAGCGCGGCCGCCGCAAAAGCGAGAGATGAGACGAGCACAGGGATCTTGGTTCGGAAAGTCATGGGTATCTCCTCTGGTTGATCGGAATGTCTGGTCGTCCGGAACGGACACGGAATCAAACTCTGCGGGGTCTGTTTCAGAAACCATCGCGGGCGGCGCCTCGCGCCGATTGAAAAGGCGTCGATAAGAGATCGCCTTGTGCCGCGACAAACGTTACAGAGCGTCCGCTCGAGTTCGCGATGCGTCCGTGCGCATCCGACCATCGATCTGCGCCCGGTCGTTCGTCGTCGCCCAACAACACCCCTCCGAAAAGCGCCCCCCCGGGTCGCGCCGCGAGAGTATACACGCTTCCGGCGAAGGGGTCGTCGTCATGAACCGTCGAGGCGAGGAGATGCGCCCATGTCCGGACTACAAGCGGGACCATCGCGACGGGACGAGCATGCGCCACCCGACGGCCAGGACGGCGCCCGCGAAGGGGATCAGCCAGGAGAGCGGACGGAGAGGCACGATGCTCATCAGCGCCGCCGCGGCCGGCGTGTACATCATGATCGGGAGGCTGATCGCGGCCGCGCCCCACACGATCCAGAAGCGCGGCGAGCGGGGCAGGATCGCGCTCGCACGTTCTGCCGAGGCGGCGCGCTCGGCGAGGACGAGGATCTGGTAACCGATGATGAGGGTCGCGAGAGCGACGGCGCGGGCGTGGTCGGTCCCAGACCGCATATTCCACCAGAACACGGCGAACACGGCCGCCGACAGCAAGAGGCCGGATAACGTCGATCGCAGCACGGCTGCTCTCGGCAACATGGGCGCGCGCGGATTCCGGGGCGGCCGGCGCATGAGGTCGCCCGGCGCAGGATCACCCTGGAACAGCAGGGCGGAAACCGGGTGAACAATCAGCTCGAGCCAGATCAGGTGCAGCGGCATCAGCAGGAGGGGCAGGCCGACAATCGGAGGCATCAGCGCCAGCAGCACGATCGGGATGTGGAACGCGATCAGGTACAGGAACGCGCGCTGGATATCGAGGAAGATCTTCCGGCCGGCGCTGACCGCAGCGACGATCGAGGCGAAGTTGTCATCGAGCAGGACCAGGTCGGCCGCTGCCCGGGCGACGTCCGTCCCGCGCTGGCCCATGCTCACGCCGACGTCGGCTTGCCTGAGGGCCGGCGCATCGTTGATGCCGTCGCCCGTCATTGCGACGATCTCACCTTCAGCCTGCAGCGCCTCCACGATCATGTGCTTCTGCGCCGGCGAGATGCGGCAGAGGATGCTGGCGTCGGCGATGAGGCGTCGGCGCAGGCCGGCCGGCGCGGCCGCGAGCTGTTCGCCGCTCACGATCGCGTCGTCACGATGAATGATGCCCGCGCTCTCGGTGATCGCATGAGCGGTGAGGGCATGATCGCCGGTGACGACCTTGATTCGAACGCCGGCCGCCTGGCACTCGCGGACCGCGCCCGGCACCTCGGGACGCATCGGGTCCCGAAAGCCGAGTAGCCCGACCACCGACAGGTTTCGCTCGTCGTCCCCTCGCGTGATGCCCGTTGGGTTCGGGTCGACGCGCTCCGCGACGGCGAGCACGCGGATGCCCTCGGACGCGAGCCGCGCGTGGAGTTGCTCGATCGCGGTCCGCTCGGCAACCGCTACGTCCGCGTGCTCGAGGATTCCTTCGAGCGCGCCTTTGGCGACCACCCGGATCGTCGGGCCCCCGCTCGCCGGCGACCAGACGTGCGACATGTGCTTGCCGATGGGATCGAAATCGTGGTCCCGGACGAGACGCCAGTTCTCGATGAGCCGCTCGACGTCCATGCCTTGACGCGAGGCACGCGTCTCGATGGCCCGCTCCATGGGATCGCTCGGAGAAACCTCCGACGCGAGCACCGCCGCTGCCAGAAGCTCGCGCTCGGTCGTGTGGCCGAACGGGACCACCTGGTCCAACACGAACTGCCCCTTCGTGAGGGTCCCGGTCTTGTCGGTGCAGATGACGGTCGTCGAGCCCAGCGTCTCCACGCTGGCGAGGCGCCGCACCAGCACGCCCTGCTTCGTCAAGCGCCAGGCACCCACGCTGAGGAACAGCGTGAACACGAGCGGGAATTCTTCCGGGGCGGCCGACATCGCGATGCTGATCCCGCCGAGCAGGGATTGCCCCCAGCCGAGGCCGCGCAGCAGCCCGAGGCCAACCACCGCCGCGGCGACGACGGCGGCGATGACCGCGAGCTTCTTCACGAGCTGGCCGACGCGCCGTTGAAGCGGCGTGAGCGTCGTATCCGACGCCGCCACGAGGCGCGCGATCTCCCCGAACCGCGTCGCTCGCCCGGTCACGACGATCTCACCCTCGCCGTGGCCCGCCAGCACCGTCGATCCGGCGAAGAATCGTCCGTCGGCCGGAGCTCGGTCGCCAGCCACCGTCAACTCGACGGTTTGCTTGCCCTGAGGCTCGGACTCGCCCGTCAGCGACGATTCGTCGATGGCGAGGTTCGCTGCCGACCGGACGACACCGTCCGCGTGAATGAACTCTCCTTCGGAGAGGACCAGGAGGTCGCCTGGCACGAGCTCCGCAGTGTCGATCGTCGTCTCGCAACCGTCCCGGATCACCCGCGCGCGCGGCGCCACACTGCGAGCCAGCCTTTTGAGCGCCGACCGCGAGCGCGCTTCGAGGAACACATCGACGCCGATCACCGGGACGAGCGCGCCCAACATCACGATCGCGTCTCGCGCCTCGCCGAGCAACCTGTAGACTCCGGCCGCGGCGACGAGCATGATCGCCATGGGGTCGAGGAGGAGCGTGGCCGCATCCTTCAGCCAGGCCGCGCGCTCTCGGCTGACCAGCCTGTTTGGCCCGTGCTCGAGCAAGCGAGCGCGCGCTTCGTCCGTGGTCAGCCCACGGCTCCGCGCCGCCGCCGCCGGTTCGTTGATGGCCATCACCACACTTCCTGCCATGCGAACGAGGCGGAGTCCGACGAAGCGCTGTGGTGACCGGAAGACCGCGCCGCGCACACGCCAGCGCTCACAGCCATCCCCCTCAGTTCCCGCGCCTGATCTCGGGCGGGTGAAAATGGATCGCGAACGTGTGAGCCACGCGATCCTCGCACGCGATCACGCCGGTTTTCAGATCGACGCTGCGGGGCACCGGTGTGCGGCGCTCTTCGTAGAACGCGTGATAGCCCCGCTCGGCGAGCGTGTCCAGCAGCATGTCGACCGAGGCCGGCTCTCGAAACAGAGGGCTGTCGGTCTTCACGATGCATCGCCCGGCGAGAGCGTGACGGACGATGACGGGCACGACCTCGTCCTCGATGAAGGTCGCGACCTCCCTGAACCTGGCGGGAGCGGCGTGCTCGTACGCGTCGAGGCGGCGCACCAGCTCCTGGCGAGCGTGGCGCGTCACCTCGGACACGAGGGGGATGTGGTGGATGATGTCGTACGTCTGATGGCCGAGCTCGAGGGAGCTCTGGTACTGGAACTCCGCGATGATGCTGCGCTCGACGTCGGCCAGCGCAGCGTCCGCGTTGATGAAGTGGTAGTGGAAGTGACGGCGCAGGCTCGTGAGCGCCTCGTACGTGCGTTCCTTGAACGTGCGGTACCGGTTGCGCGCCAGCTGCTCGTCGACGTCGGTGGGACGCAGCTGGACGAGATCGCCCACGCCCGTTCGCTGGACCTGCTCGTTATGGGCGAGGATCTCGTGTCCGCGCCGGAGCTGCCGCTCGATCGACGTCTGCTCGCCGACGAAGAGCACGGTGATGCGGAAGATCGGACGCCGGAAGCGCATGCCGAGAGGCGTCCCCCAGTACTTCGCGCGCAGCTGCATGATCTGGTCGTGCAGCAACTTGACGGCCTCGGCCTGGACGCCCGTGCGAGGGAATCCGTCGATGACGACGCCGGTCTGATACTGGGGCTCGAGCACCTCGCGCAGCAGTGCCTGGATGACCTCCCGGTCACCGACGAACTGGCCGCGATCCTTGAGCGCGCGCATGGCCGGTGTTTCGAGCAGATCGCTGACCACGATCGGTGGCGCGGTCAGCCCTCGCTCGCGCAGGATGAACGGTGTGTTGGTGCCCTTGCCCGACCCAGGAGCGCCGCCCAGCCACATGATCTCCTTGGGGAAGGCCATCCCCTCGAGCCCGCGTTCCTGGACCAGCTGGTTCCAGACTTGCTCGAAGATCAAGGGCGCGTCTTTGATCTCGAGCTCGGGCCCGGCGGTGCGGCCCGCGGCGACGTCGGCGACCCCGTGCGGCTGGGATTTTTCTTCGGACATGGCTGGGCAGGTTAGGAAATGCGCGACACCGGGTCGAGCCCGATCGCGCTCGCGACGCGCTCAGAAGTATCCGGTCGCGCCGATCGCCCCAACCGTGATGGGCGCCATGATGGCGGCACCGGCCGGCGTGGGGTGAACGCCGTCGGCGGTGTCGGCGGTGTTGGTCGGATCGAAGGTACTGTCGTAGTGGTCGATGATGTAAATCGGCGAGGTCGCCGTCGAGTTGGTCGACGCCCAGCTCGGCGTCAGCGCGGCGGCCAGTGCTCCCACGTTGGCGAGACAGGTCGTGCAACCGGCTGGACTCAGCTTGATGATCTTCGAGACGAAGAAGATGACGTTCGGGTTCTGCTTGCGGAACTCGGCGATCACGGCGAGATAGGCCGACAGGATCGTCGAGGTGCCGATGCCGTCCCAGACATCGTTGGTTCCGTAGTGCATGAGAACGATGTCGGGCTTCTCGGCGGCCCAGCTTTGCAACTCGGCGTAGCTTCCGCACCCGGTGGTCTTCGTGCAAGCAGAGCGAGTGCTGTCCTGGGGAAGGTACGTCACGCCGTAGCCCGCGTGTCCCTCGTCCTTGACCGAGCTCGGGGCGCCGGCCAGGCAGGACTGGTTCGTGGTCTCCATCCCCACGAACTGGAAGTTGGTGTGACCGCCTGCCTGCAGTTGCTGGTACGTGGCCTGAGGGTAGCAGGTCGACTCGGTCACCGAATCGCCCAGCATCATGACATTCCAGACCCCGGTGTGGTTGGTCCCTCCAACCCCGGGAGCGCCACCGGTTGCCGCCATTCCGCCCGCGCCAACCGCTCCGCCGGATCCCGTCGCGCCGCCGCTCGACGCGTCGCCGGCCGGCGAACCACCCGCGCCCGAGCCACCGGTTCCCGAGCTTCCCGAACCAGGCCCGCTACTGCAGGCCGCGGCGAGGACGAGCGCCCCAGCGAGCGAGATGTACGACAGGGAGAGACGGCATGTCATGGGATGAAGACCTCCAAGGCCGCGATGATCGCATCATCTGACGAAAGGGAGAAGTCTCCCCCGTCAGTACTCGGCCTTGATCACGAAGTACGATCCTCGGATGGTACCGGCCAGCTTCGACTTCTGCCTCGCAAACTTGAAGCGGGGCGCGAGCTCGGCGGGGATTTCCATCCCGTCGGAGAGCTTGAATCCGACGGCCCGCTTCTTCTCGTCATCGATCGTGTACATCACGTTGATCGAGAGGCCGCTCTCGTAGAACACGTACGCGATGCGGATGTTCTCGACCTGAAACTCCGTCGCCTCGAGGGGGCGGGACTGGATGACGAGGTCGCGTTCCTCTTTCAGGATGCGGTGGACCCAATCGATCGTCTTTCCGGCCGTGCTCGCCGGTTCGACCGCGAAGACGTGGCGATATTTGTTCTTGAAATAGCGAGCCTCGTTGGCGCGCAAGCCCGCGAGCGCGCTCGCCACCGGGGACGACTCGAGCCCGACCGTCGACACGTTGCTGAAGTCCACTTCGTATGCCATGGCGCTCCTCTCGGTCCGGCTCGACTGCCGGTCTGCGCTGAATGTAGCCGGCACGTCGACGGCCTGAAAAGCGCTTTGGAAGGCTCCGCGTTAGCCGACCGACGGAGCCGCGGGGAGCTCGCCGAGGAGCACGCGCGGCGTCAAGCCCGCGAGCGCGCGGAACTCGGCGACGAGGTGCGCCTGGTCGCAGTCGCCGGCGGCGCCGAGCGCTTCCTCCTCGCGCTCGAAGGTCTCGACGTGCGCGTGCTTCGGCTGCCCTTTTTATGGCGACGGCGATCCGCACATCGCGGAGGCGATCCCGATGATGCGCGACGCAGACGCGATCGCCGCTGGCGCATAGATAGACGAGCATCCCTCGGTGACGCGGCGCTTGACTCAGGCCTCGGCGACGATGAAAAATGGCTTATGATCGAGGCGAAGCTCCTTGTTGGTAGGTTCTTGCAGATCACCACCGCGCCCACGAGGCCCATGCGCGGCGTGCCTCCCATCTTTGACATCGTCGTATGTCCTCCGTTGACGATCCAGGAGTCGACCCGGTTTGCGGGTCCCCTCGGCGGTCACTTCGGCCAAAAGGCGAGCGCCGTGGTTCCGGGCGCAAACCCAAACCCAGGCAAGATTCACCGCAACCTGAAATGGTTGCCGTATTACGAGGGTGATATTTCGGCAACGACCCAGACCTGCGACGTCCTCACCGGCCCCATGTCTGGCTGCCCACTGGTTCGTTATCTACATGCGGGTCAAATCCACGTCGGACACATAGGCACCGTCCTCGGCCAGGTTGCCGTGAACGCCGCTGTGACGGGTCTTTGGAATGCTTTCGCCCTGGCAAATCCGGGCAGCGTTCTCGGAGGGTTCAATCCGTTTGGTGCCGGCGTTCCCTTGCCTCCGGCGGCCATTGGACAGGACAGTGTCGCCCGGATCTGGGGCCTCATCACCACGGCCGGAGGGTTCTTCTCGGTCCAGGTCTACCAGCAGCTCAATCAGGCCAACTACTACCGGGTGGCGGCCGTCCACGCGGTGCCGTCGATGACGTTGGCCCAGCTTCAGGCTCTTCACTAGCGTCGCGCCGTGGATCGCGGTCGTTGGGCGACGTCCAGGACCCGCTCGGCGACCAGCACCTGCAACGTCGCCCGCTCGTGTCCGGCGGTGCGCAGCGCCGCGACACAGACCGGTGTCGCGCACGTCGCCCAGATCTGAACCTCGCCGGCCTCGGCCTCGCGCAGGACGCCGGAGATGGCGGGCGCGAGCAGCACTTCGATCTCCCCTTCCGCGTCGGGCACCAGTCGCGCCGCCGTCACGTCGTCGGCGGAGCCTGCTCCCGCGTTCATTGCGGCCGCGACGGAGGTCGGCACGCGCAGCAGCGTCGCATCCTCACCGCGGACCAAGGCGGTGTCATCGCTGAGCGAGGCCGGATCGGTCGTCTGCGCCGGTGCTCGCTGCGCACGCTGAACGGCTTGCTCGATCCGGCAGATGACCGCGGTCGTCGAGCCCGCGGGAACCTGCCCGGCAATGTAATCGAGCAGGACGTCCGCCTCGGTGGCGAAGAACGACTCCGTGCCTCCGCCACGCTCGACCCAGCCCTTGACCAGGGTCCGCCGTTCGTGCGGCGGCAAGGTTCCGAGGGTCACCCGGGCCGCGTTCAACGTCCGCAGCTCGCACCACGACCGTTGCACCTCGACCATGAATCGAAATCCGGGGTTGCCCGACAAGCGATGGAAGAACGCGGCTTCCCGCGCGGACAGGGCGGGGGCGGACTCGTCCGACGGGCGTGCCTCGAGATCCTCCAGCGCCGGAATGCGCCGTTCGCGAACCGCCGTTCCGAGGAGCCTCTGAAACCGGCTCAGCATTCGGCGGTTCCGCGCGCAACGATCACGTCGGCTCCCGATCGGCGTCGATACCGGTGCCAGATCTCCCGCGCGCGTTCGAGCTCCCGGCCGATCAGCTTCGGCCCCAGGCGGGGAGCCGCTTCGTCGAGCACCTCGAACACCACGCCCGCGACGTTCGGTGCTCGGGGCAACACGTCTTCCAGCAGTCTCCAGACCGGCTCAGGAACGCCGGCGTTATGGCCGTCCATGTAGAACCCATCCCGCCAGGAGCCCCCGGCCACGTGAATCTCCAGCACGCGTTCGAGCCGCACACCCTGGAGAAGACTCGCGACGTCGATGCCGAAGTTGACCGCATTGCAATACAGGTTGTGCAAGTCCAGCAGCTGCCAGCAGCGGCCCCGTTCGACGATCGCGTTCATGAGGCCGATCTCCCCCTGGATCTCGTCGTCGAATGGAAGATCGAACAGGTAGTGCGCGGGGTTCTCGAGCAGGAAAGGGACGCCGTACCGATCGCAAAGCCCCGCCGCCCGCGGCGCCACCAGGTCGACGGCCTCGCGCGTGCTCGGCAGCGGCAGCGGAACACCGACGGACACGAAGTCCCGCGTCGAGGCCCCCGCCGGGCAGGCAGGCGGGACGGTTTGAAAGCCAAGGTGCTCGCTGTGCCATTGAAATGGCCACATCTTCCAGAACCGATCGAGCATGTCGATGTAAGCGTCGTTCCAGCCTTCGGCGGAGCCGATTGAAAGCTCCACGCCGTGGATCACAATCTGCAAACCGTCGCACGTCTGGCGAGCCCGCTCGACGTGCGACGGGATCAGATCCAACGCTCTTTGTCCCCCTACCCGACGCTCGCGGCACAGCGACTCCGGCGTGACCTCGACGAAGTCGATCAATCCGGAGCGATAGATCTCCGGTGGAAGGTCAGCGATGTACGGGAAGCCGACGCCGCTGATGGAGATGGAGGACGCGTTCACCATCTCAACGAGCGAGTGCTCCGGTCTCGAACGAGATGACGTTTTCCTTGGACAGGTCCGGCGGCGGATCGCCGAGGAATTCGACCTGCAGACGCATGACGCGACCACAGTGCCCACAGCCGGCGATTTTCGTGATCTGCGCAACCACCTGGGTGAGCGCCTCCAATGTTTGTCCTTTGGGGTTCAAGGTCGCGGCGGTGAAATGTGCCTGGTTTGACATGGGTCCTCCATTCGTTGACGATTGATTCCGCTTGAAACGGCAGAACGTTCACGATGACAAACGGCCTCAAGACCCATTCTTCCCTGGTCGCGAGCGGTCGTTGTGCGTCTGACCAGCCGCGAACGGCGTTCTGGCTTGCGTCTGAGCCGCGACGCAAAGGCGCTGCAGGACTTGTTTCACGAATCGTCCTGGGCGCGCGCATTTCTGCGTGCGGCCGTTGGGCTCACGCCGCCTCCCACAGCGACGCTTTTCCATGTGCCTGGCGCCGAGGCTTACTTCACGCGCCCTGAAACGCGAACCCTGTCCCGCGCGGCACGACGGCGGTTGCGCAAACGGCCGATTGCTCCTGACTTTTGGTCCCACGCACACGGATCATGTCTTGTTTACGCGCGGGTGCTGTCATTGCTGGAGCCGGAACGGAACGCTCCCCTCCCGGCGCGCATCCTGGACTTTGGTTGTGGAGCGGGCGCCCAACTTCGGGCGCTCGCGCGCAACCGGGCTGTGAAGGACGCGTGCGGCGTTGAGGTATCACCTCTGTTTCAGAAGCTTTACGATCAGTGGTTCGAGCGGATCCGCGAGGTCCCTCCTGTTTGGCGCGCCGGCCGTTGCCGGGTTGTCGGTGGTCGGTTCCCTGCAGATCCCGTCGTTGTGCGCGCTATCGAGGGTCCGTTCGATCTGGCCATCGCGAAGAACGTGCTCAAGCGCGGGTGCCTGCGCCCGGGCCGCGGACTGCAGCCCCACACCGCGCTCGGCATGTCGAGCGCCGCCTTTCTGCGCGCGATACGCGGCTCGTTGCGCCCCGGTGGACAATTCGCCGTCTATAACCTCTATCCCACGTCGACGACCAGAACACCCTGGGCCTGGCGAGGGCCACCCTTCGCCCGTCGAACGTGGAGCAGGGCCGGATTCGAACTGCTTCACTACGAGGTCGACGACTCGGTGGCGGCGCGCGCCATCGCACGTGCGCTTCGCTGGCCCAACGCCATTGGAACGTCGGCGGCGTTCACCCTCGCCCGCAGGAGCGACTGAGCCGGACGCTTTCTCCCGAGCTCAAAGAACGCGATTAGCTGGAGCCGTCGAAGTCGGTCGACAGGCTGAGGGTCTTCCAGCGCGCGTCCTCGTCGGCGCGAGCGGCGATCGCGGCGGCGGCGCCCGCGACGGCGTCGCTGCCGAGCAGCAGGCGCACCGGCGGCTGCTTCTCGTCGGCGAGCCGCAGGAGCGCCCGCGCCATCCTGGCCGGATCGCCGCGCGCGTTCTCGGCGCGGCCGAAGGTGGCTCGGATGACGGCACCGACCGTGGGTTCGTAGTCGGGCGCGAGGGCGTCGGCGAGCATCGACAAGCCAAACATCTCGGTGCGCATTCCGCCGGGCTCGACGCAGGTGACGCGAATGCCGAGGGGAGCGACCTCGCGCGCCAGCACTTCGCTGAACCCGCCGACCGCCCACTTCGCCGCCTGGCAGCCGCCGAGGCCGGGCGTGCCGCGCCGTCCCCCGATGGACGAGATCTGGATGATGTGTCCGTCGCGCTGGACGTGCATCTGGGCCAGAGCCGCGCGCGTGACGTTGTAGACGCCGAAGAGGTTGATCTCGATCTGGCGGCGGAATTCGTCCTCGGGGAGGTCCTCGACCGAGTTGGCCTTGATGTAGCCCGCGTTGTTGACGACGACGTCCAGCCGACCGAACGCTGACGTGGTGGCGGCCACTGCCGCGCGCGCGGCGGCCGGGTCGGTGACGTCGAGAGCGACGGTGCGCAGGCGATCACTGGGCGCCAAGAAAGCGAGCGCACTTGGCTCGCGCGCGGTGGCGACCAGGCGATGCCCGGCCTCCAGCACGGCCTGGGCCAGCGCGCGGCCCAGCCCGCGCGAGCAACCGGTGATGAGCCAGACCTTCGACATGAGAGCCCTCCGCGCCGGACTCTAGCAGCCGATCGGCTACGCGGGTCAGGCCGGCTCCCACAGCTCGACCTTGTTGCCGTCGGGATCCATGATCCACGCAAATTTGCCGTTCTCCTCGGAGTCGGGCCCCTTGACGATCTCGACGCCGTTGCTCCTGAGCTGCGCGAGCAGCGCGGTCAGGTCGTCGACGCGGTAGTTGATCATGAAGCTCGACGGGCTCGGGCTGAACCACTTCGACTCGCGCTCGGCGACGTGCCAGACGGTGAGGCCGCCGTCCTTCGCCTGATCCTCGGGCCACTTCAGGATCGCGCCGCCCCACTCTTCGAGTGCGAGGCCCAGGTTGTCCCGGTACCAAGCCGCGAGCCGCTTGTGGTCCGACGTCGATTTGAAAAAAACGCCTCCGATTCCTGTCACTCGGGCCATCATTGCCTCCTGATTGGACTCGCGAGGGACCTGGCGGTCGACAGAAGAGTCGCTCGCTCCGGATCCCGCGCTTGAATGACCATGTCCCGACCAAGCCGGACCAGGCAATCCTCGCCGGCGCGCGGTTGCCCGCCGGCAGGACAAGCCGGTTGGATGTCGGGTTGCACACCCACCCCTTCGATCTCACCCCCGCCTGCGCCCAGCATGCGCCCGTTCATCAGCAGAAGGCCCAGTGGTTCGTCGGCGGGCATCCCCGGGGAACGGGCTTGGCGGGTGCATCACGCTGTTCTCGTTCCCATCGAACTCGGCATCGTAGCGTTGCGACACTATAATGGTGACCACCGCACGTGCTGAAACGTTCCCATCTGAGTCTATTCGTCGGGCTGGTCGCCGCAACCGTGGTCGCCGGGGTCCTGGCCCGCCCGCGTTCCCGCGCTCACCCGGCGGCCGACCGCGCGACGACCGACGCCAACACCACGCGGTTGGTCGCGTCGCTGCTGGCGCGGTCGCAGTTCGCGCACCATCCGCTCGACGAGCAGCTGGCCAGCAAGCTGGTCGCCCGGTACATCGAGGCGCTCGACGGAACCCGGTTGCTGTTCCTGCAGAGCGACGTCGACGAGCTGGCGGGACATCCCCACGACCTCGCGCGCGCCACCACCGAGGCCGGAGATACGCACCTGGCGCAGGCGATCTTCCGGCGCTATCGCGAACGCATCGACCAACAAGTCGCATACGACACCGAGCTTCTGCACGGCGCTGCCTTCGACTTCACGGGGCACGACGCCTTCGCCTTTGACCGAAGGCACGCGCCGCGCCCGCGCGATCTGACCGAAGCGCGATCGCTCTGGCGCCAGGCCCTGCGGTCGGAGGTCCTGGACGAGAAGCTCAGCGACGAGAAACAGACCGCCGCGGCGATCCAGGCCAAGCTGCTGCGCCGGCACCAGCAGCAGCAGGCGTTCGTGCGCGGCATGCACGACGACGACGTGCTGGCGATTTACCTCGATTCCCTCGCCCACGTCTACGATCCCCACTCGGACTACCTGGGGCACGAGGAGATGCAATCGTTTTCGATCGAGATGAACCTCTCGGTCGCGGGCATCGGCGCGGCGCTGGTCACCAAGGACGGCGCCTGCACGATCCACGAGCTGATCGCGGGCGGCCCGGCGGCGCGCAGCGGGCTGCTCAAGCCGGGCGACCGCATCAGCGCGGTCGCCCAGGACAATGGCACGCCCGTGGACGTCAGCGAGATGCCGCTCACGCGGATCGTCCAGCTCATTCGCGGGCCGAAAGGCTCGGCGGTGACGCTGACGGTGCTGCCACCGGCGGGATCTCCGGGCGCTCCGCGGACCATCCGGTTGGTTCGCGACGAGGTCAAGCTCGAGGATCAGCAGGCGAAGATGCGGATCATCGACACACCCGAGCCGACCGGCGGACACACGCGATTGGCGGTCCTCGACTTGCCATCTTTCTACGCGGACGGCGGCGGCGACGGCAAGGATCATAAACCCACCGGGGGCGCGGCCCGAGACGTCGCAACGCTTCTCGGGAAAGCGCGGACTGAGTCGGTTCAGGGGATCGTCCTCGATCTGCGGCACAACGGAGGCGGGTCGCTCGACGAAGCGATCCGATTGACCGGCCTCTTCCTGGCCAGCGGCCCCATCGTCGAGACGCGCGACCCCAAGAACGAGATTCAGGTCGACGACGATCCGGACCCCGGCGTCGCATACGACGGGCCTCTGGTCGTGCTGACCAGTCGGTTCAGCGCCTCGGCTTCGGAGATCGCCGCGGGCGCGCTGCAGGACTATGGTCGCGCGCCGATCGTCGGCGATACGTCGACCTTCGGCAAGGGAACGGTCCAAACCATCTTCCCGCTGGCGCCGGTCATGGACGAGGCCAGGCTCGCGTACACCTACGATCCGGGCGGGCTCAAGATCACCATCGGCAAGTTCTATCGACCGAGCGGCGCCTCGACGGAGCTGCGCGGCGTCGCCTCTGACATCGTCCTGCCGTCGAAGAGCGACCTCGCGCGCATCGGCGAGGCGGAGCTCGATGATCCGCTACCCTGGGATACGATCGCGCCGGTGCCCTATCGGCCGGTGAACCGCGTGGCCCCTTACCGCGCGGCCTTGAGGGAACGTTCTTCGCGGCGCATCGCCGCCGATCGAGCCTTCTCGAATCTGCGTCAGGAGGCCGGCACCTTGAAAGAGAGGCTCGCCAGCGGGCGCATGCCACTCAACGAGGCCGACCGCCGTCGCGAGCTGGCGACCACGAAGCGGCTCGACCAGGAGATCGCGCACGATGTGCGGGCGGCGACCGCCGTGCGTACGACTTACGTGATCACGGTGAAGAACGCGGCGAACGCCGGGCTGCCCGCGCCCGAGGCGGCCACCGGCGAGCACCACCCCGACGCCGGCGCCGCGAATGACCAGGAGTCGGCCGATAGCGCGGCCGCCGACGACCTGGTGCTGAACGAGTCGCTCGCGATCGTGCGCGACTACGCGCAGCTGCTGCAGGCGAAGGCTCCGGCCAGCGCCGGAACGCCGAAGACGCGCTAGATGCACCCGTGTAGGTAGTCGATCGTCAGCCGTGGAGGTCGAGGTCGACGCCGGCCGCTTCTCGCGCGGGAAGCGAAATCGGCTTGGCCCGCGCTCGTTTTCGTCGGGTCGCACGTCGTTCCACAGTGCCTGTTCCGATGCTCACCCTTGGGGAACCAGCGTGTGCCGCGTGACGGGACCGGAGACGCTGGTATCGCCGCTGGTCACGTAGAGCGTTCCCTCGGTGTGGACGAGCGCCCAGCGCGCGTTGCGATCCGTTGCAGCGTCGAGCGCATCGAGCAGCTCGCCGCCGAGCGCGTAGACCTCGATCGCCTCCGCCTTGTGGATCGCCTTGCCGCGTGCCGCCTTCTTCAAGAGCTCGGGATCGTGCTGGGTGAACACGACGACGCGCGGCGACGCCTTGCTGGCCTTGTGCAGCCGCTCCGCCGAAGGCGTGCCGACCTCGATCCAAGCGCGAAGCTCGCCGCGCGCGTCCTTGATCCACACCGCCGGCTCGTCGGTGGTGGACAAGCCTTTCGAAAAGGCGATGCCTTCTTCGTAGCACAGGCAGTAGGCAACGACGCGTGTCAGCAAGTACCGCGCGCTCTCCGATGGGTGGCGCGCGATCCGCAAGTCGACGGTCTGATAGACCCCGCGATCGACGTCGGATAACTCGATCTGAAATCGATACATCGTCGCGGCGATGGCCATGGCCCGCAAGTCTACTTGCGCGGACGCGGGTTCGTAAGGCCGGCCGAAGATTGTCGCCGCCGAAGTGACACGGGACAGAGACGCGGTCGTGGTGTCCGACGCGACGAGCAGCCCGCGAGTGCGAGCGGAATGGCGTCGCAACGGCGCGCGGACGATGAGGCCCCTGGCCGGCCGAGACCGGGGTCAATGGCGTCCGGATCACCGCGGACCGCCGCCGTCACGCACGCAGATGGAACTGCCGGCGGTAGACCTGGGGGCTCGTCCCCACCACCTCGCCGAACTGGGCGCGCAGGACCGTCGCCGAGCCGAACCCGACCTCCGTGGCGATGCGTTCGACGGCGTGGTCGGTGGTTTCGAGCAAGCGCTGCGCGCGACGAACGCGGGCACGCGCAACCCAGAGTGCCGGCGTCGTTCCGACCTGGGTGCGGAAGTGGCGGCTGAGACTCCTCGCACTCATGGCGGCGCGGCGGGCAACCGCTGCGAGCGACAGGTCGCCCGCCAGATTCTTCTCGAGCCAATCGAGGAGCGCACTCATCGACGTGGCGCCGTCGGGCGCCGGGTCGTAGGCGATGAACTGGGCTTGCCCCCCGGTTCGCTCCAGCGGCATGACGGCCGCGCGCGCCACCGCGGCCGCACGCTCGGCCCCGAGATCTTGCCGCACCAGATAGAGACAGAGGTCGAAACCCGCCGCGGCGCCCGCCGACGTCAAGATTCGTCCGTTGTCGACGTAGAGGACGTCGGGGTCGACGTCGAGGCGCGGATGCCGTCGCGCGAGCTCCGCCGCACACGCCCAGTGCGTGGTCGCCTTCAGGCCGTCGAGCGCGCCCGCCGCCGCGAGCACGAACGCTCCGCTGCAGATCGATGCGACACGCGCTCCGCGGTCGACGGCGGCGCGGATACCCCGCAGAACGCTGGTCGGAATCGCCCGGTCGAGGTGGTCGATACCGGGAACGAGAACCGTGTGCGCGTCTCGCAGCGAAGCCAGCCGCCACGGCACCACCAGGCTCGCATACGCCGATGCGACTTTCGACGTGAGGGCGCAGACCCGCACCTCGTAGGCGGCCGTGCCATCCGCGGCGCGCGCCATTCCAAACACCTCGCAAGCCGTCGAGAGATCACCCAGGACCACTCCGTCGAAGGCGACGACGGCCACGCGACACGGCCGGCTCCGACTCGGCTTTGGCGCGATTCCTGCGGACATTGTCTTTCGAGCCACTGGTCGAGATTGCCTGATTCCGTAGCATCTGACCACGAGGAGAAAGAACGATGCACAACCCACCGCTTCACCTGATGGACTACCTGGGCCCGGCGCTCGGCGCCGGGCTGTTCGTGCTGATCATGTCACTGGTGCGGGAACCGGCTCGCCTGAAGGTCAACGTGATCTTCCTGGCCGGCGCGCTCGGCGTCTACCTGAGCGGCGGCTTCGGCCCCTGGGAGCTCCTCTTTCCGCTGGTGGCCTTCCCGATCGTGTACCAGGCGCAACGCTCCTATCGATGGATCGGCGTGGCGTGGCTCATGCACGCCGCCTGGGACATCGTCCACCACCTGTATGGCAATCCCGTCTGGCCGTTCATGCCGACGTCGTCCTTCGGCTGCCTCATCTTCGACGCTCTCCTCGCGGTGTGGTGCCTGGCGGGCGCTCCGTCGCTGCTGCCACGGCGAGTGATGCTGTCATCGGACGGACTTCGCTAGCGGCGACGCGGGCTCCATCGCCACTTACGGGTGCTTCACCAGATATCGAACGGCGAATGTGCCGTCGTCCAGGCGAGTCCCCTCGGCGGCACTGAATTCGATCGGGCGCGGCAAGCCGGCGAACAGCGCGCGACCCTTGCCGAGCACGACCGGCGCGACCAGTATCTGCAGCTCGTCGACGAGGCCGGCCGCGAGCAGGCTCTGGGTCAAGCGCGTGCTGTTTTGGATGATGATGTCTTTGCCGGGCTCTCGCTTGAGGGCGGCGACTTCCTCGGCGGCGCTGCCTCTCGCGAGCCGGGCATTCTTCCATTTGACCTCGCGGAGCGTGCGCGAGAAGACCACCTTGGGCACGTCGTCGAGCCAGCGGGAGATCGCCACATCGTTCGGCGGTGCCTTGGGATCGTCCTTCACCTTCGGCCAGTATCCAAAATAGCCCTCGTAGTTCACGCGTCCCACGAGAACCGTGTCGCATCGTTCGCGGAGCCGGCGGAAGATCGCGTGCGCCTCGGGGGTGGTTGCGTGCGGCCCCAGCCAGTCGTCGATCCGCTCGTTCGGGTCCGACGTGAACCCATCGAAGGACATTCCAATCCAGAGCACGACGTTTCTCATGACCGACCTCCTGCGACCAACGTGGGTCTGGTCCCGACCCTGCGCAACGGGCCAGAGCGGATCGGGGCGAGCGTCCCTCGTCAGGACGCCCGGCGCGCGGCGCTCAGAACTCCTCTGCTTCGTGAGCGTGGCCGATGGCGGCCCTCAGCTTCGGCTCGAGCTTCTTGCAGTCGAACGTCACCTTCTCTGACTGCACGGACACGACGGCGGCGGCCGGCACCGGGAAGTCCCCGGCGTTCTCGACATAGACGATGAGGCGACGCCCATCGGGCGAGACCTCACGGACTGAACCGAACTCCTCCTCGCCGTCGGAAACGAACGCCTGGAACCCGACCTGAATCTTCTCGCGCATCGAGAGCTCCTCTCGTGAGACCTGATACCACGTCCGGCGCCGCGAAGCGCTCGGTCACCATGCGCCGATATACGTCGAAGCCGCTCGCGGCACAATCGACCCTCGCGAGGGTTCGAGGAAGCTCTGCGACGCATCGCCCAGAGAATCCCGATGGTAGTCTCCCGGTGATGGCGCTGCTGGTCGTGGGCGTCGCCGCCCTCGCGTTGACGGTCGTCGCGCTGGCGATCGCGATCGCGGGCGCTCGCCGCCGGCCGCGGCGACAGCGGTCGCGCAAGTGGATGTCGGCGGGGGGCCTGGTGATCGACGCGCGGGGCCGGATCGCGCTGGTGCGCCAGCGCAGCCGCCGCGGGCGCTGGCACTGGACGCTGCCCAAGGGGCGCATCGATCGGGGCGAGACCGTCGAGGCGGCCGCGTTGCGCGAGGTCTACGAGGAGAGCGGGCTGCGCGCGCGCATCGTGCGGCCGATCGTGCTCCACGAAGGGCGGTTGCACTTCACGCAGTTCTTCGAGATGACCCTGGAGCGCGCCGACGGCCAGCACGACAGCGAGACCAAAGAGGTGCGGATGGTGACCTTCGCGGAAGCCGCCGGCATGCTGCGTGCGCGCCGCGACCTGCGTGTGCTACGCCGGCTGGTCGAAACGAGGACTCGCGTGGTCGCGATCGCCGCGAGCGACTAGTGCACTAGGCTTTGACCAGGCTGCCTCTTCCCCGGTGGACCCACCCAATGTTATTCGAGTCGCCATGGCTGCGAGGCAAAACGGGCTTGCCAGGCTCCTCGACGCCATCGTCATGGACGACGCCGAGGCGGTACGGATGGTCCGCGACGCGCCCGAGCTCGCGCGGCTCGTTGTCGAGGAGGAATGCTTCATCGAGACGATTGCTCATGCGCTCTACGCCGGAGATACCGCTCTCCACTTCGCGGCGGCCGCAGTCAAGCCTGTCGTCGTCGAGGCCCTTCTCCGCGCGGGAGCGAATCCCAACGCGGCGAACCGGCGCGGAGCCCTCGCGCTCCACTACGCCTGCGACCCTCGGCCCGTGTCGGCGTTGGTCTGGAGTGCTGGCGCTCAACGGAAGGCCATCGAGCTCCTGCTCGATGCCGGGTCGAGGATCGACCAGGCCGAAAAGTCTGGAGCGTCCCCACTTCACCGCGCGGTTCGGGCGCGGAGCCCGGTGGCGGTGAAATGCCTGCTCGAGCGGGGTGCCGATGTGAACGCCTCTCACGGCAAGAGTCGGACAACGCCACTTCACCTCGCGCTTCACGCGACGGGCGCGAGCGGCACCAAGGGGGCGCACGCCGAGCAGCAGGCGATCGTTGATCTGCTGCTCGACGGCGGAGCCGATAGCCGCGCCAGGGACGCGCGCGGGAAAGCTGCGCCGCTCCCCCGCCGCAAGCCCCGATAGCAGGACGCGCGCAAGACTTGCGCTCAGGTTAGCGGCAGCCGGCGGCGGTCAGAACCCCTGGCAGGTGAACAGATCGTTCAGCAACCCGTCACAGGCCGGGGCTCCGGGCATGAAGCCCGGGACGGGGCTGCACTGCCAGTTGGCGACGCCAGCGGCCGTGTGCGCCTGGCAGGCATCCCAGGCCTGATTCTGCGGCAGGCACTCCGGCGTCACGTCGCGCGTGAACTCGAGGTTATCGAGGAAGGCAGCCATGCAGCTCTCGAAGGTCAAGGCCGGGCATCCGGAGCGCATGACCGCGCGACACACGTTCCCGGTCTCGACCTGATCGGCCTGGGCGGCGCTACAAGCCACCGAGTTTCGGTTGACGCTGATCGTCGTCCGTGGACTGTTATCGGGAGCCAGCGAGTAGCTGAGGGTCTGGTTCGTGGTGAAGTCGACACCGAACGCGAACGAGTGCAGGCCGGGATTGAACAGCGTGTTGCGGAAGCCGCTGGTGTCGAGGGCGAGCTGGTTCTTGGTGCCGAACGGAACGGTGACACCCACGCCGTTCTTGTTGTTGTAGCCGAAGTAGACCGTCAGCGTGCCGGCCGGGTTGGGCGCGACGCATTCCAGGTTGGGAATCAGCGTCTCCTGCCCGCCGCGCTTGTATGCCTCGTCGAGGAACGGCAGGAACGGATCGATCCGCGTCGCCAGGCCGTAGTCCTCACAGAACAACCCGCCGAAATACATGACGCCCGCGAAGTAGTCTTGCCCGAACGCGTTCACGATGATGGGGCCACCCGAGTCGCCGAAGCAGCTGTTCGAGTTGGGCGTGTGGCCGTCGAACTTGACGACGTCCTGTCGCACCGCCGGCACGAGCATGCCGGGGTTGGGATCCTCGGGGTGATAGTCGGCCGCCGTGGGGCTTCCGAGGAGATGCGTGAGCCCGGTGCGCTGAACGCGGGATCCGGTGGCGGTCGTGCCGCTGGTCGCGACGTTCCCGCCCCAGCCCGAGATCGTCACCTGCCGGTTGATCCACGTATCGTCCAGTCGGAAACGCGCCAGCGGCAGCGGATCGAACGGCGGCTTGCGATCCAGATAGATCGCGCCCATGTCCGGGTGCTCGAGGTTCGCGTCCCACTGCGGATGCGTCTCGAACGAGTCGGCCTTGGCCCAGAACGACGGCTGCCCGACGGGCGGCGGGACCAACAGCCCGTTTTGCGGGGTGAGCTGCGCAAAATCCTGAGTGAAGTTGTCGCCCCAGTAGACGAAGAGCTGACCCTGGAAGATGTCCGTCAAGCAATGAGCCGCCGTCATCACCACGCGCGGAGCGAAGTACGATCCCGAGCAGGTCCGGGTTGTGAGCCCCCCGGGACCGGCAACCGTCGCGTAGATCATGACGACCTCGTTCCGGCCCCCCGTGGCCGTCGGTCGAACGATCGGGCTCGTCTCGTTGATGAGCGGTTCGCTGGAGTCGGGGCCGCCCTCTCCGCATCCGGCCGCGGCGAGCGCGCCGATGATCAGTAAGCTAACGAGTCTCGTGATTGGTTTCATCGTCTCTCCGTCTCTGACGTTGGGGCGTCGGGAATCCCGACGAGCAACCTTTACGCCATTGCGACGACAAAAGGGTGTTGTTGTTGCTCACGGCCTGGCCAAGATCGTTTTCCACCCTACCCTTCGGGCGTGGCGTCAGGTGCCGCGCGGGGAACGCGCAACGGACGCCACCATCCGTGCTCGCGCAGGCAGCTCCAGACCCAGCGCGACCAGCGCAGGCAGGCGAGCGCCAGCCACAACGACCAGGCCAGCATCGCTCCCCGATACATCATCAGGGGCGCCGACAGGATCCAGGGCCGTGGTAGCAGCGGTCCGGTCCGATCCTGATACCAGCGCAGCAGCTGGTCGTTCGATCCGTTGCCAACGACGCGCATGTCGGGATGCGACACCAGCCCTTGCTCGATGGCGCCGAACAGAATCGCGACCGCCGCCACCGTGAGGCCGACGAACACGATCTGCGAGAGGTCGTAGAGGACCGCGCGCCCGGCGATGGGGTGCCGCGCGCGCCACCCCATTGCCAGCAGGAACAACCCGACGACGCCGGCGGCCGGCAGCGGCAGCTGCGCCATACCGATGCCCAGCAGCGTCCAGTCCCACCAGCGCAGCGGCGTCAGACGCGTGCGGCCCAGGACCCAGCCCATCACCAGAAGCACGATGACGATGCTCCAGATGTGCACGGCCGGTCCCAATCGCGGCCCCGCCGCCCACAGCATCCAGCGCGGCGCCTCGGCGAGCTGGATCTGCGTGACGATGTTGGTCGCCGGGACGCCGACGTCGACCGCCGGAGCGCGAAAGATCGGCGACAGCGGTGTCGGTTCGCGCCAGCTGATCGCGAACGTCTGCTTGCGTGGGCCGATCGGCAGCACGATGCGCCGCCCGTCGCTCTCCAGGTGCAGCGGCATCGCCTGCCCGTCCAGCGTCACGCCTTCGAGCTCGGCGCCCGCCGCCAGCGCAATCGTGTGCTGGGTGCCGCGGCTCGACCGGATCGCCAGCGACAGCGTCGAGCGCGTCATGCGCGTCCCCGGCGACACGTCGAGCTCACCGCCGTCGATGGTCAACGTCTGTCCGCCGGCGCCCGCGGGCCGGCCGAGCGCGATGCGCACCTCCTCGCCGGGCCAGGGACGCCATTCGGCGATGCGCGCGCCGTCGGGGTCAGCGCGCTGGATGGGTGGAATCCCGGCGAACGTCGCGTGCCAGGTGGCGCCGAGATCCAGCAGCCAGGTCTCGGCCCACAGGCGAGCGAACGCCGGAGCCGCGTGCAGGCGCAGCGCCGCGGATTCGGTCAGCGTCGATCGCCACTGCGTCTCCGTCGCATCGGGCCCGAGGCTGACGTTCACCGCCGTCTTGGCCTTGTCCACGCGCACGCCGGCGGTGGTGACCGCCTCGCCGGGCAAGAGCGGCACGTCGATCACCACGGGCGCGCCGGTGGGCGTCTCACGGCGGACCACCGTCTCGACTTCCCATTTGAGACCGAGGTGCAGGGTGCGCGTGACGCGCAGGAACGGCGCGAGCGACACCGCCGCGCCGGCCGCGTCCGGCGGCGCCGGCGTCCCTGTGGCGCCGCCCGCGCGCGACAACTTGAGGCTCTCGTCGGCGGCGCCGTCCTCGTGCAGGCCGTCCAGCGTCCACCCGCGCACGCGGGCGGTGACGAACCGCGGCTTCAACGGCAGCGCGATCTGGATCGTCTCGCGCGGCGACAGAGCGCCGGTCATCTCGACGCGAAACGTGCCCGGCGACAGCGCCAGCCACAGCGTGCCGTCGTCGGTGCGCGCCAGCGCGGAAGCCACCTTCCCGTCGACGCGCACCTGATCCGGGACCCAGTCCTTGAGATTTCCCGGCAGCGGGATCGCCGTGCGTGCCGCGGCCGAAGCCTCCAGGACCAGCTGCAGCTCGCCCGGGGTCACGTCGAGCGCCAGGCGGCTGATCCCGCCGCAGTTGGGCGCGCAATGCGGCGGCTCGAGCAGGCGCTGCTTCAATTGTTCGAGCAGCTCCGGCGAAGGCGCGGTGAGCTCCGCCGCGCGCGCCACGCCGGACAGGGTCGCCGCCGCCGTCGTCGCCAGCAACAAGAGCAGTATCCCGGCGCGGTTGCCGGCGCCGTCGAGCAGCGGACGCGCCGCGTGCCACCCGCCGCCGAGGCGCATCGGCCGGCGCAGGATGAGCAGCGCCAGCGCCACGAGCAGCGCCGCACGTGCCAGCGACAGCGCCAGGTTCACGGACGGAGGTGCCAGCCACAGTTGCAGCTCCTGGTCCTGGCGCACCGGCGCGTTGAAGGTCAGCGAGGCGGTGTCCCACTCCCAGGTCGGAAGCCCAGGACCGGTCTGGACCACGGCGCTCGGATCGTAGACGTCGCGTTTTTGCGAGACGGCGTCGCTGAGACGAAGGTTCTTGTCCACGCCAAGCAGCCCAGCTTTCCCGGCGTAGGCCGACCCACGGGACTGCTCGACCTCTTTCTTCGGCTTCGCCAAGAGGCCGATTCCCGATCCCGAGGCCTCCTTGCTGAGGTCGCCGAGCGCCCCCATCGCCGAAGCGTGGCCCTCCGCGGTCGCAACCGGCGCCTCCGCGGGCACGGGAGCGGGGGCCTCGGGGACGAAGAATGCGACCTGACTTCTTTCGGTGGTCGGGCCTTCGCGCTCGGCCGCCGGGTGCACGCCGCGCCGCACCTCCGCGACGGCGTACGGAAAAAGCACCGAGGCGAGCGCGATCCACGCGGCGATCCGATACACGCGCGCCAGCGTGTGCAGCTTGCCTGTACGAAGCGCGCGCGCCAGCGCCTCGCCCAGCAGGACCGCGAGCCAGACCACGCCGGGCGCGTCCGATTCGGTAATCGAGAGGCCGATCCCCACGAGCGCTACCAGCGCCAGCTTCCAGCCGAACAGGCGCTGCGCCGCCAGCGTGGTCACCAGCAGCAAGAAGAAGCTGAGCAACGACCACCGATCGATCCAGGTCCCCGTCACCTTGTCGGCGCCGGCGGCGTGAATCAGCCGCCAGCCGGGCGGGATCATCAACGTCGTCGACACGCTCTGAAAATCGAGCAGAAAGCTCGTCGCCGGGACGCGCCAGCGGCGGCCTTCGATGCGGCTGTCGGCGCTGATGGCGGCGCGGCCGCTGCGAATCTCGACGCCGTCGTTCCCGTCGGCGTCGCGCGTGATGAACTGATCCCGGCCGTTGATCGCGACGCGACCGAGGCGCGTGTGCGCCGCGCCCGCCAGCCGCCAGCTGCGCGTGAACCGGCCGGTGATCTGATCGCTGACGGTGTAGCCGCCGCCGTCGAAGTCCAGCCACAGCCGCCGCTGCAGCTGCAGCTGATCGGGACCGGCGTCGCTGTCGCCGCGCCGCCGTTCTGCCAGGGTCAGCGTCGCGCCCGGCGGTAGCGCGTAGGCGGGCAACAGCTTCCAGTCGTCGGGCAAGGTCGTCTGCGCCGGATCGATCGCGGGCGCGCCGCCGAGGTCGACCACGCGCAGCTCGGGGCGGCTCTGGAAGACCCAGACCTCCTCGCCTTCCTTCCAGAGACCGTCGGGCCGCGGTCGCGTCACGCTGTCGCCGGCGGCGGTCCGCCGCGCGATCAGCGTGATGGTCCAGCTGCCGGGTCGGACCTGAAGGCGCACGTGACCATCCGCATCGAAGCGCAACGGCAGGTTGCCGACGACCTCTTGCGCCTGGAAGCCCTCCGGCAACGCGCGGCCCAGCATGACCTCGCGGCTCTTGCCCGAGACCGCCAGCTGCAAGCGTGTGATGAGGTGCAGCGGGACATCGTCGACCAGCTTGCGGTGCACGGAGATGTCGATGCTGTCCGCCTCGGCAACCACCTCCTTGCGGCCGAGAAATACCTGCCCGCCCTCGTCGCGCACGGGAAAATCGACGCGCCTGCCGTTGACGGTCAGGGCGACCAGACCGGTCTCCGGGAGCACGGCCAGCCCGTCGGGCAGCGCTTCGTCCCAGGCGAAGCGGCCGGTCACCAGGTGGTGGCCGGCGGCGAGCTCCAGGACGGGATCGCCGTCGTCGCCCGACACGACGGCTGCCGGCTTGCCGTCGACACGCACGTCCAGCGGCCAGTGCTCGTCGCTGCCGGGCAGCTCGGCCAGCCCCGCGTGGAACACCTCCCACTCCTGCGCAAAGGTGCCGCCCTTGTCATTGACCGTGAGCGATAGCCGCGCCGGCCAGGCACAGACGCGGTCGTCGTCGTGGCCGTGCAGCTGCGGGCAAGCCAGCTGCTCGTCGCCGTCGCCGTGCAACACCCATCCCGCCCAGGGCCGCAGCGCCTCCGGCACCGAGTCCGCCGGCCCGGCCGCACGATCCGGCCGGACAGGACGAGCCGCGTGCGCCACGGATCCCGTCGCCAGAACGGTGACCAACACGGCCGAGACGCCCAGCGAGCCCCGCGCGTTCGCCACCAATGAGTGCCTCCTCGTGGTTGAGACAGGAAACCGCGCCGACACTTTAACCCGCGAGACGCGTCGCCCGCGAGCGATCCGGAGGATTCGACAATCCTCCGACGCGCAGGTTCCGCGGCGGATCGCGCGAACGCCGGGTCAGTGACAGCCGCCGGGCAGGCTGACGTAGACCTGCCCGAGCGCCGTCGGCGAGCCGTCGCTGTTCACGAGGCGAGCGTTGGGGATGGGATCGGCGCTGAACCACGAATAGCGAAAGACGTGCGGGTTGCTTTCCAGGTAAGGGATGGCCGCGCGCATGAACGCCTCCTGATCGGCCGCGGTCTTCGTGCCGTCGCACGAGAACTCGGTGAGCCAGATCGGCTTGCCGAACTGCTCGAAGCCCTCGAGGCTGCCGCCCGGCTCCAGGTAGTCGACCAGCGACGGCAGATCGCAGTTGTACCAGTGGACCGCGATGTGATCGACGCGGCAGCCGGCGCAGGCCGCAAAGAAGTCGCGCAGATACTGATACGGGCTGGTGCCGTTGCATGACGTCGCGGGCCCGCAGAAGTTCACCGCCGGCGACACGAGGGCGGCGCTGGCGGCGGTCGCCTTGGCTTCCAGCATGGGCCAGTCGGCGGCCGCCTGTTGCGCGGTCAGGTTCGACTGCGCGTGGAAGTTGGGCTCGTTGAAGCCGAGCAAGTAGCGCGTCAGCGCGGGCAGCGTCGCGTTCAGGTCCATCGAGCCCCAGATCATCGGGTCGAACTCGAGAGCCGAGCCGGCGCCCGCGACTCGCGGCGACCAGTCGTACCACCAGCCCACCGACGGGAAGAACGCCGCGCCCGGCGCGGTATTTGTCGCGATGCCACGCTTGCAGGCCCCGCTGGTGCCGGCCGCGCCGCCGGCGCCGCGGTCACTGGCGCCGTCACTCGGCGCGTCGATGCGAGCGTCGGTGGCGCCGCTCGCGCCGGCGACGCCACCCGCGCCCGCGTCGTGTCCGCTTTGGCCGCCCGCCGGAGCGCTGCCGCTGGCCTTCCCGCCGGCACCGGCCGCGGTCCCGCTGTTCGTGCTCGAAGTCGAGCAACCTCCCGCGAGGGCGATCAGCGCGAGCGCTCGCAGCAAGGCCGGCGATACGCGCGGCATGCCTCAGGGTACCACCGGCTCAGGTCACCGGCCACGGTGCCCCCCCATTCGTGTGAGACCTGCTCCCACCGCTCGCACGTGAGCGACCCGCAGCTCACGGATCGGTCGGGCGCGCCGCTCATCGCGGGAAATCAAAGCAGATCGAGAAACGCGAGCAGTGCGTGCTTCTCCCGGGGAGCGAGGCCAGCGCTCTCGTCCGATGTTCCCTCCGGCGTCTTCGCGGTGTCGTGCCAGAACGCGCCATCTCCGTAGCGCGCGCGGTCCAGGACCGACGACAGATCCTTTGCCGAGCCGTTGGTGAAATAGGGCCGCTTTTTGTAGAGACGCCGCAACGACGGGATGCGTGCACCCTCCGGGTGGACGTAAGGCACGACGCCGCTCTTGCTGTACTCGTCCTTGCCCCAGACGATCGGACCGTCGTGGGCGAACAAGAGTGACTCCCAGCGTTCGAACGGCACGCGCGAATCCGAAACGTCACTGGCCAGGCGCGCCTCGTGGCACGATTCGCAGCGGTCGCGGAACACGCGCGCGCCGGCCCGCTCGTCGTCGGAGAATGCGCTTCGTCCCAGCGTCGCCGGGTTCGGGCGGTGATTGAACGCGGTCAAGAAACGCATGAACGCTTCACGAAGGCGTAGGGGTGACAGAAGATCGTCGCCGACGCCCAGCGCCGCGAGCCAGGGCGCGTCGCCCACGCGCAGGCCGAACCACGGGTCGTGGCCGCTGCGCGCGTTGGCCACGCGGAACTCGTTGAATGCCACCGAGACCAGGTCCGGATCCAGCGCGCGCGAGAAGTGAGGGCGGTTGTTGAACAGACCGAGCAGCGGCTTGGTGACGGCGTGAACGTCGCCGCGGCCGGTGTGATGGGTCCGCCCGTCGGCGTAACCCTCGAAATGACAGGTTTCGCACGTGAAGCGGCTCAGCGGTCCATCCGAGCGGCCCCAGGGCGCCATCAACGTCGTGAAGATCAGCGCCTCGCCCAGGCGAAGCGCCGGATCGCGGGGCGCCGCCCCAGGGATCGGAACAATCACCGGTTTGGCGCCGGGCCGCGCGACCTCGACCCACGCGTCGAGCAGCGGATCGGCGAAGATCAGCGCGCCGTCCGAGCGTTCGACGACGTCGTTGGTGCCAGGAACGAGCTCGGTGATGGTCTCACCGGCGGGGACCGGCCCATCGAGGTTCATCTCGAGCAGCTTGTCGGTTCCGTAGCCGGACACGCGCGCGGTGGCTCCCGAGAAGAGCAACACCTTGGGCACGACCACGCCGCGCTCGCCGAGGTTGACGGCCGCTCTCCGTGTCGCGCGCCGGGCGCCGAGATCGACGTCGTAAAGATAGAGGAAGGAATCGACATAGCCGAACGCGCCGATGGTCCGATCGAGCGGATGATCCTCGGCCGAGCCGATCCCGATCAGCAAGCCCCGGCGGCTCTCCCGGGCGGCGAACGACCAGATGGGACCGTCGAGAACGATGCGAATGGGAGGCTCGTCGGCAGCCCCGCCCAGCGGATTCAGCCGCTGGATCACCAGGGCGTGATCGAGCAAGCAGTCGACGATCAGGCGATCGCCGACGCGCGCCATGCGCACCGGTCCATGGCCAACGGCGAGGTCGTGCCGGCGCCCAAAGGCCAGCCGGTCGCGCACCGAGGCATCGACTTGCAGAGCCACCAGCCTGCCCCGCTGCTCCTCGATGAGATAGACCCAGCCGCCAGGACCGAAGGTGATGCCGCGGATGGCGCGGACGCCTTCAATCACGGCGGTGCCCGCCGGCGAGAGCCGCGCGCCATCCCAGCGAAAGCGCGCGACCTCCGTCGCAAGCTCGCCCGCGACCAGCACGACGTCGCCGGCCACCGCCAGCGCAACGGGCGATCGCGGAGCGGGCAGTCGCTGGATCTCGCGCAACGACCGATCCAGGACGACGACGGCGTCACTCCCTCTCAGGATTCCCACCAGGAACCCCGAGCTCGCGATCTCCTTCACTGTGTAGGGATCGGGACCGCTGGCGCGATCCCACGTCACCGGGTTTGCAAAGTCGGCTTTCGCGCGCGCGCCCTCGTCGAGCGCGTGAAGCTCCTTGTCGGCCTCGGCGATCTCACGGTCGTGAGCGGCGGAACCGGCGGGCGCGTGCGGGCGTCGGTTCCGGCCGGTCATCCAACCGGTCATCACGCCGGTGATCAAGCCGGTCTTGGCCAACGCCACGGCGACAATTCCCGCAGCGAGACCGACGTACAGGACCGACCGTGCGGGCCGCATCATCTGCACCGCGCCAGCCTAGCGCGAATGTGTGGTTCGGGTGTAAGTACGTCGCCAGGCACGAAAGGAGAGACGCTGATGAAGAAGCGAACCTTGATTGGGGCCATTGCCGGGTGCGCCCTGCTGGTGTTCGGACTTGCCGAGTGTGACATGGGCTCGTCATCGAGCTCGGCGCTCGACAGCACCTGCGACGCGGGACCGGACGCGACCTGCACCCCGGTGACGAGCGATCCCGGACCGTCGTCGGGCTGGTGAGCCCGCCGCAGGAATCGGCCAATAAACATTCGCTTTTATTCAGCAAACTGTTTTTGCGCCACCACGTAAAGCGCCCGCTGGGCGTGTGCGCTTGCAGCAGCGCGATCCGCCAACGCCTTGTACTGACACGCAAAATAAGTAACTAAAATTACCCTATTGACGCGCACTAAGGATTACCTACATCCTAGGCGTATGACCACCGCACGCACCATCAAGCGCTACGCGAACCGCAAACTCTACGACACCCGCGACAGCCGGTACGTCACTCTCGAGCACATCGCGGCAATGGTCCGCGCTGGAGACGACATCCGGGTTGTCGACAACACCACCCAGGCTGATCTGACCACCGCCACCTTGGCCCAGATCATCTTCGAGGAGGAGAAGGCGACGCCCCGGCTGTCCCTCGCCGGCCTGCGCGAGATCATCCAGGGCGCGACGCTCTCGATTCCCAGCGTTTGACCCACGGACGATGCCCGGCATCGATCTCGAATCGCCGCCGGGCATCGTCCGGTTCTCTCGATTGCCCTGACCGGCCGCGGCCGGAGCGTCACTTCTTGCGCTGCAGGATGTGCTCGATCTCGTCCATGGTCGCGTTCATCTCGGCGATCGCCGAGTCGAACGGCACTGACGTGGTCATGTCGACACCGGCGTCTTTCAACAGGTCGATGGCGTACTTCGAGCTGCCCGCCGAGAGCATCTGCAAGTAGGCGTCGCGCCGCGCGGTCTTGCCAGCCCGCGCCTCCTCGCGCACGGCGCGCGCCAGCGCCGTCGAGGCGACCATGCTCGTGGCGTACTGGTAGACGTAGAAGTTGTAGTAAAAGTGGGGCACGTACGCCCACTCGGTCGCGAGCACCTCGTCGACCTGGCAGACCTTCTGCGCGTGGCCGTAGTAGAAGCGCGCGAGCTCGAGATAGCGCTTCGACAGGTTCTCGCCGGTCAGCGGCTCGCCCCGCTCCGCCTGCTCGTGAAAGCCGAGCTCGAACTCGGCGAACTGGGTCTGACGGAACAACGTCGTGCGCAACCCGTCGAGCAGCGTGCCCAGCAGAGACAGCCGGGTCGCGTCGTCCTTGGCGCGGTCGAGCATGTAGTGAATCAGCAAGTTCTCGTTGAAGGTCGAGGCGACCTCGGCGACGAAGATCGGGTAGTCGGCGGTGGCGTACGGCTGCGCGCCGTGCGACAGGAAGGTGTGCATCGAGTGCCCCGACTCGTGCGCCAGCGTGGTCAGATCTTCATAGCGGCCGTTGAAGTTGAGCAGCTGGAACGGGTGCACGCCGTAGACGCCCGTCGAGTACGCGCCCGATCGCTTGCCGGCCGACGGCAGGTAGTCGGTCCAGCGGCTCTCGAACCCCTTGCGCAGGGCCTCGGTGTACGCCGTGCCCAGCGGCGCCAGCGCCTCGAGCGTGATCGCGCGCGCCTCGTCGGGGCCAAAGCGCATGTCGACGCTCGCGACCAGCGGCACGTACAGGTCCTGATAGTGGAGCTCGTCGAGGCCGAGCATGCGTTTGCGCAGCGTCAGGTAGCGGTGCAGCGTCGGCAGGCTGCGGTGCACGTCGGCCAGCAGCTGCTTGTAGACGGCGACCGGGATGTTGTCCTGGAACAGCGCCGCCTCGAGCGTCGACCCGAAGTGCCGGACGCGCATCTCGAAGAGGTGCGCCTTCACCGCGGAGGCCAGCGTCACGCCCATGGTGCGCTCGTAGGTCTTGAGCGCGCCGAAGAACGCCGCGAACACCTTGTCACGATCGGCGCGGGCACGATCCTGCCGGTGCAGCGTGAACGCCGCGGGGTCCAGGCGCACCGACTCGCCCGTCGAGAGCTTGAGCGTCGGATACGGCAAGTCGGCGTTGGACAGGACGCCGTGCACCTCGCTCCCGGCGCTCTCCAGGTCGGCCGCCTCGGCGGCGATCTTCTCCTCGGCGGCGGTCAGCGTGTGCGGCTTGCGCCGCAGCGTCTCCTCCAGATAGACGCGGTACGGAGCCAGCCTGGGCTCGTCGGCGACGAACTTGCGCACGCGCGCCGGGTCCATCGCCAGGATCTCCGGCCGCACCCACGAGCAGGCCGCGCCAAACGCGGTTGCCAGCTCCTGCGCGCCCTGCTTCATCTCGCGCGGGCGCCCCGCGCGCACGTCCTCGTCGGACAGGCCGTTCGCGTAGACCAGAAGCCGCGACAGGTCTCGATCCAGATCGAACATCAGCTGCAGACCGCCCAGCAGCTCCTTGGGCGACTTGCCCAGGTGCCCCCGATGATTGCCGAGCTCGGGCAGCCGCTTCTGGATCGTGTCCTTGGCCGCGGTCCACGCCGCCTCCGACGGGTAGAGATCCCCCAGGTTCCACCTGTACTTGTCGGGGATCTCCGAGCGGTCCCCGGCCGCGATCGCGCCTGCCGTCATGCCGATGCCTCCGAGGCACACGAGTATCAGCCGCCGATAGCCCATGAGCCCGAGGGAAACTAACGGCAGATCGCCCGGCGATCAACCCGGCGCCGTCGATTGCCGTGCGTGGCGCCGGGCGTGCGCGCCCGCGAATCGGTTGCAGGCGCGCGCGAAATATGGCACGAGCGCACGATGACGGTGAGGGGACGCGACAGGAGACGCGCAAGAAGATCGGTCACCGGATGGCGGCGCGCGCTGATGCTGGGCGCGGTCAGCGCAGCGGCCGTCGCGCTCGCGCCGGTCGGGCGCGCGCACGCAGGGGCCGAGGAGCCCGCGGTGATCGTTGGACGCGTGACGTTCCGGGACAGCGTGCGCCAGGCCCGGGCAGAAGACGTCGAGCGCCTCCGCTGGGGCCGCCTCATCGTCGAGATGCGCCGGGGCTGGGACGTGTACGCGGCGAACCTCGACGCAAACGGCTTCTTTTCAATCAGCGGACCGCCGGGTACGTACCGGCTCGACTACGTGCGCGTCGGCCAGCTGACCGAATTTCTGGCGCCGCACGAGGTGAAGGCGCGCGCGGGGCGCGTCACCTGTCTCGGCACGCTCGAGATCGCCGTCGCGGATCTGGGACGCGATCTCGGCAACAACAACGACAGTCAGTTGCAGGTGCGCGACGACTGCGCCGCGCTCGAGCCCGAGGTGCGCCGGCTGGCGAACGCCGACGCGGGGATCGCGACGTCGGTGCCGGCGCCGGTCGAGCGCCACTGGAAAGGTCCGACGGCGGTCGAGATCGCCGCCGGCCTGCGCGCCGAACTGGCGCTGGACAACAAGGGCGGCTCGATGGTCCGCGGCAGCTTGCTGGTGCCGATCAGCCAGGACACCGGCAGCGGCAACTTCGTGGCGGCAGCGCAGCTGCTGCACCTGTCGGCCGCCTTCGAGACCAACCGTCTCAGCAACGGTACCGGCACGACCATCCCGGGCACGGCGAAGTGGGGTGGCGCCGTCGGCGCCGGGTACTCGATCTGGCTGCTCGAGGCGATGCTCCGGGGTGGGTTCCTGGCCGGCGATGGCCCGGGCGAGCACGGGCCCATGGTGGGTGGATCGCTGCGCGTCGGAACCTTCCTGTTCGGCGTCGGCCTGCAGATCGAACGCTACCCGTCGGCCAGCCAGCAGATGCAGCTGATCACCCTCGACCTGTCGCCGATCGGTCTGCTCGGGAGCCTGCTGTGACCGGCGCGGCGCGCGCGATCTGGTTGCCGCTCGCGGTGGCCGCGCTGGCCAGCGCGGCGGCCGGCGGCTGCTTTCGCCTGAGCGATCCGGTCTACGCCACACAAGACATTCGCGCCCACGAGCCGAGCGAGGCGGGGCGATCGTTGATCTTCGGCACCATCGTCGTCGACGAGTTCGGGGCCGGCGATCTCGACACCATCACCCTGGCCAAGGTCGGTCCGGGCACGGAGCGCGGCCACCGCAGCACCAACCGGATCAATCTGTTTCGCGTGTTCTCCCGGCGCGCGATGAAGGACGGCCACTTCGTCATCGAGGTCGAGCCCGGGATCTACGAGCTCGAGAGCTTCTCCACCTCGGGCTGGGGCCAGCCACGCACCTGGACGTCGAAGGACGAGGCGCGCCGGGGCACGCGCGTGATCGTGACCCGCCCCGGGATCTACGACATCGGCACGCTGCGCGTGGCCTTCGGCGCGGTCGGGTTCTTGGAGAGGTCGTACAACTTCGAACGCATCACGGCCCCCAACCCCGAACGGCAAGCCGTTCTGGCAAGAGCGATCGCCGACACGCGCTGGGCCCGGGTGCCGATGGCGCCCATGACGCCGGGCGCGCCCGCCCCGACCGCGCAGGCCCCGCCAGCGCCATAGCGGCGGCGCACAGGGCTAGAGGGCGCCGCGGATCGTGGCGTCGTCGCCGACCAGCGACAGCACAGTGCCTTCGTTGCACGCGGCGAAGACGCGGTGGACGTCAGGTGGCGTGACCCGCGCCAGCTCGTCGACGTCGCCGGTGACCGTGTCGATGGGCAGGCCCAGCGTGATGGTCTCCATGATCTCCTCGGCCAGCTCCGACGCGGTCTGGAAGCGCAGAGCGGCGCCGCGGGTCAGCGCCCACTGCACCTGGCTCAGCGCCGCTTTGTCGACGTCGCCGCGGGCCAGGAGGTCGATCTGCGCGTGCAGCACACGGAGCACCTCGCGCAGGCGGCGGCTATCGACGGACATCGCGGTCTCGATGTGCGCGGCTCCGCCCGGAGCCAAGAATGCCGTGCTGTCGATCGAGTAGGCGGCGCCGGCCTGTTCGCGGATCTCATTGGTGAGGTAGCCGCCCAGCACGCTTGCGGCGATGCGCTGGGCGGCGCGTTCGCGCGCGGTCTTGGGATACGGCAACCGGCAAGCGAGCGTGACCTCGACCTGCGCGCCCACCGGCCGGTGGGTGATGAGCAGCTCTTCCCGCTTTTGCGCGCGGAGCGGCGGCGGGACCCAGGGGACGTTGAGCCGGCGCGCCGACGCCGGGCCGTGCCAGTCGGAGAACCAGCCGGCGACGATGCGAGTCGCGGCGGCGACGTCCATATCGCCGGCGACGACCAGCACCGCATTGCGCGGCCCGTACAGCTGCGGCAGCCACACCGGCGCCAGGCTCGGATCCAGAACGCGCAGATTGTCGAGGCCGGCGCGCGTGCCGTAGGCGTGCGATCCGTACAGCGCCGCGCGCACCTTGGCGGACGCTTGCGCGCGCGGCTCGTCGATCGGCGCCGGCATCGACGCCAGGCGCGGGCGCGCCCGCTCGAGCACCCCGGCCCAGTCGGTACCGGCGACGTCGTGTACGCGATCGGCCAGCAGGTAGAGCGCGTTCGACAGATGCCGCCGGTCGGTGCGCACGACGTCGGCGGTGTAGCCGGGGCCGTCGGCCCGCTCGGTGCGCAGCGCTGCTGCGCCACGCTGGCCAGTGCCGCCTGCTTCGGCGGCGCGCACCAGCGTGAGCACGCCAGGGAATATTGCGGCCGCGCCTCCGTGGAAGCCGAGCAGCGCGGTCACCGCGGGAAACCCGGGGCGCGGTACCAGCACCACCGTCAGCCCGTTGGGAAGCGGGAAGATGCGGGCTTCGCGTAGTCCGGGTGGTGCCGGCGCCGGTGGCGGCGCGCCGAAGTCCGCCGCGCGAAAGGGGCTCGCGTCGAGCGGCAGGTTCTCGGGCGACGCGACGCCGACCGGGCCTGGCCGCTGCACCTCGCCCACCACCGGTTCGAGAAACAGCGTGCGCGCGCGCTCGGGCGCCAGCGCGCGGAAGGCGACATTGCTGACGTCGCTGGTGCGCGTGGCCGCGATCGTCCACAGCAGTCGGTCGAAGGCGTCGACCGCCCCGGTGATCTGGAACGACCGCGCGCGGCTCGTCGCGCGCTCCAGGAACGGCTCCGATTCCAGCACCGCGCTGTTCACCGCCGCGTGCTGCAGGTTGAAGACCGTGCCTTGCCGCCAGTCGACCCATTCGACGGCGGTGGGTGGCCCTGCGTCGGACCACAGCGCCCAGATCAGGTTCTGCGCGGTCTGCGCGAGCCAGTCCCGGCGGCGACTGTGCTCGAGCACGATCTGGCATCCGAGCAGCATGCGGTCGCGCAGCTCGAATGCGTGAAACTCGACGGCCAGCACCTCGGGTTCGACGATGAGGTGCTCGCGCACCGCCGCCTCGGCCGCGGCCGTGGTCAGGATCCTGCCGACGGCGCCCGGCTGCGCCGACGAGGGGCCGAGGTCGTAGGCGAGCCAGATCTCGGGCGTGGCGACCGCGGCCCGCAACGTCTCCGGCGCGGCCGGCGGACCGGCGGCACCGGGGCCGGGTGCCGGCGCGACGCCGCTGGCGGCGGCGCCACCACCGACGGTGGCCGGCGCGAGAGCGTTGCGTGCGGGGCCCCCCGACGCGCCCTTCTTGATCGCGTCGGGCAGGCGCGCGACCACGCCGGCCAGCGCGCCGGCGCCGATCTCGCCGGTGACGAGCAGCGTGGCGTTGTCGGGGCGGTAGTGGGCGGCAGCGAACGCGCGCGCGTCGGCCAGGGTCAGTGCGCGCAGCGTGGCCGGGCTGCCCCCGATCGGGCGCGCGTACGGGTGCCCCGGCGGGAACAGCGCGTGCTGCATCCAGGCGACCACGCGGCCGTAGACGCCGGTCTCGTTGCGCTGGTAGAGCTCGTTCTCGACGATGGCGCGCTCGCGCTCGAGATCGGCTTCGTCGACGCCGGCCAGAGGCCGCGACAGGCGCTCGGCGGTGATGTCCAGCAGCGCCGGCAGCGCGTCGGCGGGCGCTGCCTCGTAAAAGCGCGTGGCGTCCAGGCTGGTGTCGGCGTTGTACGCGGCGCCGACGCGCACCAGGCGCTCGCTCTCCGGGCGCTCGCGCCGGCTGTGCGCGTGAAACACCAGGTGCTCGACCAGGTGGGCCAGCCCCTCGCGCGCGGGCGGGTCGGCGCTGGCGCCGCTGCCGACGACGGCGACCACCGCCACCAGGCCGCGCGCCCGCCCAGGCTCGACGCCCACGCGCAAGCCGCTCGGCATCACCGCTTGCGCGACCGCGAAGCGCGGCAGGTCCAGCACGTTGTCCGGGTCGGGAGCCAGCGTGGGCGCCATGGCCGCGAACTGCTGCGGCGACACCACCGGTCCCCACGACGAATCGAAGCCGCGCGCGGCCGCGTAGCAACCGCCGGCACCGGCCGCGACCGCCAGCGCGGCCATCCAACGTCGATCGGTGATGCGGCGCGCGCGGGGCGACGCCGCGCGCGCGAGCGCGGGGGTCATCGCGCGGATGATCTCGCGACAAAAAGCATCGTCAGCAGCCCGCGCACAGCGATCTCTTTCTCGAACGCGTCCTGCCGGCGCCGGACGTCACCGGGCACTCACGAGCAAGACCAGGCCCACGAGGCCGAACAACACCGCGGCCACCCGCTGGGTGACCTTGGGATTCAGCAAGTGCCCTGCCCTGTTGCCGACCAGGACCGCGAGCGCCGCGACCGCCCAGAGAGCGGAGGTCGCAGCTCCGAACACCAGCAGCGGCGAGCGATAGCGGGCTTCGAATCCGGCCGTGGCGATCTGCGTGAGATCCCCCCACTCGGCGATGAACACGACGGTGAAGACGAGCCAGAACGCCCGAAAGAACCCTCGTTTCGGCGACTCTGCCTTTTCGCTACCCGAGGGGCTCTCCTCGTCGGGCCGCCTTCGCCACATGACGACGGCCGACACGAGAAACAGGACTGCCGCTGCGATATGGACGATCTTCGCCGGCAGCAAGGAGAAGATGTGACCGGCGCCCACCGCGACGACACTCTGGACGGTGAGTGCCAGCGATGCCCCCAAGAACACCGGCAAAGGACGATACCTGGTCGCGAGCACGAGCGACGCGAGCGCCGTCTTGTCCGGCAACTCCGCCACGAAGATGAACCCGAAAATCGTCGCGAAAAGCGTGTACCTGTTCATCGCTCGAGTGACCTTGCCATCTTGCGGGTCGAGACGCTCGGTTCTTCGTCAGTGGTTGCTCTTCGAGACGTGCGTCGAGGTACCCGTGATGTCCTCCCAGGCGACGATGGGGACCGTGTTCCCGAAGAGCGCGAGCGCGCAGTTGCCGTTCGCGGAATGGAAGACGCCGTAGCCCTCGTCCCAAGCTGTGCCGGTCCAGCCGGCGACGTGCAGATCGGAGGTGGTCGGGTCGGTGGTCGTCGGACCATCGTATTGCAACCAGGTGACGATCGGGCGGTCGCCAGGGGCCAACGCCACCTGGCCTGCTTGATTCACCGCCGGCGACATCGGCGCGCTGTTCAGCGACGGCACATACGTGCTCGCGACGCCAGCGGTTGAAACCGCGATCACGTCCAGCGTCTGCGACACGCGGAACGCGATGGCCTGCTGGGCGCTGTCGAGCGCCAGGCCGTTGCCGGCACCGGTGCCGGGGAGCGCCGTCCACGACGAGCCGTTCCAGCGCGAGATGCGCAGATTGGCCTCGACGACGGGGAAGTCCGAGCTGTCGACGGCGACGCGACACGGAGACATGTCGCACGTGCCCATGGTGAAGTCCGGATAGGCGCTCCAGGCGCTGCCGGTCCAGCGCGAGACGTGCCCGCGATGGTTGGTCCCGGCGGACGATTCGTCCCAGCGGACGACCGGCTGCCCGGCGGCGGAGAAGGCGATCGCGAGCGACGTGGTGCTATCGCCGAGCGTGGTCAACAAGGTCCCGTAGCTGGCGTCCCACGCGGTGCCGGTCCAGCGGGCGACGTGGACGGGGACCGAAGATCCCACGGGCTCGTTCCAGGCCAGGAACAGCCCCGCCTTCGTGCTGCCGAAGCCAGGGATGCCGGCAAGCTGACCGCTGGTCTGCGGCGAAGGGATGCTGGTGTCCCAGCTCGTGTTGCCGGTGTGGCGGGCGATCTGGATCGTGCCGTTGACCCAGGTCGCGACAGTCGGCTCGCCCGCAGCGTCGAGCACCATCTGCGGCCCGATCCCCGCGACCGTCCCGAGATCGACCCACAGCGGAACTGCGTAGCTCCACATCGCGCCGGCGAAGGCGTTGCCCGCGAGGTCGGTGATGCTCGACGCGACGGTCTCGGTCATCGTGCCGGGGAGCGCCAGCGCCGAGCGGTCGGCGAGCGCGATCGTGATCGTCTTGCCGTCGTTTCCCAGCGAGGCGGTCGCGCCGACCGGCGCACCTGCGAGCGCCAGCGCCACCGACCCGCTGCTCACGCTGGTCGACGACAGCGTCTCGGAGAAGACGATCTGGATCGGATCCGCCAGCGACACGTTGCTCGCGCCGGAGTCGGGCGCCTTCGACACGATCGTCGGTGGCGTCCTGTCGACGACTATCGTCACCGGCGCGCTCGTGACGGTCTGGCCGCCAGCGGTCGTCTGCGCGACGATCTGGTAGCTCTTCTCGGCCACGGCCGTCGTGTCCCAGTCGAAGCTGTAGGGCGGTGCGCCGATGTTGGTCAGCGTGGCGCCGTCCGCGAGCAGCCGCACCGCGTGGGCCGCGCCGCCGGCGTCGACGACGCTGACCTGGATGGTGACGGTCTTGTTCGTATACGCGGGCGACATCGGGCTCACGATGGCGATCGTCACGGGCCCGCTGCTGCCGTCAGCGACGCCATCGGTGCCGACGGCGTCGGCCGCCGAATCAGAGGGCGCCGTCGAGCCGTCGGCAGTCGCCTTGGCGCCGGAGCCGCAGGCGAGCGCGAGTAGCGCCGGCACCATCCCCATCGCCACGACCAGGCTCTCCCTCCGATCCCGCAGCATGAGAGCCTCAGTTCAACGCCTTCGCGCGTCGCTGTCCAGCATTCGATACGGTTGCCACGCGATCGCAGCGACCGTGACGATGACTACTTCAGATCCCCAAACCCAGCAGATCCGGCAGCGGCCCGGTCGGCGTCCGCAAGTCGACGAGTAGCCGCGTGAGGTGTTGAATCAGCGCGGTGACGCGCAGCCCGGCCAGTAGCTCCGTTGTCGGCTTGTCCGGCGACAGCTTCCTCACGCCCTTCTCCAGCAGGCGCGTGGCCGGCCCGCCACGACCTTCGATCAGATGATGAAGTCCGGCGGCGATCTGAATCAGCCCCTGTACGGCGAGCCGCTCGCTGCCCCTCAATTCGTGCCAGACCTGCTCCCACCGCTCGTGCGCCAGGAAGAACTCCCCCCGGTTGAACGCGATCTGCCCCTGGCGAATCCCTTCCGCCTGGTGAAGGCGATCGAGTGGCAGCGGTGGATCGGACATCGCCGCTCCACCCTACTCTGCCGGCGGGCGGCATGCTCTCGCTCGATCACCGCGGCGTGACGCGGGTCCAGAGCTCGTCGAAGTCGCGCGGCATCGAAGAAGACGACGACGGTGTCACCATCCCCATAGAGGCCCCGCAGGCTCCTGACGGCTCTGGTAGGTCTTCGACACAGGGAATGAGCCAACGATCGTCCATTCGGCGTCGGTCGCCAGGCGGCGCGCAGCGCCAACCAAACGCGGCCTACCTCAGCCCAGGCAGCACAGCACGCCCCCGGCGCGGTGCGAGTCCATCGAGCCGCAGCCCTGGTCCACACCCTCGGGGATGTGCGTGTGCTGCTGCCAAACACCGTCACGGCAGGCGCCGAACTGGCCGCAGTCGCGGCCACAACACACGGGCTCGGAGCACCAGCCATGCTCGAAGCAGCTATAGCTCGCCGCCGGCGACGGATCGGCGCTGCAGCCTTGCTGCGCTTTGCAGTGCGAGATCGCCGCCGAAAAGCGGCCACCGCCGGCCGTCTCGCAATCGACCGCGCTCACTTGCCGCAGCTCCTGTACCGCGCCGTTCGCGCCGCACACGTGCCATCCCGGTGCGCACAGATCCGCCGGTGTGTCGCACGGCCCGATCTCGTCACCGCAGGCTCTGGCCGTTGGCGCCGCGCGCAGGCTCTGACGCCCCATCCAGGATCCGAGGCAACCCGCGATGCGCGGGAAGCGGGTGAGATCGAGAAAGGCCTCACGCCTGCCGTCCGCGCAGCCCACCACTGCGGGATTTCCCGGCGCGCCGTGCTCGAGCCGAATCGACCGCCCACGGTCGTCCGTGGTCGTATCCGACGTGGCGCCGGTTTGCATCCCGCCGGGGCCCGACATCGCCGGATAGCCCGCGTGTTCAGGCCCCGCACCCTGTGTTGGCCCGCCATAGGGAATCGGCTGAGCCTGCCCGTACCACTGCGGAGCGACCGGCGGGGGTGGTGGCGGGATGATGGTGCAGCCGGCGACGACCGCGAGGAGGGCGAGCGCAGAGAGACATCTCCGACCCCTTTTTGTCCACATGGGGCCGAAGGTAACCGATTCCTTTCGACAGAGGACGTGAATCTCGGCGCCGCAGAAGGAGGCAGGAACGACCCCGAGCCGCCGAGCGTGCGCGCCGCCCGCCCCGACTGCTCTTAGTTGGAGTGATTCGGTCTCGGCGAGCTCGCGGGGTCGAGCGCGGCTATCAAGAGCATCGCGTCCACTGGCTTGACGAGGTGCACTTCGAAACCGACCGCGCGAGTCCGAGCGATGTCACCTTCACGGCCATAACCGGTCAGGGCGATGAGGCGGGGCCGCGACTTGGTCGACGTTTCGGAGATCTGACGGGCCAGCTCGAACCCATCCATCACCGGTAGACCCAGATCGAGAATGGCGACTTCGGCGGCGAAGGCTCGCAGCTTCTGGAGCGCGGTTGGTCCGTCGTGTGCCAGCACCACCTCGTGACCGAGAGTCCGCAGCATCTCCGCGAGCATCTCGGAGGCGTCCTCGTTATCATCGACCAAGAGAATGCGCCGAGGAGTGCCTCCCGCGACCCGGAGAGCTGGTGAAGGCACGCCGACGGACGGTGCGGTCACCGGAAGCGCGGGCACGCGCACGACGAACTCGCTCCCCCTGCCCGGCCCGTTGCTGGTCGCGGCGACCGTCCCTCCGTGAAGCGTGACCAGGCTCTTCACCAGCGCGAGCCCCAGACCGAGCCCTCCTTCCGAGCGCGCGATCGTGCGCGCTCCCTGCACGAAGAGATCGAATACATTGGGGAGGAGATCAGGCCCGATGCCGTCGCCGTCGTCGCGGACGCGGATGACGGCGTGGCTTCCCTCGCGCTCTGCGCTCAGCCACACATGCCCCCCCGAGGGCGTGTACTTGGCGGCGTTCGTGAGGAGGTTCGACACCACCTGGGCCAGGCGTGGCGCGTCGGCATCGAGTGAAAGACCGGTTCGGGGCGCCGAGATGGTGAGTTGCTGGGCCCGCTGCTCGAGGAGAGGGCTCGCCATCTCGACGGCATTGGTCAAGACGTCCGAGATCTCGATGGGCGCGCGCGACAGCGAAATCAGCCCGCGCGCGACGCGAGAGACGTCCAGCAGATCGTCGACGAGCGTGTTGAGATGAGAAACCTGGCGCTCGACCACCTCCCGCTCGCGCTGAACGTGTGCGTCCCCCCGCAGCTTCATGAGCTGCACCGCGGTGGAGATCGGCGCGAGCGGATTGCGCAGCTCGTGGCCGAGCATCGCCAGGAACTCGTCCTTGGAACGGCTCGCGGATTCGGCGCCCGCGCGCGCCTGGCGCTCGGCCGAGAAGAGCCTCGCGCGGTCCAGCGCCTGGGCGCAAAGGTCGCTCATGGTGAGCAGGAGCACGCGGTCCCTCGCATCGAAGGAACGCGCGCGGTCGAAACGAAGCCCGAGAACGCCCAGGAGCGTACCGTGCGCAACCAGCGGCAGCGCCGCCGACGCCTCGAAGTTTCCGGCCCCCATCGCATCCCGCAGTTCGGGGTATTGGTCGGAGCAGGCGACGAAGCTCTCAAAGAACAACGGGGTCCGCCGGCGGGCGGCGTCGGTGACCGGCGTTCGGGCGTTGATTGGCACGGAGGCAAAGCCACGAGCGACATCTTCCGGGTGCCCTCGCTGGCCGATCAGATCCAGGTTGCGCCCGTCGACGCTCGAAAGAAACACCGCGCTCCCCGTGGCCCCGACCGCGTCGGCACATTCCCGCAGGACCGCGGCCGATACATCCTCCGGCGTCAGCGCCTCCGAGAGCGCCGCCGTGACGCGCTGAAGGCGAATCAGTCTCTCTTCGCTCGCACGCACCAGCTGCTCTGCCTTCTGAGCCGCTTCGCGGGCCGCCCTCTCGACGAAGAGACGATGCTCGTTCTCTTCGGCGCGCAGACTCTCGGTGAGATCGCGCGTGATCTTGGCGAAGCCACGAACCCGGCCGTCGGCGTCGCGCAGCACGGTCAACGAGCCCTGCACCCAGAACAGCGAGCCGTCCTTGCGCACGCGCCAGCCCGTCGTCTGGTGGCTGCCATGAGCGAGGGCATCGGCCAGGAGCCTGGCCGGCACACCGGCAATGCGATCCTCGGGCGTGAAGAACACATCATAGGGCTGGCCGATGATGTCGTCAGCATTCCAGCCCTTGATGTGCGCCGCGCCCGCGTTCCAGCTCGAGACGCGGCCCTCTTCGTCCAACATATAGATGGCGTAGTCCCGCACGCTGTTGACGAAGAGCTGGAAGCGCTCCTCGCTGTCTCTCAGCCGCTCGACCGAGCGATCGATTTCGAGTCGATCGCGCACCGTCATCACGAAGACGACCAGCTCGGCCCTCCGCGCCGACCCGAAGCACCACTCGATCGAGCGTTCCGTCCCGTCGCGCATCAAGCCCGGCAGCTCGACCTGCATGAGGTCGATCCCCTCTTTCATCGGCGGCGCGTCCGGCTGCCTCAGCCGTTCGGGGATCAGCGCATCCGTCGTCCGGCCGGCGAGCTCGCCGCGGTCATAGCCGAAGACCGCCTCGGCCCGCGCGTTCGCGCACAGGATCCGCCGGTTGGCATCGAACGCGACCAGCGCTTCTGCCGAAGCCTCCAGGATCTGCGCGGGCTCCGCGGACGACGATCCAACCTCGCCCAAAATGGCCCGCAACGCGTTGCGAGTCGAGTGCAACGCGTCGGCGTGGTCTTTCACGTCGGTATCGTAGCTCATTCCTGATTCCCCGGAGCAATTGGCCCCTCCCAAGCACGCGGGCGCGCCACGCTTCAGCTGTTCCGGTCGACCGCCATCTCGCCTGCCGGCGCCGAGCAGACCAGTCTCCACGCCCGTCCTTGCCGGCGTGGGGAACGAGCCGTAGGCTGCGGTCCATGACGGCTCACGATATCCCGACACCCGGCGCGTACGCGGGAGGGCTGGCTGCGTTCGAGCGTCTCACGGCGTGCTTTTACAAGAAGGTTCGCGCCGACGAGTTGCTGGCGCCGATCTTCGCCGAGATGAGCGAGGATCATCCGCAACACGTGGCCGCGTTTCTCGCGCAGTGCTTCGGTTGCGGGCACGCGTATTCCGGTGACCGCTCCGAGAACGAGGCCCTGAGGGAGATGGTCGGCAAGCACCTGGGCCGCCACCTGACCGAAGCGCAACGCCGCCGCTGGGTCGCGCTGCTGATGGACAGCGCCGACGAGGTCGGGCTGCCCAACGATCCCGAGTTTCGCTCGGCGTTCGCAGCCAAGATCGAGTGGGGCACGCGCATCGCCATCCAGAACTCGGCCGGGAACGAAAACCCGGTCCAGCCCGGCGACCACATCCCGCGCTTCGGTTGGGGCAGTGTGCGCGGGCCATACGAGATCGTCGGCAGCATCTGCGGCTTCGACCTCGACGACGAAGCAACGAAACGCTGAAGAGACCGTCCGTCAGCTCAGCTTCTCCAGCAGCGCCCGCAGCTCGGCCTGCTGCGCGACCGTCAAACGCGCCAGGCGGGCGCCGAACGCCTCCGATAGCAGCGCGAGCCCGCGCGTCATCACTTTGCGGCCCGCGGGCGTGACGATGAGGCGGTGCCGCCGGAGGTCGCTGGCGTCGATCTCGCGCCGCACGAAACCCGCGGCCTCGAGGCGCTTCAGGTTGACGGTCACCGTGGGCTTCGGCATGCACAGCTGCTCCGCCAGCTTGGCCGGGTGCGGATGCTCGTCGATCTCGGCGAGCACGAAGAGCTCCTTGGTCTCGAGCCCCAGGTCGCTCACCTCGCGCGCGACGCTGGTGATGACCGACATCAGGAGTTGGTAGTTGAGAGACCAGATCTTCGCCGCGTCGATCTTCACCATGCCCCCTTGCCGGGCGATTGATTTAGTATTAAACCATCTCGCAAATGAACTACCTGCGTGTGTGAACTAAAGTAGCACACCCCAACCCTGGAGATGCATGCCATGCCACTCGACCACTACGTCACGCTCGGCCGTTCCGGACTTCGCGTCAGCCCGCTCTGCCTCGGCACCATGACCTTCGGCGAGGATCTCGGCTGGGGCTCCAGCGTCGAGGAGTCACAGAAGATCATCGACCGGTACGTCGAGCTCGGCGGAAATTTCATCGACACGGCGAACTTCTACACGAAGAGCCACTCCGAGAAGATCATCGGCGATCACATCGGCCGCCACGCGGCCCGCCGCGACCGGTTGGTCATCGCCACGAAGTTCAGCGGCAATCTCTATCCCGGCGATCCCAACGGCGGCGGCTCGGGGCGCAAGTCCGTCGTCGCGGCGTGCGAGAACTCGCTGCGGCGCCTGCAGACCGACTACATCGATCTGTACTGGCTGCACAACTGGGACATGCACACGCCGATCGAAGAGACCATGGCCGCGCTCGAGGATCTCGTGCGCGCCGGCAAGGTGCGCTACCTCGGCGTGTCGGACACGCCGGCGTGGAAGATCGCCGAGGCGAACGTGACGGCACGGTTCCGGGGCTGGTCGGCGTTCATCGGCCTGCAGATCGAGTACTCGCTGCTCGAGCGGACCGTCGAGCAGGAGCTGGTCCCCATGGCGCACGAGCTCGGCCTCGGCATCACGCCGTGGTCGCCGCTCAAGAGCGGCGCGCTCAGCGGCAAGTACACGCGCAAGAACGCTGGTCAACTGAAGGGCGACCGCGGCACCTTCCTCGACCCCTTCCTCAACGAGAAGACCTACGCGCTGATCGATGAGCTGGAGGTGATCGCCAAGCAGCACGACAGCACCGTGGCGCGCGTCGCGCTGGCGTGGCTGCGGGCCCAGCCCGGCGTGACGTCGACGATCATCGGCGCGCGCCGGATCGGTCAGCTCGAAGACAACCTGCAAGCTCTCGCGCTCCAGCTCACGGCGGAGAATCTGTCGCGGCTGGATGCGCTCACGAAGCCGGCGCTCGGGTTCCCGCAGCATATGCAGGCCTGGTTCCCGGCCATCCACAACGGCGGAACCAGCGTCAACGGCGTCCAGATGCCGCCGTCGGGCTTTGTGATGGAAAAGGGCGACAAGCCCTACTGAGGTCCGTCACCCTGCAGACCAACCGCGCTCACGATCGCTCCGGCACGTAGTAGAGCCGGAGCGACGCGCCCACGCGTACGACGGGCTCGAACGCCTTGATCCAGTCGAACGCATCCACCGGATCGACGTGGAACTGGTACGACGCGCCCGGTGCACACGACTCGCGACGGAAGCTGAAATGCAGTCCGGAGCGATAGAACTGCTCGCTCAGAACGATCCAGCCGGGCGCCGGCCGTCCCGGCTCGAGCGGGAGCATCTTTGGCATTGCCGAATCACATGGGTTGACGATCGCGAACAGCCCGTAGTGGACCTCGCTGACGCCGCGCGCGGCGAGCTCGCGCTTGAGGAGGAGCATGTCCTGGCCCCAATCGAGATCGGAATCGATGAGGGCGTGTCCGGGCTCGTGGCCGGCCAGCGGATTGAAGTAGGCCATGAGCTGAGGGCGCGCGCGCGCGACCGACGCGACATTGATGGCGATCAACAGACCGACCGCTGCCGCCGCAATCGCGCGGGGTCGCGGCGCCAGCGCCTCGATCCACGGCACCAGGACGCGCGCGGCAAAGATCGCCAGCAGCGGCACGACGATCAGCATGTGCCGCAGGCCGATGTTGACGGTGATGATGGCGGAGAACGCCAGCGCGGCGAGCGCCGCCAGTCCAGCCCCGACGCCGCGCGTGCCGGGAGCGCCGAGCCCGCCGCGGCCCGCGCGCCGGAACGCCGCCAGCGCCACGCCCGCGGCAGCGGCGACCAGCGCCAAGAACGGCAACGGCGACTTCAACGCCAGGCCGACCAGGTAGAAGCTGCGGAAGCCATGCTCGCGCGTCTGGCCATACAGGAAGGCGAGGTGGCCGTGAACGTCGTGGGCGCGCAGGAACAGGTACCCGTGCCAGAACTCCGGAGCGGGCAGCGGAAGCCGGGCGAGCCACGCGAGAAACGCGGAGCGCTGGCCGACCGGGGCCAGCGCGGGCGTACCGTCGTAGTCCATCGGGGGCAAGTCCTCGAGGCGGCCGACAGAGAAGCGGTAGCCGGCCCACACGACGACCAGCGCGGCGAGCGCCGCCAGAGCCACCTGCGTGGCCAGCGCGCGCCCGCGCGTCGCGGCGGCTCCGTCCCCCAACCACCGGCCACGCGTCGCGCGCCGGCCGCCGAGCCACGCCACCGCGAGCACGCCGCACAGGATCGGCGCGGTCAACTTGCACAGCGACGCCAGCGCCAGCGCCGCCCCCACCAACACCGCGCGGCCGCGCGTGGGCCCGTCGGCCCAGCGATCGAGCGCGAGCAAGAACCCCAGCATGGTGGCCACGGCCGCGATGTCCGTCGTCGCGAAGCCGGCATGACCGAGCAGCGGCGGGTACGTCGCGACGAGCGCGGTCGCGAGGAACGCCGCGCGAGTCTGCTTTCTTCCCCCGGCGAGCGCGAACGTGAACCCCAGCGCCAGCAGCAGCCACGGGATCGTGCCCAGGCGCGCGAGCATCAGCGTGCGCGCGCCGCCGCCGTCGAGCAGCGAGATGCCCACGTCCCATACGCCCGAGTCGGGCGTGACCGGCCCCGGTAATCGAACGCCCGCCAGGTACGGGCCGAGCGCCGTCAGCACCTTGGGCAGCGGTGGATTCTCCGTCCACCAGCGGTAGGTCCCGAACTGCCACCACTCCATCCCGGTCGCCAGGTGGTGCGGCTCGTCGAACGTCATCGACAGCGCGGACGCCGACGCCACCGTCCAGACGACCGCGGCCACGACGAACACGAGGGCGAGCACGAGGAAAGCCGAAGGCGGAAGATTCCTCTCACCCCGCACCTGCCCGTCCCGCTCATGTTCCACGCCGTTGTCTCCCCGAAGATTCGTCCGCCGCTGGTCGGCGGCGCCGCCGCGAGTATAGCGAAGGTCGGGGCGCGCCCGCGTGTCATTCGTTCACGCGCGGCCGTCTCGCACCGCCTCGATCCAGGCGAGCCCGAAGCGGGTGTCGGGCTCGAGGTAGTGTCCCTCGCTCCATTCGTTGAGAGAGGCGACGAACACCGCCTGCTCGTCGGGGGGAAGGCCGCCGGCGCGCGCGTGCGCCACGGCGCGTGCCACCGCTGCGCGAAAACGCTCGGGGTGCTCGCCGGTGACGACCGGCGACCAGGGGTAACGGTCGGGTCGGGTGGCGCCGAAGTCGGCGCCGCGCGGGGAGGCGTCCCAGCCCGGAGACACAGAGGGGTGGTACGGGAGCCGCGCGCGCGCCGCAAACAGCGGCCACTCGCGCGCTCGCAGCGCCGCCCGCTCCTGGTAATCTTGCACGGGCGGGCCTCTCCAATCGGGCAGGAGAACATAGTGCGTGACGCTGTCGAAGCCCGCGTCCGCCACCTGCCCGATGACGTCCGCGCTGGGATCGATCGCCGCCAGGTGCAACGGCGGCAGGCCGGCCGACGCGAGCATCGCTCGCGCATTCGCGATCGCCGCGCGAGCGCCGTCGAGACCGAGCTCGCGGAGAAAGAACGTCGAGTCGAAGATCGACAGGTAGGCGCGGCCGCCCAGCCGGATGTATTCCTCGCGGACGAAGTAGCGCTCGGCCAGGTAGCGCACCAGCGCGACGAAGTCGTCGACGTCGGTGGGCACGAGACGGTCGGGGTCGATCACCGCAACGTCAGCGCGGCGCACCGGGAGCACGCGGCGAGGCATGCGGTTCGCCCACATGATCGCGAACGGAAAGCGCCGGCCGGCGAGGCTGCCGAGAAAGCCGAGGTCGATCGCATCCTGGAACACGCGCTTGCCGCGGCACCAGAAGAACCCGAACACCAGACCGTCGACACCGTGGTCGCGGCAGAGAGCGACGCGACGCTCGACGGCGGCGGGATCGCGATCGTCGTAGCGGCCCCAGAGCGGCAAGCGCGGCTGCACGTGCCCCGGGAAGCGAGGCCGGCTCTCGAAGACCAGATCCCACTCGGTGAAGCCGGGATAGTAGCGCTGGTCGCGCTCCGGGATCGGATGCCAACCCGGGTAGACATAGGCGAGGACCCGCACGGGGGCGCAACACTACATCGGTTGCCACCTTCACGAGCCCCGTTGCGTTCACGAGGAGGCGGCGGAGCGTCCCGGCGTCACTCCGCCGCCCCACCTCACGTCATCCCTTGAGGAACGCGAGCAAGTCGGCGTTGATCGTCTCGGCTTGCGTGGTCGGCATGCCGTGCGGAAAGCCTTTGTAGGTCTTGAGCGTTCCGTTCTTGACGAGCTTCGCCGACAGCGGCCCGGCATCGGCGTAGGGAACGATCTGATCGTCGTCGCCGTGCATGACCAGCACGGGGATCGTGATCTTCTTGAGATCCTCGGTGAAGTCGGTCTGCGAGAAGGCGACGACGCCGTCGTAGTGGGCCTTGGCGCCACCCATCATGCCCTGACGCCACCAGTTCTGGATGATAGCCTCCGAGACCTTCGCGCCGGGCCGGTTGAAGCCGTAAAAGGGCCCCGCCGGAAGGTCGCGATAGAATTGCGAGCGATTGGCCGCGAGCTGCGCCTGCAATCCGTCGAACACCTCCTTGGGGAGCCCGCCCGGATTGGCCGCGGTCTTCAACATCAACGGCGGCACGGATGAGATGAGCACGGCCTTCGCGGCGCGGCCCTCGCCGTGCCGGCCCAGGTAGCGCACGACCTCGCCGCCGCCGGTCGAGTGACCGATGTGCACGGCCTTCTTGAGATCGAGATGCGCGGTGAGCGCGGCCAGATCGTCGGCGTAGTGATCCATGTCGTGACCTTCGCCGGTCTGTGAGGATCGGCCGTGACCGCGACGGTCATGCGCGATGACGCGATAGCCTTGGCGCAGAAAGAAGAGCATCTGCGTGTCCCAATCATCCGCCGACAGGGGCCAGCCATGGCTGAACACGAGCGGCTGTCCCTTGCCCCAATCCTTGAAATAGATCTCGACTCCGTCCTTGGTCGTAATGGTCGGCATGCAGACTCCTTGCGTGAGCTTTCTGGACGAGCGGTGCTCATCGATGGCGGAAACCTGGGGAACGTGGACATCCTGCCCGGGCGAACAATCCGGACTCGGCCTGACATGCGCGCCGAGGCGCGCAGCCCACCGCCCGAGTTTGACACAGACGCGGGCGGCTCAAGATTCGGGTCATGAGCACACCTGGTTCTTTCGCGTCGGACATCGGCGAGATCCGCAAGCGGGCTCGCGAACATCTCGAGCAGGGAGCGCTGACTCCCAACTATGGCGGCGACGTCGAGACGGCCATCTCACTCCTGAACGACGCAGTGGCGACCGAGATCGTCTGCGTCTTGCGCTATCGCTTTCATGCGATCGCGGCCGCGGGCATCGCGAGCGACGCGGTCAAGGATGAGTTCGAGGAGCACGCCGACGAGGAAGAGCGTCACTTGCTCTGGATCGCCGAACGCATCAACCAGCTCGGCGGCAAGCCGGACCTGAACCCGGCCGGCGTCTCGGCGCGCTCCGCCACCGAGTACGTGGAAGGCGAGAACCTCGTCGACATGATCAGGGAGAACCTGATCGCCGAGCGCATCGTCATCGAGACCTATCGCGACCTCATCCGCTACTTCGCGGACAAGGATCCCACGACGCGATCATTGCTCGAAAAGGTGCTCGCGCAGGAAGAGGATCACGCGAACGACATGCACGACCTGCTCGTCGCCCACGAGGGCTGGCCGATGCTGGATCACTAGCGCCGTGCGCAGAGCGACGGCTTCTCGGCGCTAGGCCCGACGGGGCCGCAATCTTCAATTGCGGGATTGCGCCTGGAGACCGAGACCTCCTCTTGCGGCCTTCGCCGAGGCTCCCCACTTTTCTCGTCCTCCTCGACGACCGAGGAGGCGGAGGAATCGAGTGCTCGTGGCGCGCGTTGCACGAATCGGCGAACGGATGTCGGCGCGGGTCCTCGGACCTGTGGGCCGGAGCGCCGGCCGCTTCGTGGCCGACTCCGGACGGCTCCTCCTGTTCGTCGCGGTCGGGGCGCGGCGAATCGTGAGCGCGCCCTTCCGGTTGCCCCAGATCGCGGCGCAGCTCGAGTTCATCGGAGGGCGCTCGATCGGCGTCGTCGCGCTGTCGGCGATCTTCACCGGGCTCGTCCTGGCGCTGCAGGGCTACAGCGTGCTGGTTCGCTTCGGCAGCGAGAACCTGGTCGGCTCGCTGGTCGCCCTCAGCCTGACGCGCGAGCTGGCGCCCGTGCTGGCCGCCCTCATGGTGACGGCGCGGGCCGGCTCGGCCACCGCGGCGATCATCGGGAACATGGCGGTCACCGAGCAGATCGACGCGCTCCGCTCGCTGGCCATCGATCCGATGAGCTATCTGGTCTCGCCGCGGCTGGTGGCGGCGGTCCTGTCGCTGCCGATCTTGACGGCGTTGTTCTCGCTCGCGGGCATCGCCGCCGCGTTCCTCTTCGGCGTCTCGGTGCTCGGCCTCGACGGGCTGGCGTTCATGTCGAATGTTCGGTCCTCGGTCCAGGTCAAGGACGTGTCGGTGGGACTGTGGAAGGCGGTGGTCTTCGGCGTGATCATCGCCGCGGTCTCCACGTTTCGCGGGTACGAGGCCCGGGGCGGCGCGCAGGGCGTGGGCCGCGCCACCAGCCGCACCGTCGTCGAGAGCGCCGTGCTCATCCTCAGCGGTGACTACGTCATGACCGCCCTCTTCTTCTGAGGACGATCGGGCCGGGCGGAGCCTTGCATGCTCGACTACACCAAGACCGAGATCATCGCCGGCATGTTCCTGATCCTCGGGTTGATCGCGCTCGCGTATCTTTCAGTCTCGATAGGCGGGCTGAAGATCGTCCCCGCGCACACGTACGGTGTCTCGGCGCGGTTCTCGAACATCGGCGACCTCAAACAGCGCGCGCCGGTGAAGATGGCGGGCGTGACCGTCGGCGAGGTGCGCAGCATTCACCTGGCGGACTACTACGCGTCGGTGACGATGACGGTCGACAGGACGCTCGCGCTCCCCGAGGACACCATCGCCTCGATCTCGACGGCGGGCCTGCTCGGTGAGTCGTACGTGTCGCTGTCGCCGGGCGCGTCCGACCGCAACCTGCCGCCGGGCGGCCGCATCGTGCACACCGAGCCCGCGGTGAACGTGGTCGACCTCATCAGCCGCTTTGCCTTCGGCGGCGCGGGCGCGGCATCGACCGGCGGCAGCTCGGGTCATGCCGCACCGGCCCCACCCTCACCCAAGAACCCCGCTCCACGAAAGGAACAACTCCGATGATGCTCGCGCGCCGATCCGTTCACATCCTGGTCGCGTCGGCGCTGGCGGCTTCGCCCGCGGGCGCGCGCACACTCGACCGGAGGAGCGCTGTCCGCATCGCGCTCGAGCAAAACCCCCAGGTCGCCGCGGCTCGCGCCGAAGAGGCGGTGGTCAAGGCGCAGCGCGGGCAGGCTGACGCGGCCCGCTGGCCCATGGTCAGCTTCCTCGCCGGGGTCGGACCGTCCGAGCGGGCGACGCTGGTGCCCGGGACCGCGGTGCAATCGACCAAGAGCCTCTACAACGACTTCAGCTTCTCCGACCTGTCGGCGGTCTTCATCGGCAACCTGTCGGCGATCCAGCCGCTCTATACCTTCGGCAAGATCGCCAAGCGTCAGGAGGCAGCCGACGCCGGGCTGCGCGCGCGCGAGGCGCAGACACGCATGACCAAGGCCGACGTGGCGTTCGAGGTCGCGCAGATCTACGAGGGCTACCTCTACGCGCGCGACGCGCAGCGATACTTCGAGGAGATCGTGCACTGGCTGGGCAGCACGCTGCAGTCGGCGACGGAGCGGCTGGCCGGCAAGGTGCAAGGAGTCAGCGAGCGGGATCTGCTGCGGCTGCAGGCGGGGATCGCGCTCGCGAACATGGGCCTCGATCAGGCCAACGCCGGGATGGCGCAAGCAACGGCCGGCCTGACCGCCTACCTGGCGCTTCCAGCCGGGGAGCCGATCACGTTCGCGGAGGACGAGCTCCTGCGCGTCGGAGGAACTCCGGGAGATCTCGCCTCGCTGATGGCGCTGGCGGCCGGGCACCGGCCGGAGCTGGTGGCGCTCCGCAACGGCCAGCTCGCGCTCGAGGCGCTGGCGAGCGCCGAGGCGGCGGGGTTCAAGCCCGACCTGTTCTTGCTCGGCTTTGTCAGCGCCGCGTACACGCCGGGCCGGGACTGGATCGAGACGCGCTTCATTGTCGATCCCCTGAACAACTTCATCCCGGGCGCGCTGCTCGGTTTGCGCTGGCAATTCCAGGGAACGATGGCTCAGAGGCGCGCCGACGAGGAGCGAGCTCACGCCGACGTCCTGCGCTTCACCGGCGCGTGGGCGAACGACGGCATTCCCGCGGAGGTGCGCAAGGCCTACGAGGACGTCCGCCGCACCGACCTCGACATCGAGAAGGGAACGGTGGGCGTCGCGAAGGCGCGCAAGTGGATGGTCATGGCGGGCGCCGACTACAGCGTCGGCTTCCTCGACGTGCGCGAGGTGTCGGACGCCGTGACCGCCTACGTGGCCCTGCGCACGGCGGTCATGAAAGCGCACTTCGACCACAACGTCGCCATGGCCGCGCTCTCGAAGGCGACCGGGACGCTCGACGACAAGAGCGACCTCCTCTACCTGGCGCCGCCCGTGCCCCGGCCCGCCGTCCGCGGCGAGGGCGCGAAGCTCGAGCTCGACGAGGATCGCGGGGCGCTCGCCGCGCTCACGAGCGCGGACCGGACCGCGGCGTCCTGGGTTGGCGGCGCGGCGCCACGACCGGGGGCAAGCCCGGGGGCAAGCTTCACGGGCGACCACCAGCGGCGAAGCGCGCTCGCCGACAGCGCGGGTGGCGGTGCCGGAACCGGCGGACCCGTGGGACAGGAGGGCGAGCCGCCGGCGATCATCCGCAAGACCGTCGACGAGGCCTTCGCGGTGCTCAAGGACAAGTCGCTCACCGGCCCCCGGCAGCGCCCGAAGCGGATCGCCGGCCTGCGCGCGATCGCCGATCGCGTGTTCGACTGGGCCGAGATGGCAAAGAGCAGCCTCGGCGTGCAGTGGCGCAGCCTGCGCCCCGGCGAACGCGCGCGCTTCGTCGAGGTGTTCAAGGACGTGCTGGCCGCGCAGTACATCGACGACATCGATCGCTTCCAGGGCACCGAGAAGGTCACCGTCGAGGGCGCGACCCACGACGGCGAGGATGTCACCGTTCACACGATCCTCATCACCGCCGCGCGCGACAACGTCCCCATCGACTACCGCATGCGCGAGCAGCAGAACCGCTGGGCGGTCGTCGACATCAGCGTCGAAGGGGTGAGCCTGGTCAACCATTTCCGCGGGACGTTCTCGAACGCGCTGACCAACATGACCGTCGAGCAGCTCATCGACCGGCTCCGCCACCAGCTCCCGCAAAGCGAGCGGCCGTAGCTCGTCAGGGGGCTCGGGCCACGGCGGATCACGGCGCTCACACGACCGAACCACGACAGGAATGTCGGGCGACGACGGATCGTCGATGCGTCCGGAGCGCGAGGCGATCGACACCTCGCGGACGAAGCGTCGCCGCGACAGCGTCGCGCGCGGGCGGAGGGTCGGCGCCGGATTGGTACGAGGCTTGCGTTTCGGGTCACCGTGACGATGACCTCGACGAACCTCGACGTCGCGCCGGCGATCGACGCGGCAGCGCCGGGCGCTGGGCGTCGCCGCTGGCGCCCGCGCGCGTCGTCGCTGGCGCTGGTTGGCGTCATCGCCGCGTGCCTCATCTGCTTTGCCCAGAGCGTGCGCGCACCGATCTTCGAGAACCTACGCGGGGGCGGCGGCAACCTCCATGCGCACCAGGCGCGCGCGTTTCTGTCCGGCCATCTCGACATCGACACGCCAGGGTTCTTCGACAGCGCCGCCTACAAGGGGCGCACCTACGATCCGTTCCCGCCCATGCCGGCGGTGGTGATGATGCCGATCGTTGCGCTGGTGGGCGTCGATCGGACCAACGGCCCGATCCTGGCGCTGGTGCTGACCCTGCTCAACGTGGTCGTCGGTTACCGGCTGGCACGCCGGCTGGGGTTGTCGCCGCGCGAGCGCGTCTGGTGGCTGGTCGCGATGTTCCTGGGCACCGGGTACTGGCTAGCGATCATCAGTAGCACCGGCGTCTGGTACTTCGCCCACGTGGTGGCGTTCACCGCTCTGCTGCTCGCAGTGGCCGAGGCATGGGGCAAGGGGCGCGGGCACTGGGTCGGACTGGCATTCGCGGCCGCGTTCCTCTCGCGCCAGCTCACGCTGTTCGCGGGGTTGGCGCTGGCCTCCCGCCTCTGGTCGCATCCGCGCTTCGTCGACCGGCGCGCTCGTTGCCTGAACCTGGCCGCGTTCGGCGCGACGGCGAGCTTGGGCCTCGCCGCGTACCTGGCGTTCAACCGCGCGCGCTTCGGTCACGTGTTCGAGACCGGTTACCGCTACCTGCAGTTCGACGGATTTCTCAAAGAGCGGTTCGCGCGGCACGGGCTCTTCAGCGCGGCTTATCTCCCGTTCAACTTCATCTACCTGACGGTGCAGGGCGTGCACGTCGACTTCACGTCGCCGGCCAAGCTCGCGGGTGTCACCACCGACGCCTTCGGCGCGTCGCTGCTGGGGACCAGCCCGTTCGTCGTGGTCGCCGCCTTCGCGCGCCGCGCCGACGCGCCGACGCGCGCGCTCTGGCTATCGGTCGCGGCCATCACCCTCGGCCAGCTCCTTTACCTGAACAACGGCTTCTCGCAGACCAATACGCAGCGCTTCACGCTCGACTTCATGCCCGTGCTGTTCGTGCTGGTCGCGATCGGCCTGCGGCGCGAGGCGGAGCGCGGCCGCGCCAGGCTGTGGCACGGCGCCATCGCCTACGCTGCGTTGCTGAACGCCCTCGTCATGTCGCTGTTGCCGGCGCTGGATGGAGCGTTTCGCGCGCTCGAGCGCTAGCGCGGCCCTCGCGCGGCCCGTACCGGCATCTCGGGCAGCCCCCGACGGCGACGACCGGCCGGCGCGCGCCGCCGGCGCTCAGCGTCGTAGGCTCGAAGAGACCGCGACGTGACCGGCCGATACTTTCGCGGTCGCGGCGCGGCGGCAATCCTTGTTGCCACACGCCAGGATGTCGTGGGTCCGGACGACGATGTCGTCGAGATCGGGAACGGACTGACCGCAGATCTCGCACGAGGCCTTCGGCACGCGGCGCTCGTCGTCCCTGACTTCCACTTGTACCGCCGTATACGCATGGCGTGAGATGCCCGCGCGGGATTGCGCCTCCTGCCGGGCGGCGTTCTCATCGTCGTACCGGCCGAACTGGCAACTGATGGTCTCGTCGAGCGCGGTCCACTTCTTCACGGCCTGGATACTACCTGATTCGTCGGGGCCAGGCTCCGAAGACGCACCGAGATCGAGAATTGCCTCTTTTCTGCGCTCGAGCTCGAACCGACCGGTCCCGCTGGCCGCGCAACGCGTTCAAGGCCAGCGCCCCGCGACGACCAGACCTCCGGCCGGAGCGCTGTCGGCCGATCGCGACCCGAGACTGCCCAGGATTGACATCAGCGATGCCGCGACGCTACGGTCTCCGCGCGCGCAAAGCTTCGCGGAAGGAAACACAATGACTCCCGCTACAAGACTGTCGTACCAGGTCTTCATCTCCGATCCGTCCCGTGCGACGACGCCGCGAACGCGCCCAACGGCGATCGACGCATGAGGTCTCGGCGCGCAAACGAGCTGTTCAGGTAGCTCGCTCGACATACGAGACGCGGCGCCGTGGAGGGCGACAGCGGAAGCGAAGAGGGACGGCGCCGGGCGCACCCGGTCATGCGGGCCGTCGCCACCCAGGTGCTGGTCCCTGCCCTGATCGGGCTCGGCACCGGCGTCTGCGTGGTCGTCGCGTTCGGTCTCGTCGAAGGACTCGCGCTCAGCCATCTCGCCCGCCTGCCCGGGGGTCTCCCGGCGCTGTTTTCCCTCGCGGCGCTGGTTGCGACCCAGCTCGTGACCCGCTACGTGACGCGCACCGCGCACCCCGCGACCACCGAGGTCTACATCCTGGCGTACCACGACCCGAAGGCGCGGATCTCGTTGTCTCAGGTGCCGGGCCGCGTGCTCGCCGCGGCGGCGACGATCTCGTTCGGCGGCTCGCAAGGACTCGAGTCACCCTCGGCATTGATGGGCGTCTCGCTGGGTCAGATCGCCGGCGGCGTGATGCGCGGGCGCGTCCGGGACGAGGAGCGCCGAGCGTGGATGATCGCGGGCGCCAGCGCCGGGATCGCCGCGGTCTTCTCCTCGCCGGGCGTGGGGATGTTGTACGGCATCGAGGTGCCGTTCCGACGAGACGTCGACGGGCGGCACCTCGTTCCCTCGGCGGTCGCGGCGGCCTGCGCCTACGCGGTGCGCGCGCGCCTGATCGGCGCGCGCAGCCTGGTCACGCTGGCCGCCGCACCGATCTTCGACACCCGATTCGTCCTCGGCTGTCTGCTGACCGCGCTGGCTTGCGGTTTCGGCGCGCGGCTCTTCGCGATCGCCAGCCTGGCCCTGCAGCGCATCGGCGCCCGTACGACGGTGTGGCTGCGCAGCGCGTTTGCGGGCGCGGTGCTGGCGGCGCTGGCGTGGACCGGACACGCGCTCACCGGACGCTGGATCACGTTCGGTCCCGGTTACTACGCAGCGGCCTGGGTCACCGGTCATCATCATGCGGTGTGGCTGGTGGCCGCGATCCTGGTGATTCGCACCGCCGGGACGTTGACGTGCGTCTTCGGCGGCGGTGGCGGTGGTGTCTTCACCTCGCTCGCGTGCACGGGCCTGCTCGTCGGGCAGATCGTCGGCCAGGTCGTCGGCCGCGCCGAGGGCCAGGTCGACGGCAACGTGTTCGCCGTCCTCGGAATGGCTTGCTTTCTCGGCGCGGGCTACCGCATCCCCCTCGGCGCCATGCTGCTGGTTGCCGAGACGACGGGCAACCTGCTCATGACGGTGTCTGGGCTCGTCGTCGTCGCGCTCGGGCAGGTGCTGGTCGGTGAGCGCTCGGTGTCCGACGCGCAGCACGAGGAGCGCACGCTGCCTGCGGAATCGGGAGCAGACCCGCGTGGGACCAGGAGATAGACGATGGCGAGCACGGCTCGCTCTCCTGGCTTGCCCCGGCAGGAGCTGATCCGGCGCGCGCGCAATGACCAGGAAGAGAGTCCAGCCGTACCCTGTCGCTGCCGGGATTGCTGCTCGAGTGGCATCGCTACTGGCCCGGGACGCGCGGGCATTGTTCGCTCGCCTGGCACGTGATCTCGCTGTCGCGGTCGCCGGTCAGTCGAGGCGAGCGGGGCAACGATCGCGGTGGCTTCGTTCCGTTCGCCAAGACGCAGGGGACGATGACGATTCTTCCCGCGGGCGCGGGGCCGCCGGTGCGACTGGCGACGCCGACGGAGGTTGTGGTCTGCGCGCTCGATCCGAAGCTCGTCGGCGCCGTGGGTTCGGAGGTCGAAGGTCGCGCGCCGCCGGAGCTCGCCTTCATCGGCAGCATTCACGATCGGGACCTGCTGGATCTGCTTCGCATCCTCGGCCGCGAGGTCGACTATGCGACCCCGGCGTCCGGAGCGTGAGGGCGAAGGCGGCGGCGATCGCCTTTCCGTCGCCACGGGATTGCGTTACTGCCCATCCGGGTACATGTTCACCGACCATGGGCGACAAATCTCCGAAGTCGATGCGCAAGCAGGCCGATCAAAAACAGGCCAAGAACAGCGAAGACAATCGAAAGAAGCAAGCGGCCGTGGTCGCCAAGCAGGTGCCTGGGAAGAAGAAATAGCGGCCTTCTCCTACTTCGTTCCGAACAGGCGATCCCCGGCGTCGCCCAGGCCGGGCAGGATGTAGCCGTGGTCGTCCAGGCCCTGGTCGATGGCGGCGGTGAAGATCGGCACATCGGGGTGGATCTCGTGAAAGTTCGACAGGCCTTCGGGCGAGGCCAGGATGCAGACGAACTTGATCGACTTCGGTACGGTGGTCTTGATGCGGTCGACGGCGGCGATCGCGCTGTTGCCGGTGGCGATCATGGGATCGGCGACGATGATGTCACGGTCGCCCATCTCCTTCGGCATCTTGAAGTAGTACTCGACGGCGCCCAGCGTCTCGGGGTCGCGGTAAAGGCCGATGTGTCCCACGCGCGCCGACGGAAGGATGCGCAGCATGCCATCGACCATGCCCGTGCCGGCGCGCAGGATGTTCACCAGCACGACCTTTTTCCCCTCGAGCATCGGGGCGCGCATGGTGGCCAGCGGCGTCTCGATCTCCTGATAGACGAGCGGCAGATCGCGCGTCACCTCGTAGGCGAGCAGCGTGCTGATCTCGCCCAGCAGCTCGCGAAACGAGTTGGTGCTCCGCTCTTTCTGGCGCATGAGCGTGAGCTTGTGCTGGACCAGGGGGTGATCGATGACCCTGACGTTGGCGGCTGTCATTCGGTCCTCTCAGAAAACGGTGCCGTCGCTCTTCACGTGGATCGGGGGAGCGCCGTCAGGACGCCGCTCCTTGGCCAGCTCTCGCCCCGCGCGCCAGGTGCCGCCCTCGAGCACGCGCGCGAGGGGCAGCTCGTCTGCGCGCAGCCCGAGCTGTCGCCGTATCTCGACGGCGATCCGGTCGAGCAAGGCGACGGTCAGCGCGCGCCATTCGACCACCAGCGGCGATGACACATCATGCGTGTCGGACAGCACGCGCGGATGCTTTGCGCCGAGCACGCCTCCGTCCACGAAGAGCCCGCCGTTGCGATATTCGGCCAGGCCGGTGAGCTCGCCCATGTCGGCGATCCGCAAGCCGCTCTGCTCGAGCGGCTCGCACAGCGAGTAGGTGAGCCACTGCGAGAGCTTGTGAAAAGGCACACGGCCGACGGCAGGATGCGTCCAGACGTCGCCGAGGTTCTTCCCCGCGCACGTCTCGCGGCCCGGCCAGATATCGCCGAGCGCGTCCAGCACCGCCTCGAGCACGGCGCCGGCCCGCAGCTCGCCCAACCGCGCTTGCGATCGCAGGTAGAGGCCCAGATGACCGAGTCGAGGCGCCGTCGCCCCGAAGAACGCCGGCTGCCTCCCGACCACTTCGCCCAGGCGGCGCAGGATCGCCGCCCTCCCGGCCAGGCCGACCAGGGGGTTCTCGGGGCCGACCTGGAGAGCGCGCGCGAGTTGCTCTTCGCTGAAGCGCGCGAGGGCGCCGGCGTCGGCGCGATGCGGGGCCTGCGCGGGGTCGTCCGACAACGCGCCGCTCGAGAACAGATGATAGCTGGCGACGGCGAGCCCTTCGGAGCGCGTGTACGTCTCGCCGCCGGGTTCCCGATACGACCAGCGTTCTCCGGCGCCGGCGTCGAGGAGGACGCTGGTGATCGCCAGCTCGAACTTCGCGCACAGACGGTCGTCGGAAGAGACACCCCGCGCCGCGAGGTCGGCGTCGAGCCTCGCAACGCGGTCGACTCCGCCGGCGTCGAAGTGGCGAAACCGCGTGTGATTGGGGATGGCCCCGATGTCGGGGTAGGTGGCGCGCGTGACGCGCACGACGCGCGCGGCGAGCGGCGCCAGCCGGGACTCGTCGATGGTGAAGTTGGCGAGCTGCCCGCGCGCGCCCAGAGCGTACAGCGCCTCCGCGCGATCGCGGACCGCTCGTGCCGTCGCCAGGTACTGGGCCTCCGCCACATCGTCCGCGTGGCTCGGCTGGCCGGCGATCGGGCTCACTCGGAGAGGGCCCGTCCCTTGGCCTTTGCGAGCTCACTCTCGCTCGGCACCAGGCCGTCGGTGAAGTAGCCGGCCGCCATCTTGGCGTCCATCTCGACGCGGGCGTCTTCGGGGATGAGCTCGTCGGGGATCGGTACGCGCGTGACGATCTCGATGCCGGCGCGGACGATCGCGTCGTGCTTCATGTTGCTCATCGATACGAAGCGATCGATCTTCGTGATGCCGAGCCAGTGCAGCGCGTCCGGCATCAGCACCTGAAATCGCATGTCCTGCACGCCGGCGACGCACTCCGTCCGGGCGAAGTACTGCTCGGCCCGATCGCCGCCGACTTGACGCTTGCGCGCGTTGTAGACCAGAAACTTCGTCACCTCGCCGAGCGCGCGCCCTTCCTTGCGGTTGTAGACGATCACGCCCGAGCCCCCGCCCTGCGCCGTCCGCACGCACTCTTCGACCCCGTGCGCCAGGTAAGGGCGGCAGGTGCAGATGTCCGAGCCGAAGACGTCCGAGCCGTTGCACTCGTCGTGGACACGAACGGTGAGCGGCTTGCCGCGGTCCGGGATCGAAGCGACGTCGCCGAACATGTAGACCGTCAACCCGCCGATGGGCGGCAGGAACACCTCGAGATCGCTCCTGGTCACGAGCTCGGGAAACATGCCGCCCGTGTGCTCGAACAGCGTTCGGCGCAGGTCGGCCTCGGCGCAGCCGAAGCGGCGCGCCACCCCGGGCAGGTACCAGACCGGTTCGATCGCCGCCTTGACGACGGAGACGTCTCCGCCCGCGCGCAACACCGTTCCGTCCGCCTCGAGCCGGCCCGCGCGGACCGCGTCGGCCAGCTCCGGCAATCGAATGTGCGCCTGGGTCACGGCGATCGTCGGCTGGATGTCGTATCCCTTTTCGAAGTAGCCGCGGAACGCTTCGCTGACGATGGCGCCAAAAGGATCGATCGAGACGATCTTCTCGGGATCGGCCCACGAGGGGAATGGCCCGAGCACGTGGGTCGGCGCCGTGTTGGTGAGGTCGGGCCTGTGCAACGGATCGAGCGCGCCCGCCGCCACGGCGAGCGCCCGATAGACCGAGTACGAACCGGAGTGCGTCCCGATCACGTTCCGATGGGGCCGGGTGGTGACCGTCGCGACCAGCGGCCCGCGCACCGACGGATCGGCCGCGCCCCAGGCGATCGGGATCGGCTTCGGACCGTGGCCGCCCGGGTGTGACGTCAGCACGATCGCCTTCGGTTGCTTCTTCTTCGGCGGCTCGACCGTCAAGAGACCCTCGCTCGCACTACGACATCCATGTGGCGTCGGGTTGCAGCGCCCATTTGGTGGTGATCTTCTTCAGATCGCTCCAGAACTCGACGGCGCCCGGACCGGTCATGTCGCCGTGCCCGAGCTTCGATTCCCGCGTGCCGCCGAACGAGAAGGGATCGCGCGGGACGGGGACGCCCACGTTGACGCCGATCATGCCGCTCGCGGCGCGTTCGGTGACGTAGCGTGCGACCGCGCCGCTGGTGGTGAACACGCTGGTCGCGTTTCCGTAGACGCCGGCGCGATCGATCGCCAGGGCTTCGTCCAGCGTCGCGACGCGCAGAACCGTGAGCACGGGGCCGAACAGCTCGACGCGCGCGCACTCCATGTCGGGGCGCGCGCGATCGATCACCGTCGCGCCGATCCAGGCGCCGTCCTCGTAGCCCTGGGGTGGCGGGGCGCGACGGCCGTCCGCGAGCAGGACCGCCCCCTGACGTTCCGCCTCGCCGATGGCCTGGTCGATGCGGTCTCGAGCCTGTCGATCGATGATGGCGCCCATCTCGACGCCGGGGCGGACGCGCGACGCGGCCGCGGCGATCTTCTCGACCAATATCTGAGTGCCCTGCGTGTCGCCCACGGCGATGAGCAGACTCACCGCCATGCAACGCTGTCCCGCGCACCCGGTGAAGGAATCGACCACGCTGGGCACCGTGAGTCGCTCATCCGCGTCGGGGACCACGATGACGGCGTTCTTGGCGCCGCCCAGACACAGCGCACGCTTGCCGGCCGCCGCCGCGCGCGCGTACACGGCGCGCGCCGCGGCCGACGACCCGACGAAGCCGACGGCCCGTACGCCGCGGTGATCAGCCAGCGCGAGGGCGGCGTCGCGATCGCCGTGAACCACGGAGAAGATGCCGGGAGGGCAACCCGCCTGCACCATCAGCTCGCCGAGACGGCACGCCGAAAGCGGCACCTTCTCCGACGGCTTCAGGATGAAGGCGTTGCCCACGGTGAGCGCGATGGGAAACATCCACAGGGGAACCATCGCCGGGAAGTTGAACGGCGTGATGCCCGCGACGACGCCGAGCGGCTCGCGGCGGTACTCGCAGGTCACCCCGCGCGAGACTTCGAGCGCGCCACCCGCGTCGACGCTGGGCAGGCTCAGCGCGAACTCGACCACCTCCAGCCCCCGTTGAATTCCCGCCTTGGCCTCGTCCGGGGTCTTGCCCGATTCGATGGCGACGGTGTTGGCCAGATCGTCGAGCGCCAGCAGCGTCAGGTCGCGAAACCGGGCCAGGACCCGCGCGCGTTCGCGCAGCGGCGTGGCGGCCCACGCCGGCCAGGCGCGTTCAGCGGCGGCGACAGCCGCGTCGACCTCGGCGGATCCGGCCAGCGGGATGCGCCCGACGATGCGGCCATCGTAGGGGCTGATGATGTCGCGCGTCCGCCCCGACGCCCCGCGATGGGGGGCGCCCCCTATCAGGTGCTGGCCCTCCACGGGATCGCTCGGCAGGGCCACCGTGAGGCGCGGGGGGTTGCGCGAAGCCTCTCGCAACGACGGATTGGGTTGCACGCCCTCCTAGCATACCTGGCCCGGCGGCTTTTCACACCCCTCGACGCGTCGCTGGCGTAGAGTCGTGGTGTGCTGCCGATGCTCATCGGTATCGCCGGTGGAACCGGCAGCGGCAAGACGACGGTCGCGAAGAAGCTAGCGGCGGCGCTGCCCGCCGATCGGGCGGTCTTGATCCAGCACGATTGGTACTACCGCGATCGCAGCCGCATCGATCCGGCCGCGCGCACGCACATCAACTTCGACGAGCCCGATGCGCTCGAGAACGACCTGCTGCTGGCGGACCTGCTGGCGCTCAAGGCGCAACGCCCGGTCGATTGCCCGCAGTACGACTTTGGCACCCACACCCGGCGCCCCGAACGGCGTCATCTCCTGCCGCGCTCGATCATCCTGGTCGAGGGGATCTTGCTGTTCGCGATTCCCTCGGTGCGCGATGCGTTCGACCTTCGTCTGTTCGTCGACACCGACGACGACGTCCGCCTCCTGCGCCGCGTGCGGCGCGATATCGAGGAACGCGGCCGCGACATGGCCTCGATCGAGTCTCAATACCTGGGCAGCGTGCGTCGCATGCACCAGCAGCATGTCGCGCCCAGCCGCGCCCACGCCCACCTCATCATCCCCGAGGGCGGAGAGAACGCGCCCGCGCTGGACGTCATTGTGGGGCGGCTGCTGTATCTGCTGGACGAACGTTAGCCAGGCCCGGCCGCCGTTCGAGCGCCGCAACCGCGACACGGATCTTGCGCCATCGCCAGACGACCACTCCCGCGAGGAGGGACGCGGCGATGAGCAACAGCGCCCAAACGCCCAGGCGATCGAGCGCCCGCAGGGCGCGATCGACGTCGTGCTGGAAAATCGCACCCAGGGCGGTGAAGCTGCCGGCCCACAGGCTCATGGCCAGCAGATCGTAGAGCAGAAAGATCGGCAACGTCGTGCCCAGGCCGCCCGCGAGGATCGGGCCGGCCATCGGCAATCCGGGAATGAACTTGGCGAGCGCGAACGCGGCGGGCCCCCATCGCGAGTGCAGGCGCTCGGTCCGGCTCAGCTGTTTCTCGGGCGACGACGACAGACGAAAGACCAGGCGCAAGGCGCGCCGGCCGTAGCGTCTTCCGATCACGAACCAGGTCACGTCGGCGAGCAACGTGGCCACGAGCGCCGCTCCGGCGATGCCGGCGACCGAGAGTCGGCCGCGCGCCGCGAGGCTGCCGGCGACGACCAGCGTCGGCTCGGCGGGCATGGGCACGCCGATCTGTTGCAGCAACACGTTGAAGAAGACCAGCCGGTGGCCCTGTTGTGCTATCGCGGCGCCGAGACCACTCACGTCACTGCCCTCACTATTTCAAGACAAGTCCGCACCAACCTTTTCAGGGTAAGTCTTGCGCGGGCCGAATCATGTAAAACATCGTTAATTCGGCTGAGCGTCAGAACGTCCACAGCCCCGTCATCGACAGCTCGCCCCGGTTGTAGGTGCCTAGATCGCCAATGATGCCGGTTGGCTGCGTCAGGATGATCGCCTCGCCGACCGCGGCGCCCGCGACGCCATTGATGATCCCCGACGTCCAGTGGTGGTACCCCAGGCCCAGGAACAGCAGCACGCCGGTATTGAACGCGATGTTTCCGGCATGTATCCACCAGCCCTGCTGCCAGCGCGCATCCGCCGCGCCGGCAGCCAGCTTTCCCTCGGCATCGACCAGCAACGCGCACACGCGCGCGTCGTCATCGAGCGGCGCGGCTGTGATGGCGGCGTGGAGCTTGGGCGCATCCCGGGTCACAGCCATCGGTGACAGCATGAACGGAATCACGCCGATCGCCGCCGAGGCGGCGCCGGTGTACCAATCGACGCGGTCCTCCGCCGCCACGAACGGGACGGCCGCCAGGCTGCCGAGACCCCCGGCGCCGATGCCGATCGTCCAGGCGCGCGCCCAGAGCCGGCCCTTCGCGGCCTCGTCGCCGAGACGGTGATCGATCCAGCTCAGGCGATCTCGTCCGTCGATCGTCGCGAGGCGCGCGCCGACGCGCGCGTCAACGCCCCGAGGCGCCGGACAGGTTGCCGCCCGCGCGCCGCCGCCGGGCGCCCAGGCGCACGCGGCGGCGACGCAGGCGGCGATCAAGAGGCGTCGCGCCATCGGGGATAGCCTCCTCCGGAAGTCCGAGGCGCGACGCCCGAGTCCTCAGCTCAGGCGCCGGCCTTGCTCTTGAGCGCGTGCCCGGCCAACGTCGTCGCCAGGTCCCAGACGGCGCTCGGCATCTTGTGGCAGTCGGCGATCACGTCGTCGAACGCCTCGACGATCCAATCCTCGTCGGCCTGGGACAGCCCGAGCGGCGGCAGCAGCTTGATGACGTACATCTCGTGGCCAGCGACCTGCGACAGGATGCGGTGCCGCGAAAATAGCGGGATGATCACCGTCTGGCAGAACAGCCCCTTCGTGGCTTTCTCCAGCAGCGACCAGGCCGCTCGCAGTCCCAGCGAGCGGGGCGCGCCGAATTCCAGCGCCACCATGAGCCCCCGGCCGCGCACTTCCTTGAGCAGCTCGTACTTCGAGACCAGCGCGCCCAGCCGGCGGACCAGGTTGTCGCCTCGACGTGCGGCGTTCTCGATCA
>CAZNCQ010000007.1:0-72674 GCA_964571275.1 uncultured Myxococcales bacterium
TTGTCAGCTTGCCAATCGACGCCAGATAAACTGGAGCCGCGATCGAGGTGAGGACGTACGCAACGATGAAACCGAGGCTGCAGAGGGTTCCGAAGATTCCCTGGCACTCGAATGCGCCCATGCCCACGCTGCAAAGGATCGACGGCACGCAGAACGTGAGCAGCGCGGCCAGCCCGACGGCAACGTGCGGGGTCCGGTTCTCGGCGTGCGCGTGACCGAGCGCATCCGGGACCAGACCATGACGTCCCATCGAAAACAGGATGCGCGCGGTCGAGTTAATCGAAGCCAGCGTGCACGAGAAGAAGCTCATCAGGATGCCGACGTCGATGGCCACCCCGAGGCCGCGCCACCCGGTCGCGTTGGCGAGCATGCTGAGAGGCGCTTCGCTGTTCGCGAGCGACAGCCCCGCGTTCTTGCTGAAGCCGAGAACCACCACGTAGGCGGTCACGATGAAGAACAAGCCCGCCAGCGCCACGCTCTGGAGGATGGACTTCGGTATGGCCCTGAGCGGGTTTCTCGCTTCGTCGCCGAGAGCCGTCGAGCTCTCGAATCCAGAGAAACCAAAGAGGACCAGGACCACGCCGGCGAGCGCGCCACCGGGGGATGCGCCTTCGAGCGTGAGCTGAGACCGATCGACCGCGAAACCCGTGCTCCACCAGATCCGCGCGCCGAGGACGAGCACGAGGAACAGCGACACGCCTTCGAAGATCAACATGGTCCTCGCGGACAGCCGGATGTCCCGAAAGCCGATGTAGAATGAGCCAAGAACGCCGAGCGCGAACAGCCCATAGACAGAGACGTGAACGCCGCACAGTTGCCGGAGGAGCACGTTCGCGGTCAGAGCGAATCCGCACAGCGTCGACATGCCCGTCAACATGTAGCCGAAGAGAAGAGCCCAGCCACCGACGAGGCCCGCCGTGGGCCCCAATCCTTGAACAATGTAGCTATACAGCGAGCCCGGAGACGCCGAACGCCGCGCAAACTGATTGATGTTGAGGCTTACCAGGAGCAGTCCCACGCTCCCGAGGACAAAACTCAACCAGGTAGCATTGCCCGCGCGAAGGTAGATCAGCCCCAGCAGTGCGGCGGGGACGGTCGAAGGGGCGATGACCGACACCGACTGCGCGAGGACCTCGGAGTAGGAGAGGCACTCTTGCCGCAGTTTCAATGGAGCGGGCGTGTCGAGGTGTGGCGGGGTCGACGCTCCTGAGAGCGGTTGGTCCACCGGCAGCTGTGCCCGGTCCGCGTCGTGCCCCGCGAGGAAGCTCATGGCGCCGGCGGTCGCCTCCGTCTTTTATGACGGACAGCTAAGGTGTGTTTAGTAGACACATCAGGGCTATTAGCGTTCGCGGTCCCACTTGTCAACGGAAAGTCACTCAAATGTCGCCCAAGCGGCACCCTTCAGACGCAAACGTAAGGTATGGCGCATACTCGACGCGACGTTTTTGCGCAGGCGTGCGGCCAGGCTGCCGATCACGGTGCGCGGTCGTCTCTAATAGTAGACGCACATACTTGATTGACAGACAGAGGGCGACTATAGTCGCGAGCGATGATCAGCTCAGGCTCTGCCCGCTCTCCGGAAGGCGCCTCCCTGGTGCCGATCTCGGTGCTCCTCCGCGGCATCCTCAGCAAGAACCCGGGCGTGCGCACGTTCAGCGTCGAGCGCATCCTCTCTTCGTTGGGGGATGACAGGTTCGAAGCGTCGCTGATGATGTTTTCCATCCCCGCGATCGTCCCGATCCCTAAACCGACGGGCATGGTGGCGCTGCCCACGGGAGCGATCGCTTCTCAGATGGTCGCCGGTAGCAAGCGCATCCGGCTGCCCCGGTTCATCCGGAGGAAGTCCGTGTCGCGCCGGGCGCTGGCCGTCGCGATCCACGCCGTTCTGCCGGTCCTCGAGGCGGCCGAGAAGGTCGTGCGGCCACGATGGACCTGGATCAACAACTCGATCTGGCGCCGGTTGATCGGTCTCTTCGTGCTCGTGCTGGTGCTCGCTATCGCGTTCCCGCTGTTCGGGTTCAATCCGTATCATGCAGCGTCGATCTTCGTTATCGCGCTCGGAATGGCTGAGAGGGACGGCCTGGCAGTGATGATCGGCGTTTTCGCGGGGGCACTATCACTCGCGATAATGGCCTCCGCCATTTCCTTGCGTGCGCTTCGCTCGAAGGTCACCGTCTGGCTCGCGAAGGTCTTCGCAAAGCTCGGGTTGTCGGCCCTGGCCCGGTATCTCGATCGCCTTGGCCACCAGTGGCTCGCGAAGATCCTCCGCATCCGCTGGTCGACCTTGCTCATGGGCTGGGACCCCGAGAAGCGCGCGGCCGAGCGGGCGCGTACCAGAACCGACCCGCGAGGCCCCGGTTGGTCGCGGGTCGTCGGACAAGCGGCCTGAGCACGACGCAGAGCCTCGCTCGCAAAGTCGCTCAGTCCGGGTCGCCGGCCGCGAGCCTATCCAATGCCTTCGCGTGACGGGCATAGACCAGCCCGGTCCCGATATTCGAGACCAGGCCGGACCGCAAAGCATTGAACCGGGCCAGGTACGCGCCGCCGACCCCCAGCAAGTTGGCGGCGTACACCGTTCGGTAGTCGCGAGCCAGCCGCGATTCATGCGCCTGGCTGATCGCGATCACTTCAGCCAGGGAGTCCAGTCCCTTGAGCGGCAGCAAGATGTCCGCGACGTCCTGCGGAGAATGGCGTGAGGGAGCGATGGAGACGCTGACCGTGCTCGCCGCGATCGCCTCCCGGACGCCGTCGTCGCTGCCATTTCCGACCCAGGCCGTGGGACGTCCGGCGCCGCGGATGAGATCCGCTTTCGAGGACGAGTCGAGACCGCCAAACGAGAATTCGATGCCGAGCACGTCGGCAAGCGCCCTGGCCTCCGCCTCTCCGCCGCGCGAGAGATAGGCGATTCGCGCTCGGGCGTTCTGCTCCTTGATGGCGGCCACGGCCTGCTGGCCGACCTTCTCGCCGGTCCGCGCGAAGGAAACCACGCCGATCACGTGACCGTCCTTCAAGACCCAGAGCGATCGCGGCGAGGACTCGTGGTCACGAGCTCCGATCCGTTTCCGCGGCTCCGAAGTCTTGGTTTGTTGCGCGAGCTCTCGGCGAAGGCCCGATGGAAGCTCGATCTTCAGCGCTGCCACATACTGCGCGGTGGCAACCTCGATCGTGTGTCCGCCGCTGTCACGGTATCGCGTGACTCCCGCGCCGTGGCGAGGTGGTTCGACCTCGGGATGCGCGCCGGGCGCGTTCGACGCGACCACGAAGGCCACCAGCGCCGAGCTCTGCTCCGTTCCCGTCTGTTCGCGTGCTGCCAACGCATAGTCCGCGATCACGGCCTCCGTGAAACCCTTGGCAGCCTGAACTGCTGCGACCTCGAGGCGACGTCGCTCGAGGCCGGCGGTGTCGTCAAATAGATAGACCTCGGCGCGAGCCAGCCGATCGAGCGCCGCCGGGTTCCTGAAAAATATTCCTTTGCGCGCGCCTTCCCCCAGGCCCTGGAGCGCCGAAAGCTGAGCGCTCAGGCGCGGAGCCGTGACGTAGTCGGGCCGGATGACCGCCTGCGCCGGCCGCAAGGTCCGCGTGAGGCCCAGCGTGAGCAGAGACAGCGCAAGAGTGGGCTTGGCGTTCCGGTCTGCGATGTTTTCGACGTCGACCAGCGATGGCATTGCCGGCAGAGGGGAATGGGGGAGCAGCGACGCGAGATACCTTGCGGAGGTCTGCGATCCGGTTCGTTCGACCCGGATCGTCAGGCTGCCGTTGCGGACGAACGTACCGGCGCCGATCCAGTCGCCTGGGCCCTTCTGTTCGATCTGATTGCCGCTGAAGGGCGCGCTCTCGACGACGGACGCGAAGCCGTCGTGCACGCCGCCGTCGATCGGAACGGTCTCGCCGGCGCGGACGATGACGACATCCCCTTCGCGGAGATCGTCCGCGCTGACCTCGATCTCGCCACCGTCTCCCTCGGCCTTCCGCGCCCAGACCTGGCGGCGACGCTGTCGAGCGAAGATTCGTCGCTGGGTGCTCACGAACTTTCGCCGCGCCAATCGGGGCCAAAGCTGCATCAGCACGGTGATCGCCGCCGACGCGAACGGCAAACCGCTCACCAGCAAGAATCCGAACCCGGCGGAGTAGACCGCGTACACGCCGACCTTGCCGCGCGCGAGCTGCTTAACGCCCTTCACGACGTTGGGAAGGCTGTAGAGTGCCACGCCCGCGACCGCGAGCGGGCGCAGGGCTGGCACCAAGTACTGCCCCGTGTAGGCCAGTGCGAGCAGTCCTCCCGCGACGATCAGGCGCTTGCGCGACGGCGGACCGTCGAGCCCATCGAGCAGGCGCGGCCAGGCCTTCTCCAGCTCCCCGGCGAGACGCTCGATCGTGAGGGCGGTCTTGTCGAATCGGATCGCCACGTCGGCGGTGAGCGCGCTGGCGCGGAAGTCTTCAACCCCCAGGATAGTGGCCAGCTCCTCTTCCAGACGGAAGACGACGTCCCGACGATTTCGCAGGACGGGGTGCCAGAGGTGCAGTGTGTTCTCGCTCTGGCGGCGCACCCGCCAGGTCGACAGCGAGGTCCCGACACGGCTGACGTGAATTGGCCTCGGACCCGGACTCTCGAGATAGAGCGACCCTGCGTCGATCCGTCGCACGACCCCACTCTCGGTTTCCGCGCCCGCCGGAGCGTCACTCACGGACGTGAGCGCTCTGCTCAGCTTCTTCCAGATCTGGCGCGGGCTCGCCGCGCTGGCGTAGCGGATTCGCCCGAAGTGCGTCGCGCGCTGCAGCTCGACGCTCTCGACCTCGGTGACCGCGAAGGTCCGAGACAGAAACTCCTGGATACGAGTTGCCTCCGTGGATCCGAAGATCTCGGGGCTCCAGATGGAAACGCCGCTCTGGCCTGGCTCTATACGCATGACCGAACTCCTGTCCGTCGCGAATTGTTCACCCGATCGTTGCTCTCACGATACTGTCTAGTATAAGAGACACATTATCTCTTGAAATGAAACAGAAGAAGTGCGCGAAAGGCGGGTGATCCGGTCTCGCCGGCACCTGCAAGCCGCGGCCCTATGCGGACTGGCGATCGCCGGCGGTGATCGCGCCGCGAAAGCGCAGGATGCTGAGACGGCGGAACCGGCGGAGCAAAGGCTCGCGGTTCACGGCCAATCGACGTTCGTCGGGCAGTATCATCCGCCGTTTCGCGCCCTGTACACGGGACCGCTCAGCCTCGATCCGCAGAGCAGCGAGGAAGAGACGGTGTCGCTGTCCCTCTTTCTTGGGGCACGCCTGTGGCAAGGGGCGGAGGTTTACGCCAACCCGGAGCTGCTTCAAGGCTTCGGCTTGTCCAATTCGACGGGGATCGCGGGCTTCACCAACGGCGAAGCCTTCAAGGTCGGGAGCCGCGGCTTCATCCCCAAGATGAGTCGCCTCTTCCTCCGCCAGACCTTGGCGCTCGGTCGCGCGACGGACGCGTCGGAAGCGGGCCAGACCCAGCTCGCGGGCCGGCGTCCGGTCGAGCGCATCACAATCACCCTGGGCAAGTATGCCGTCGTCGACATCTTCGACGACAACGCCTACGCGCACGACTCGCGTGCGGGCTTCCTCAACTGGACGGTGAACGACGCGGGCGCCTTCGACATGGCCTCGCCCGCGTTCAACTACACCTACGGCGCGGCTGTCGAATGGTATCGCGCGTGGTGGGCCGTGCGCGGCGGGTTGTTTCTAGAACCGAGCTTTCCCAACGCCGTGAGCATCGACACAAGCTTCCGGCAGTTCCAGCCGTTGCTCGAACTGGAGGAGCGCCACGGGCTACGGGGCGAACCCGGCAAGCTCAAGCTCCTGCTGTTCGGCAAGCGCGTCAACGCGGGCAGCTTCGACCGGGCGGTGGCACTATCCCAGGCGATCGGCGGAACGCCGAGCGCGGCGCTCGTGCGCAGCGGGCTCGTCTGGAGCTATGGCGCCGGGATCAACCTCGAACAGCGACTCGGCGCCGATCTGGGCATGTTCGCCCGCGCCAGCGCGCAGGCCGGCAACTACGAGGAGTTCTCGTTCACTCAGGTCGAGGAGGCGATCTTGGCGGGCCTGGTTTTGTCCGGCGCAAAGTGGAAGCGCGCCGGCGATGCGGCCGGGGTAGCCATCCTCGTGAACGGCGTCTTTCAAAGGGAGAGGACTTATCTGGCTCTCGGCGGGACCGGTATCATCCTCGGCGACGGCGCGCTGAGATACGGTCCCGAAGAGATCGCCGAGATCTACTACAAGCTCAGTCCCTGGGAGTGGGCGGCGCTGACGGCCGACTATCAGCTGGTCAACCATCCCGCCTACAATCGAGATCGCGGGCCAGTGTCAGTCTTCGGCGCCCGTATTCACGTCGAGTTCTGAGCTTGCGGCGTCGTCAGGCGGGAATGCCCTCGGCCTCCAGCGCAGTGCGAACCGACGGTCGCGATGCGATCCGATCGAAATAGGCGTTGAGCGCCGGATTGCCCGCGAGCGCCGCCGCGTCGAGCTTGCGCAGGCTGCGCAGCACGTAGTACGCGTATCCGTCGGCGACGGTGAACGTGTCGCCGAGCAGGAAGCGCTTACCCTCGAGCGCGTTGGCCAGGAACGCAAACCGCGACAGCAAACGGACTTTGAGAGATTCCTTGAGCTCCGTCCCAGCTTTGGGATTGTTGATCGGACCGAACCCCTTGTGCAGCTCGGTGGCAATGAAGTGCAGCCACTCTTGCAGGCGCCGCCGGTCAGGCGTACCCGTGGGCGGCGCGAGCCCGCGCTCGGGCCGCTGATCCGCGACGTACTGCACGATGATCGCGCCTTCGGTGACCAGCTCGCCGTCGTCGAGCTGCAACGCCGGTACGTAGCCCTTGGGATTGATCGCCAGGTAGTCGCTCCCGGCGCTGGTCTTCTTGGCGCGTAGATCGACGCGTTCGAGCTCGAACGGCAAGTCGGCTTCACGCAGGGCAATGTGCGGCGACAACGAACAAGATCCCGGGCTGAAATAGAGTTTCATGATCGATTCCTTTGCGTCACTTGCGCAGCGTCTTGCGGAAGAACGCGAGCGTGCGCTCCCACGCCAGCTTGGCGGCGCCCGGATCGTAGCGGGGCGTGGTGTCGTTGTGAAAGCCGTGCTGGGTTCCCGCGTAGGTGAACGCCTCGTACTTCACGCCAGCGGTCTTCAGCGCAGCTTCGTAGGCGGGCCAGGACGCGTTGATGCGCTCGTCGTTCGCCGCGAAATGGAGCAGCAGCGGCGCCTTGATGCCAGCGACCTTGTCGAGGGGCGGCGCGCTCCCATAGAACGGCACCGCAGCGCCGAGTTCGGGCAGGCGCGTGGCCAGGAAGTTGGCTACGCCGCCGCCGTAGCAAAACCCGACCACCCCTACCCTGCCCGTGCTCTCTGGCCGCGAGCGGACGAAACCGCTCGCGGCCACGAAATCTTCGCGGATCTTGGCCTGATCCAGCTTGGTGAACAGCTCTCGACCCTTGTCCTCGTCGCCGGGATAGCCGCCAAGGACGAACAGGGCGTCGGGAGCGAAGGCGACGAAGCCCTCGAGCGCGAGCCGCCGCGCGACGTCCTCGATGTGCGGATTGAGGCCGCGATTCTCGTGCACGACCAGCACCGCGGGCAGCTTCGCGCCGGCCGACGTCGCGGAAGCGGGAAGGACCAGGTAACCGCGCCCCTTGCCGGCCCCCTGGAGCGAGGGGAACTCGACGTACGCGGCCTTGATGCGCGCATCCGTCTTGCTCACCTGCTGAGCCTCCGCAAACCGAGGGCTCAGCGCCTCGAGGAAGGCCGCTGCCGTCACCCCGCCCACCGCGAACCTCGCCGCGCCGTCGAGAAAGGCGCGGCGATCGATGACGTTGTGCACGTACCTGTCGAAGAGGCTCAGCACCTCGGGTGGAAAGTCGTCCGCCTTCGACAGCGGTTTTCCGGATCCTTCGTCAGCCATATCTTCGTCGCTCCTATCGCGAGCCAGGCGATCACCTAAACCGCGGGGGACGCGCTCCCGGAATGAACTGCCGCCGGCTTGGGGCCGCCCGCCGCCAGGCTGGTCAGCGACGCCGCCCTGGCCGCGTTCAGCGGCCTTGGATCCGCCCAGGCGCGCACGTCGAAGTTATGCGGCAGGAACCCGTGCTCGAACAGGAAGGTGGTGAACTCCCCGAGCGCATCCAGCGATTTGTCGTCGAGCTCAGTCTGCAAGTGCTGGTTCACGTCCGCGCCGTACGCGGCGGTGACCCAGCGCTCGGACGAGCTGGTCTCGCGCGCGACGTACGCGGTCGCCTCGGCCCAGTGCTCGGCCGCCCACTGCCCGGCCTGCAGCACCCGCTGAACGATGCGGGCGACGATGTCGGGGTGATTGTCGGCCAGCGCGCCGTCGACGGTCAGCGTCCGCGGCGAATGGTTGTTGGCGCGGTGCCGCGTCTCGGGGTGCTTCCAGATGTCGAACACCGTGTGAGCGCCGATCTCGTGCGCCAGCTCGGCGCCGCGAGAGCCCTTGTGGAAGATCACGTCGACGTGACCGTCGCGCAACGCCGCCACCTCCAGCTGCTGATCGGCCCGTCGCGCCGACTGCGAAAACCCTTGCCGTCCGACGGGCGCGGTATCGAAGGACGCGTGCGCGCGCGGGAGCTCGACCAGCTCCACGTCCTTTTCGCCGAGGCCCACCGTCTCGAGTGCCAGCAGATAGGCGCGCAGCGTGGTGGCCCGCCAGAAGTCGATCTTGTCCTTTGGACGCGTGGCGATGCCCAGGCGCCGTCCTTTGAGATCCTTCACCGAACGGATGCCGGACTCAGGCAAAGTCAGGAGCAGCTGCGACTCTTCCGTCCAGGTGAGGCCCAGCAGGCGCGTATCACGACCGTCGGCGCGGGCCCAGATCGCCGGAATGCTGCCACCCTGTCGAAACGAGTTGGGCAACTTGTGGTCGTAGTGAGATTCGCGGACGCTCGGGTCCGCGTCGTCGAGGACACAGCCAAGCGTGATGCCGTCGCGCGCGAACTCCTCTTCGATCCAGCCGAGCTGGACGGCGATTCCCGTCGGCGTGGGAACTCCACAGCGCGTGTACCACAGCTTATCGAGCTTGCTCATGAGCGATTCTCCTTTTCGACAACGCAGCGATCCGATTGGCTGCCTTCGTGCACCTCACGTGCCACGATCGAATGCGGGCCAGCTTGCGTCATGCAGATCCGAAATTCGCACGGCTGCTTCCACGGCAGCAGCCGCAACCGCCCGCTGCTGAAACGGCAGCAGGCAAGCACACGTCGTTCTTCCGTCGAACCCGAGCGGGGGCTGTCGTGCGTGGCACGCCTGCTGCAATGACGAGCGCTCCAACCCAAAGGAGCAATCCCCTCAGATGAAGATTGAGACCGTGTTCTTGACGATTATCCTGACCTTGGCCGCGACGCGGGTCTACGCGCAGAGCGCGGATGGCGGCTCCGACGACGTCGCAGACGACGCGACGACCGACGCGCCCGCGGACGTCACGTCGTCCGATGCGAGCCGCAGCGCCGACGCGTCGTCGGGGAACGAAGCAGGTTCCTCCGACGCGCACACGGGCGGCGCGCAGGACGCGACGCCCAGCCGCCTCTACTCCCGGGAAAATCCCGGCTGCTCGGTCGGGGGAGCAGCCGCCTCCAGCGGCTGGCACATTTTCGCGGCCGCCGCGTTCATCGCCTGCGCGGCCACCCGCCGCCGCCGTACGTCCCGCGCGGGATAGCTATTGCGCTCGGATCCTCACGCGCGCGCCACTGGCGCGCGCGTGGTCAGATCCACCGGTGCCGGCAAGCGCACGGGTGCACTGGCAGGCGTTGGCCGGCGCGTGTGCGGATTCTGGGGCCGCGCCAGGCCCAGATTCTCCCGGTAGGTCGCGCCGCCATAGTCACGGTGAAACAGGCCGCGGCGCTGCAGCTCCGGGACGACCAGCTCGACGAAGTCTTCGAAGCCGCCCGGCAAGAGGGGCGGCACCACGTTGAATCCGTCGGCGCCGCCCTGGATGAACCACTCCTCGATCACGTCGGCCACGTGCTCCGCTGAGCCAATGAGCTGCAGGTGCCCCCGCGCCACGCCGAATCGCAAGACGAGCTGCCGCACGGTGAGGTTCTCGCGGCGCGCCAGCTCGATGAGCTGCTTCATGCGCCCCTTCCCGTTCTCGGGCTCGGGAAGGTTGTCCGGCAACGGACCGTCGAGATCCAGCTTGGAGACGTCGACGCCGAACAGGAAGACTCCGCGGGTGAACTCGACTAGGGACTGCAGGCTCTCGAACTTGTCGCGCGCCTCCTGGTCGGTCCTGGCAACGACCACAGACAGGCCGGGCGTGATCTTGAGCTGGTCGGGTTCGCGTCCGTACTTGGCCATCCTGCCTTTGACGTCGCGGTAGTAGTCCTGCGCGACCTCGAGCGACTGCGCGGAGGCGTAGATCATCTCCGCGATCTCGGCCGCGAACTCACGGCCGGTGTCCGAGTTTCCAGCCTGCACCAGCACCGGGTAGCCCTGGATCGGGCGCGCAATGTCGAGCACTCCATCGGACGTGAAGTGCTTGCCGGCATGATGCACCGGGTGCGCGGTCGCCGGCTCGAAGAATCGCCCCGCCGCGCGGTCGGGGCGATCGAACGCGTCGTCGTCCCAGCTGTCCCAGAGCTGCTTGGCTAGCGCCACGAACTCGCTGGCCCGCTCGTAGCGGTCGGCGTGCGACAGCGGCTTGGCGATGCCGAAGTTCCGGACGGTCGCGTCGGACAACGACGAGACTACGTTCCAGCCCGCGCGCCCGCGCGTCACGTGATCCAGCGAGGCGAACGTGCGCGCGACGTTGTAGGGGTGCTCGAAGTTGGTGTTCACCGTCGCCACCAACCCGATGTGCTTGGTCTCCGCGGCGATGCGCGAGAGTAACGTGAACGGCTCGAACTGAAACGCCACGCCCATGTGGCTGTGCGTCTCGAGGTCGTCGGCGGACCTGCCGATGAAGTCGGCGAGAAAGAACGTATGCAGCTTCGCGCGCTCGGCGAGAACGGCCAGCTTGACCCAGTAGTCGACGTCCGGCCGCCCGTCACCGCTCGCGCTGGGATGGCGCCAGGCCGCCGGATGGTGGCCGAAGCGCATGAAGAATGTGTTCAGAATCAGCTGTCGTCGCGACGCGTCCGTAGTCATATCGACCTCCTCTCTCGAACCGGCAGTCCCCCGGTCACCACCAGCGCGCGAGCAGCGAGACACCCGCCGTCAATGGATCGGCCCAGATGGCAACGTCACCAGTCGCGCCCGTCGCTCCGGGCAAGCTGTGCGCGCGATATCGAACGTCGGTCAAGTTGTCTCCGTACAGCGTCAGCGAGACCTTGTCGTCGGCGCTGACCAGCGCCACGCGGGCATTGATCAGCGAAGTGGCGGGCGTCTGGAGCAGCGGATCGTTCTGATTGGTGACGAAGTGGAACTGCCGGCTGGTGAAATGCCAGTCACCTGCGACGACCAGCTTCGGCACGTTGCCCGAGCCAAACGGGATACGATAGTCGGCGCGCACGAGCGAGCTGACATGCGGCGAGCGGACGAACTGATTACCCGAATAGTTGGGGCCGTTGTTCAGCACCTGAAAGTCGGTGAATTTCGTGTCGAGCAGGCCCAGGCTGCCTCCCACGTGCAGCGTCCCGAACGGCAACGCATCCAGCTCGAGCTCGCCGCCGTTGACGCGACCCGCGGCAACATTCTGCAAATAGGAGACGGCTGTGTTGGTGGGCGGCAGCGGCCCAACGACGTTCACCTGGATGTTGTGGTAGTTGTAGCGAAACGCGCTGGCATTGACGATCAGCCGGTTGTTGGCCCAGCTGGTCTTGGCGCCAGCCTCGAAGTCGTCCAATGTCTCGGGCTGGACGACGTTGAGCGCCGACACCGACGTCGCCGCCGTGTTGTAACCGCCCGACTTCACGCCGCGCGCGTAGCGGAAGTACACCTGCGCGGTCTTGGTGATCTCGTATTGTGGGGACAGGTCCCAGGTGAAGTTGTTCCAGGTGTTCGATGGATTCGAAGTGAACGAGTTGCTGAGCGGCGTCGTCACCGATTGGGGCAACCACCAGCGCGCCGGATCGTTGAATACGGCCGCGGTGCCGGTGGGCGTGGCTTCGCGCAGAAAGTCGAGGTGACGATGCTCGGTGGTGAAACGCAGCCCACCGATCAGGTTCAGCCGATCGATGATTCTCACCGTCGCGCTCCCGAACACGGCGCCGCTATCCGCCTGGTGCTCGAATCCCGTGTGAGCGTAGTTGGCCGCCGCCGGTCCCTCGAGCGGCAGCCCCGGCAGCTTGCCGGTCGCAGCGTCGCTGATGATGTTCTCGTGGAAGTAGAACGCGCCCCCGACCCAGCTCACCCGATCGGCGCGCGGCGAGGCGACGCGTAGCTCTTCGGTGAGCTGATAGGACCGGGCCTGCGACCAGCCCCGGCTGATCTCGATTGGCGTGTTGTCGGAGTCGGTGAAGGTCTGGTCACGAAAGTCCTCGTACGCGGAGATGGCGGTCACCGTCACACCACCGCCCGCGCGCCACTTGAAATTGAGGAATGCCCCGTTCTGCGTGAGGTTGTCACTCGCGGGCGCGTTGGTGCTGACGGTGTCGGGATCGGTGCTCGGCACGTAACCCAGAAGGTAGGCGCCGTTGGCCGCGTTGCTCGCGGTCGTAGTGAACGAGCCCTGGTTCCCGTACTGGCGATAATGAACGTTGCCGGTCACCTCGAAGTCCGGCGTGATGCGCCCGAGGAGCTGCAACCTCACGGCGCCGTCTTGAAACTGGCCCTCGGCGGCCCCGGTGTTGAGGTTCGTGAACCGGGCGCCCCGCGCCTCGTAGTGGAACGAGACGCGCGCGGCCAGATGGTTCTTCCAGATCACGCCGCCCGCCGCGCCCTCGAGGATTCGATCGTTGTAGGTACCGTCGTCGAGCCGAAGATAGCCGTCGGACCCGGTGAGATCGGGTTTTCGGGTGATGATGTTGATCGCGCCGCCGGTGGTGTTCTTGCCCCAGAGCGTGCCCTGTGGGCCGCGCAGCACCTCGACGCGATCGAGGTCGAAGAGCGGAAACCCGGTACCGGTGGCGTTGCTGATGTACACGTCATCCAGGTAGAACCCGATCGGGTTCGAGAAATCGAGCTGCTGCTGGCCCGTCCCGACGCCGCGGATCCACCAGCGCGGGCGGCCGTGACCCTGGGCAACCGCCGACGCGTTCGGCACGTAGTCGAGGACCTCCTTGGCGGAGCGGCCGATCTGGTTCTCGGTGAGGTTGTCTCCTTGCAAGACGCTGAGCGCGCTGGCCACGCTCTGCGCGTTCTGCTCGCGTCGCTCGGCGGTGACCACGACCTGCTTCAACGTCGGTGCGGCGCTCGCGAGAGCTGGCTCGGTTCCGGTGCTGGCGGGTGGAGTCGGGCCCGCCTCGGCCGGTGGCGCGGACGGTGACGCCGGCGCGGCAGCTACCGGAGGCGCGGGCGCGTGGTCTGACGGTGACGCGGGAGGTGCAGCTGGCGGTGGCGGCGGCGCGGGCGGAGCTGCCGCCGGCGGCACGGGCGCGACCGGCGGAGCCGCTGCTGGCGGCGAGGCCGGCGGAGAATCACCGGTAGCAGGTGGCGCCGCAGCGACCGGTGCGTCCGGCGGCGCTACTGGCGGCGAATCGCTCTGCGCGAGAACCGGAGCTGAAAGAAGGATCGAAAGGACAATCGAAAGAGAAACCAGGGAAATGGTCGTGGGACGTTCGGTCGTGTTCACAACGGCCTCAATTTGAGTTAGCCCGAATCCCGCAAATGGGACGGGAGTGCCGGCGCCTCGTGCAAGGCGCGCGCCGCACGCCAGACCGCACCCGATGGCGCTTCCGATGCTGGCACGGCAGCAAAAACCGCCCGCGCTGCCTCTGGAGCAGCAGCGGATGCGCTTCGGCCGGCCGCTGCTCTCTTCTCCTATAGAAGACGTTTGTCTTGTATTTTATCGACGCCCGTCTATGATTCCGGCGATGGCTCGCTCGCGCTTCCCTCAAATCCCCTTCGCCCTGACCTGTTGAAGGGCGACGGCACCGTCGCCGCCGCTGGAACTGACACAGGAAGGATCAGAACCATGATCGACGAGATTCGGGGCGAGGAGCAGTCATGCCAGTCCTGACGTTGCCGCAGGGCGAGAAGCTGTCGCTGTCTGTGCGTGCAAAGGCGCTGGTGTTCGAGGATCCAAAGTCGCGCGCGCTCTTGACCCGGATCCGCCAGGTGGCCCCGAGCAACGCGACCGTGCTCATCGCCGGTGAGACGGGGACCGGCAAAGAGATCGTCGCGCGTCACATCCACGACCTCTCCGAGCGCGCGCGGCGACCTTTCGTCGCTTTGAACTGCGGTGCGTTCTCCGAGTCGTTGATCGAAAGCGATCTCTTCGGTCACGAGAAGGGTGCCTTCACGGGCGCCGCGGCCGGCAAGGCGGGATGGTTCGAAGCGGCCGATGGCGGAACGCTGTTTCTCGACGAGATCGGCGATCTGCCGCTCGGTGCGCAGGTCAAGCTGCTGCGCGTGCTGCAGGAACGCGAGGTCGTACGGCTCGGCTCACGCAACCCGATCCCCGTCGACGTGCGACTGATCGCCGCGACCAACGTCCGGCTCGAGGAGGCCGTGGCGGCGGGTCACTTCCGAGAAGATCTGTTCTTCCGGCTCGCGGTGGCCAAGCTGACCGTCGAGGCCCTTCGAGACCGTCCCGGCGATATCCTTCCCCTCGCCGGATATTTCCTCGAGGTCTACGCCAGCAAGCTCGGCACGCGCGGTCGCAGCGAAGTCCCCCGGTTCAGCCCGGCGGCCGAGCGCTGCTTGCTCGGACACAACTGGATGGGCAACATCCGCGAGCTCGAGAACGCGATCCACCATGCGCTGCTGGTCTGCCGAGGCCCGGAGATCGAGCCGGAGGATCTTCCGCTGATCCGGCTACCGCCGCGCCGCCAGACGGGATCATTCACACCCCTGGTGGCGGAGCCGACGGCTCCAGCGCGCGTCGATCCGCGCCAGGCTCTGCGAACCGCGCTCAAAGATCTCTACCGCGAGGGCGGTCCCGATCTCTGGAACGAGATCGAGGCGATGGTCATGCTGACCGCCTACGAGCACTCGGATGAGAACCAGCTTCGCACAGCGCGGCTCCTCGGCGTGAGCCGCAACGTGGTGCGCGCCCGCCTCCTGCAATATGGCGCGCTCGTCAGCGGAGCCCAGGAGATCGAATCGTCGGAAGACGGACCTGCGCCCGTCACGCCTCGCAAGGTGCGCATCGGCCAGCTGCCACTCGGCACGCTCGCGGTCATGCACCTCGACGGCAAGCTCGCCCGCCGTTGGGCGCAGCGCGGGATCGAGATCGAATGGTCGACGTTCGACGCCGGTCCCTCGCTGGTCCAGGCTATGCGCGCCGGCAAGCTCGATCTCGGCATCGCGGGCAGCATCGCGTCGATCGTCGCGCAGGCCGAGGACGTGCCTCTGGTCTGCCTGGCGGCCGAACCGCCTGCGCCCGAAGGATCGGCAATCGTCGTCCATCGTGACTCTCCCATCCGCCAGGTCTCGGACCTGAAGGGCAAGACCGTCGCGCTCAAACGCGGCAGCAACAGCGACTACCTTCTGCTCAAAGCGCTCGAGGAGGCCGACCTCGAGCCGACCGACGTGCGCCTGTCGGAGCTGCCCGACGGCGATGCGCTGGCCGCCTTCGAGCGCCAGGACTTCGACGCCTGGGCGATCTGGAATCCGACGCTCGCAGTCCTGCGGCAGAACGGCGGCGCGCGCGTCTTGCGAGACGGCTCGGGATTGCTCGGGAACGTCATCTGCTACGTGGGGACGCGCGCGTTCACCGATACCCACCCCGATCTCGTCGACGACTTCCTCGAAGAGGTCACGCGCGCCGGTGAATGGATCAACGCCAACCAGCAGGCGGCGGTCGCGTTGCTGGCGCCGCACGCCGACGCCAGCCCGGGCGCCATCTCCACCGCGCTGTCCCGGAGGCGCTACGGCGCGCGCCCGCTCGACGCGTCGCTGTTGGCCGCGCAGCAATCGATCGCCGACACGTTGCTGCGGGCGAACCGCATCGGCCGACACGTCACAGTCAAGGACGCCCAGTGGGTGCCGCCTGCGCTGCCGCCGGCGATTTCCACCGCGCAACCGATGCGCGCGCGCCGCTGACCGGCGCGCGGCGGTGCGGATCAGGGGAGGCTCTGCTTCTCGTCCATGATGAGGTGGCTGGCAATCAGCCACCTGCCGTTTTCGCGCAAAAGCACCCGAAGATCGTGCGTCTTCCGCGTCGGGTACTCGGCGCCGGTCGCGCTTTTCTGCCCGACCGTCTCCCGGTAAGAAGTGGCGCTGGCGACGTCCGGGCGCAGGAAGCGGACCGTCGTCGTCGATCGAGTGCTCTTGCGCGTTCGCGTCCCGGGCTGGGTGTAGAACTTCTCCAGGAACTCGTGAATCGCCGCCCTGCCCTTCCTCGACAGGCCAAAGGCGTTGGTCCAGTCGGCGTCGGCGGCGTAGTCGCGGGTCGCGATCTCGGCGTCGAACACCTTCCAGCCCTGGTCCCAGTTCGCGATCAGCTGCTTGATGGCTGCTTCGTCGCGCGCCTGCGCATTTCCGACCGGCTCGGTTTGACCGGCACGCTCCGCGCTCAGAACTCCGAGGCCGACCGCCAGAGCGATCGTCCAGCGCAATGCTTTCATGGTGGCCTCCTCGCTACTCGGGCTACTCGGCGAACGTCAGCACTGACAACTTAGTGACGCCAGCGCGATTCACAGCGGTCATGGCCTTGGCGACCAGGCCGTAGTTGACCCCGCGATCGGCGTTGAGGTGCACGATCAGATCGCGGTGGGCCGCGTGCAGAGCGGCGAGCTCCGGTTCCAGCGCGGCGAGTGGAACCATCCGCCGGTCGATATAGATGGTGCCGGCGAGATCGATGCTCACGTTGACCGACTTTTTCGGCTCGGCGGCGGTCGCGGCGACCTTGGAGGTCTCGGGCAAGTTGACGCGGATCGTGTTGGTGAGCAGCGGAGCGGTCACCAGAAACACCACCAGCAAGACCAGCATCACGTCGACGAGCGGGGTGACATTGATTTCGCTCAGAACCTCTTCACCGCCGCCCGAGACCTGGAACGCCATCAGACCGTCGCCTCCCGGCGCTCAGCCGCCGCGCCTTGCCCGCTGGCGCCGAGCTCACCGCGGCGCAGGGGGATGGGGGCTTCGGCCACGGCCGCTTCCACGACTGGCGCCGCCCCGCGATCTCGCCGCGACAGGGACGCGAGCAGCGTTGCGCCCAGGTGAGAGAGCTGAGCAGACTGCACCTTGAGTCGACGCAGGAAGAAGTTGTACGCAAGCACGGCCGGGACAGCCACGGCGATCCCGATCGCGGTCGCCACCAACGCCTCCCCAATCGGCCCGGCCACGACCTCGAGGCTCGCCGATCCCGAGCTTCCGATCGCGCGCAGCGCGTGGATGATCCCCCACACCGTGCCGAACAGTCCCACGAAAGGCGCGGTGCTGCCGATGCTTGCCAGCACGACGAGCCCCCCCTCGCCCGTTCGACGCTCGTTCTCGATCTGAGCCTGCAGGGCGACCTCAACCGCCTCGCGCTCATCGACTTCGCCCGCGTCGGCCTCGCGCCCGTGTTCCTCCAGCGCGGCCTGTGCGGCGCGAACGACCCGCGCCGCCGAGCCGCGCTGATCGTCGCCGACCTTCAGCGAGCCCAGCCGCACGAAGCGCGGCAGACCGGCCAGGAACCGGCGGTCGTTACGCCCGGTGACCCAGCGCTGGCGCCCCTTGACCAGGATCAGCGCCCAGGTGATCACCGACCCGAGCAACAGCAGCCCAAAGGTTCCTTTGACGATGAGATCGGTAGCGGTATCGGACATCTGACTCAACTCCCCTGTTGCAGACGAAAGACGACGGGCACACTCACCCAGCCCGCGATAGCCACGCCTCCCTGGCGCGACGGCACGAACGACCAATCGCGGACCGCGCTGATCGCCGCCTCGTCGAGCACGTCGTGCCCGCTCGAGCGCTGCACGGCGACCGTCTCGACGCGGCCGTTCGGCGCCACGCGAACGCGCAGCAGGACTTCACCCTGCCAATCGCGGCGCATCGCCACGTCCGGATACGGCGGGCGTGGGTTCTTCAAATAGTTCGCCCCCTCGTGCGCGGCGACGACTGGCTGCGGCTTCACGACCGGTGGCGGCGGAGGCGGCAGCGCCGGCGTGGGAGGTCCGGGCGGGCCACTCTCGACGGGCGGCGGCGCCGGCGTCTCGACGGGCGGCGGAGCCTCCTGTGGCTCCTCGCTCTCCGGCGGGCGCTCGACGGGCGGCGGTGGCGCAAACCGCGGTCTCGGGGCCGCGATCCTTCGCGGCGTCGCGACCAGCCGCGGAGTTTCGCGAGGTGGCTCGGGCCTGGGTGGTTCGATGATGGGTGGCGGTTCGATCTCGATCGAGACCGACTGCGCCGCCATGCGCGCCACGCTCGGAGACGGCCGCGCCAGCTTGACCGCGAGCGCGGTGTGGCCGGTGACCGAAATCACCAGCAACACCGCAACCTCGACGCGGCTCAACGTTCGCGGGGTCGGCCGGTGACGCGGCGGCGTCTCCGTTGATCGCGCGGCGCCCATTTCACGAGAGCCCGTACGACCGCGCGGCCGCGAGCGCCGCCTCGGCCACGTCCTTGGGGACGAGCCCCATCTTCCACTGCTGCTCGAGCACGCCCGGCCCGTAGGCCTGCGATCCCCCGAGCGCCTGCGCGAGGAGCTGGAAGTGCGCTCCCTCCTCGATCAGCTGGATGCGCCGCGAGACCTTGAGGATCCCGTCGCCCCAGAAGGTGCTGCCGCCGTTGGCCTCGACCACCGCCTCCAGATGGGGACTCTCGTCGATGCGCTCGACGATGAAGTCCTGCTCCGGCTGGCGCCGATCGACGTAGACTGGCAGCTCCTTGACCACCGTCTCGCGCGTGACCGGGACGTAGCGGATCGTTAGCGGCTTGTGCGCGCTGGCGAACGCACCCAGCGACGGCGTGTGCGCGTGAATGACGGTGGTGACGCGCGGATGCTTCTGGAAGATCTTGGTGTAGCGCCCCGCCCCACCCTGCGACTTGCCGAGGTGAGCGGTACCGTCGAAGCCGGCGACCGCGACCCGGAGTGCGCCGTCGTCCCAGGCGCTCGGATATGAAGCGGTGACGTAGATGTCTTCGTTGGGCACACGCTGATAAATCTGGTAGGTCTGGCTCGCCGACAGCGTTCGGCTCTCCCAGAGAATGCGTGACGCCTTCAGCGTGTCCGCCTTTACTTGCTCGACGAACGCCGCCAGCGAGGGGCTGAGGCTGCCTTGGGTCTTTTCGGTGTTGGCCATGATGTTCTCCTCGGTTCTTGGGCGATCAGATGGAGCTCGTCGCAGCCGGCGGGACTCCCGCCGACGATGATGGCGGCCGCGCGTCCGGACGAACCGCGGCGCCGCGGGCCTCGGCGGCCAGCTCGGCCTGTGCCCGCTGCAGCGGTCGGGGATCGATCCACGCCCGCACGTCGAGCGCGTTGGGGATGAACTTCCACTCGTGGAGGAAATTGGTGAAGTCGGCCAGCGCCACGATCGAGGACTCCTCGAGGTCGGTCCGCAGGTGGTGGTTGACGTCGCTGCCGTAGGCGCGCCGCACCGCCGCTTCCGACGAGCGCGTCTCGCGCGCGACATAGGCGACTGCCTCGCGCGGATGCTCCGCTGCCCAGCGGCCGGCCAGCAGCACCCGCTTGACCAACCGGACCACCAGCGGCAGGTCGCGCTCGATGAGGCCGGCGTCGACGGTCAGCGTGCGCGGCGATCCGTTGTTGACCCGTACCCTCGGATCCGGATGCGCACCGACATCGAATACGACCTCGGCCCCGATTGCGTCCGCCAGCTCCAGGCCACGCGAGCCCTTGTGGAAGATCGCGTCCACGTCGCCGCGCAACAGGGCCCGCGCCTCGAGGCTGTCTTCGAGCTTGGGCGCGGCCTCGCCGGTACGAGGTCCGACCGAGCTCGCGCCGGTGCGCGGCAGCTCGACCAGCGTGACGTCATTGACCGACAGGCCGTGCAGGCCCAGCGCCGCGACATAGGCCCGGATGGTCGTGGCCTTCCAGAAGTCGATCTTGTCCTCGGGGCGCGTGGCCACCCCGAGCTTCCGGCCCGCCAGATCTCGCACCGAGCGAATGCCGGTTCGGGGCAACGTCAAGATGACCTGCGCCTCGTCGGTCCAGGTCAACCCGACTACCCGCGTCTGTCGCCCGCCGGAGCGCGCCCAGATCGCGGGGATGTTGCCGCCTTGGCGGAAAGAATTGTCGAGCTTGTGGTCGAAATGAGACTCGCGCACCGACGGATCGATCTCGTCTTGCAGCGTCCGGACCGTGATCCCGTCCTTCTTGTACTCCTCCTCGATCCAACCGAGCTGCGCCGCGATGCCGAGCGGCGTCGGCACGGGGCAACGCGTGTACCAGAGCGTATCGATCTTGGTCATCTCACTCTCCTTTGATTCGCCGGCCAGACCGTTGTCCGTTATTGCAGACACCATGCCAGCATCGATTCCGGGGCTCGCGCGCGCCAGATCCACCAGCGCCGTCACCTCGTTGCGTCTGCTGCAGCAATCGAGCTCCTAGGGTGCTGTCGGAGCAGCAGCCGACCGACGCACCGGCAGAGGCCGCTCGCCCCGCTCCCCGCCCAGCTGGCCCGCCTCGTACTCCCGGTAGAGCTCGGCGTAGGAGCCGCCAGCCCTCATGAGATCGGCGTGGGCGCCGATCTCGACCACCTCGCCGTGGCGAATGAGCGCGATCTGGTCCGCATCGCGGATCGTCGCCAGCCGATGCGCGATCACGATGGCGGTGCGCCCCGCGCAGAGCCGGCGCAGCGCGTACTGGATGCGCCGCTCGGTCTGAATGTCGATCGCCGACGTGGCCTCGTCGAGCACCAGCACCGCGGGATCGGCCAGGTAGGCGCGGAGCAGACACACCAGTTGGCGCTGGCCATGGCTGAGGTGACCGCCGAGCGGGCCGGCCTCGGTCAGGTAGCCCAACGGTAGGCGGCGGATCACCTCGTCGACGCCCAGCTCGCGCGCGGCCGCGATGAGCTGCTCGTCGCTGGCCGCCGGTGCCGCCAACCGCAGGTTGTCGAGAATAGTCCCCGAGAACAACACGTTGTCCTGCAGGACCACCCCGACGTGGCGCCGCAAGCTCCGCTGGGTGAACGCACGGATGTCCTGGCCGTCAATGAGCACCGCGCCCTGCTGCGGTTCGTAGAAGCGCGTGAGCAACTGGACCAGCGTGCTCTTGCCGTGCCCGGTCTGGCCCACGATGGCGACCACCCGCCCTGCCGGCACGAGCAGGGACAGGTCGCGAATCACCGGGTCGCGGACGCCCGGGTCATAGCTGAAGGTCACGCTCGAAAATGTCACCTCGCCCGCCGGTCCGGTCTGCGCGCCCAGCTCGAACGCGCCGTCGCGATCGACGATCTCGGGCTTGGTGTCTAGGAGCAGGAATACGCGCTGCGCGGAGGCCGCCCCAGTGGCGTAGCGGTCGAACAGGTCGCCCAGGTCCTGCAGCGGCCCGAGGAACAGGAAGACGTAGAACAAGCTCTCCGTCACTTGCCCCAGCGTCACGTGGCCGAGCGCCATCTCGCGGCCGCCCACCAGCACCAGCAGCGCCATGCCGGCTGCCGAGAGCACGCCGGTCAGCGGCAGGAACCAGCCAGTGCGCACGTTGCCGCGGATCAGGGTCTGGTTGAAGTCGGTCACGAGATCGCGATAGCGCCGCCTGTTCGTCTCCTCTTGCACCGTCTGCTTGATGATCCGCACGGCGGCGACGCTCTCGACCAGGTGGGCAGTGAAGCGGCTGCGCCGCTCGGCGACCTGACCGTAGTTGCGCGCAGCCACCCGCTTGAAGAAGAAGATCGCCGGCACCAGAACCGGCACCACGGCCCCGAGCGCGAGGAACAACCGCGGCGAGAGATGAAAGAGCAGTACGCTAGCGAGGACGCAGCGAAGTAGCGCCGATAGCAGCTCGGGCGGACCCTGAATCACCAGCGGTTCCAGAGCATCGACGTCGCGATCCATGCGCGCCACGATCCGTCCCGCTTTGGCACGATCAAAGTAGCGGATGCTCAGCCCCTGCACGTGGCGGAAGATGCGTGCTCTCAGCTCGGCGAGCACCGTGAGCGCGGCGGTGCCGGCCAGATACTGCGACAGCGCCGCCAGCGCGAAGCGCGCCACCCAGGAGATGGCCAGCCCCGCCGCCATCGCGATCACGACACGTGGGTTCCAGGTCCACGAGTCGCCAGCGCGCGCGAGCCCGCGGTCGATCACGTTCTTGATGAACCAGGGGCGCAAGAACACGAAGCCCACCAGCACCGTCTCGACCAGCGCGATCGCCGCGATCCGCCCGCGCACCGGACCGAGGAGCGGCACCATGCGTGACCACATGCTGCGTTCGAGCGTCTGACGCGCCAGCTCCTGCTCCACCTGAAGATCATCGAGCCGCGCCTTGTCTTGGGCGGCCGTCTCGCGTGCGATGTGACTAGGTTGGTTGGGCATTTTGATCGATCCCCAGGAGCTCGCGGTAAGCGTGCTGGCTGCGCGCCAGCTCCGCGTGGGTGCCGGTGGCCGCGATGCGACCGCCGACCAGCAGCGCCGCCCGATCCGCGAGCAGCACCGTCGATAGCTTGCTGGCCACCATGAGCACCGTGACCGGACGGCCACCGCCGGCCGTCAGCGCGCGCAGACCGTTCAGAATCGCGCGCTCGGTGATGGCGTCGAGCGCGCTGGTCGCGTCGTCGAGCGCCAGCACGGCCGGGCGGGCGACCAGGGCGCGCGCCAGCGCCAACCGCTGTCGCTGCCCACCCGACAGGGTGACGCCGCGATCGCCGACCACGGTGTCGAGCCGCTGCGGCAGCTTCTCGACGACGTCGTCTGCGGCCGCCAGGCGCAGGGCTTGCCACAGGTCGGCGTCGCTGGCGGCGCGCGCGCCCAGGCGAAGGTTCGCGCCCACCGTGTCCGAGAACAGAAAGACCTCCTGCGGCACCACGTGGACGTGCCGGCGGAGATCGGCGAGCGAGAGATCGCGCACGTCGATCCAACCGTGCGCGTCCGATCCGACACGGACCTGCCCCGCATCGGCGTCCACCAGCCGCGGCAGTAGCGCGGTCAGCGTGCTCTTGCCCGCGCCGGTCGCGCCGACCAGCGCCACGATCTCGCCCGGCGCGACCGACAGCGAGCAGTCTGCGAGCACATCGCTGCCAGCCCCCGGCGAGCGCACGCCAACGGCGGACAGCTGCACCCCGAGCGGACCCCACGGAACCAGCGCACGACCACCAACGATCGCCGGCTCCGCGTCGAGGAGCTCCATCATGCGGCCCGCCGAGGAGCGCGCGTCGGCGAAGGTCTGGATGACCCGGCCGATGGCCTCGATTCGAAATACCACGGTGTTCATCATCAAGAGCGCGGTGACCAGACCGCCGACATCCAGCCGGCCGTGACCGACCAGGCGTGCGCCCAGGATCAGCACCCACACCTGACCGAGCGCGACGATGATTTGGGGGACCGGGATGTGAGTGCTGGCGAAGGCCAACGCGCGCCGGGCGGCGCCCACGAACGTGCCCACGGCCTGTTCGAAGCGCGCGATGCGTGACGGCTCAAGCCCGAAGGCCTTAATCACGCGAACGCCATGCACCCCCTCGGTGAGATCCTGGTTGACGGCATCGAACGCCGCGCCCACGGTGCGATCGAGAACCACCAACTTGTCGACTTGACGGATCAGCCACGCGAGGCCCAGCGCGGTCGCGACGACCGGCCCGACCGCCAGCGACGGCGAATACCAGGCAATGAGCCCGATCGCGCCCGCGACCACCAGGCTGGTCTCGATGACGTTGCGCCAGACGCTGATCAGCGCGTCGCGCACCTTGTCCGCGTCGCGCGTGGTGCGCGTAACCATCTCGCCCACGCCGTGGCGCAGGTGATAGGCGAGATCGAGGCGCTGGACCTGGACCAGGATCCCGTCGCGGAGCCGGCCGAGCAGCTCTTGCCCGATCGTGAGCGAGAGGATGCCGGCCGCATATTGCAGCACGCTGCGAAACGCCGCCACGCCGACCAGGATCGCCACCCAGACCAGCGCGGGACGCATGTCGAGTGAGCCGCTCGCCAGGCGCACGACCGCGCGCCCGCGATGCAGATCGTTGACCGCTCTTCCGACCAGGTGCTGCTGCGCCGCCAGGCCCAAGTTGACCGCGATGAACAGCGCCAGACAGAGAGCGAAGCGTCCCGGCATCTGCCGGTAGATGGCCACGCAGCGAAGCAGCGGGTGCCGCGACAGCCACCCCGCGCGGCCGCGGCCCGGGATGTCAGGTGCGTGGGCAACCGGCGGATCGCGATCGATCGCCGGTTCCGCGACGGAGTTGGGGTTGAGGGGGTAGACCTCGCTGGCGCTCATGCTTGCGGCGCCAGCAAAGCAGGTCGCGTGCCATGATTCCGGGTGCTCCTGCGAGGGTCGAGGCAAGCCCGCGTGCTGCCTCAGCAGCAGAGGTTGCTGCGCTGCGGACGGTGGCGGCTGCTCGTGCCTCCGTCGGCGCGCTCAAGGCGCGTCGACACCCAGCTCGCGGAGCAGCGCGCGGCGGTGCTCGACCGACGGCTCGTCGATGCGGACGTCGACAGCGAAGCGACCGTCCCGAAGCACCAGCACGCGGTGAGCCAGTCGGATCGCCTCGTCGACATCGTGGGTGACCAGCAGGACGGCAGGCTGGTGGACGCCGCATAGCTCTCGCACCAGCGCCTGCATCTGCAGGCGCGTCAACGCGTCGAGTGCCGCGAACGGCTCGTCGAGAAGCAACAGCTCCGGCTCGCGCACCAGCGCCCGCGCCAGCGCCACCCGCTGTGCTTCGCCGCCCGACAGCGTGGCGGGCCAGGCCTGCGCGTGCGAGAGGAGCCCGACCTCGGCGAGCGCCTTGCGTGCTGCCGCGCGGTTCGCTTCGGTGCGCGGTTGACCGAGCGTGACGTTCGACGCCACCCGCAGCGACGGGACCAGCCGCGGCTCCTGATAGACCGTGGTGCAGACCCGCGGCACCAGCACCACGCCTTGGTCGGCGCGTTCGAGGCCCGCGAGGATCCGCAGGAGCGTGGTCTTGCCCGTGCCGCTCGCGCCCAGCAATGCGACGAATTCTCCGCGCTGGATCTCGAGGTCCACGTCGGCGAGGACCTGCTTCGCGCCGAACGTTTTGCGGAGGCCGCGCACGAACACCGCCTGGCGCCCGGGTCCGTGCAGCGCCGGCGACGAGGACGAAGCGCGAACGGGATCAGGTGGTGCCACCGAGAGCGCGCTCATCGCATCGCGCTCCCGCGCCGCCAGGGCATCAGCGTCCGCTCCAGCACGCGAATGAACGCATCGAGTAACAGGCCCAGCGTCGCGTAAAACACGATGCACAAGACCATGTAGTCCTGCCGGTAGTACTGCTTGGCCAGCAAGACCAGATAGCCGATCCCTTGGGTGGTGCCGACCTGCTCGGCGGCGATGAGACCGACCACGCTGATAGCCATGCAGATCCGCAGCGCCATGAGCAGGTTCGGGAGCGCGCCGGGCAGGATCACCATGGCCAGCAGCCGCCATCCGTGCAAGCCGAAGCTGCGGGCCGCTTCCACCAGCTTGCGATCGACGCCTCGAACCCCGAGGTACGAGTAGGCGTACATCGGAAACGCGGACGCGGCGGCGATGAGGACGATCTTGAACCGCTCGTCGATCCCGAACCACGAAATCAGCAGCGGGACCAGCGCCAGGAACGGCACCGAGCGGAGCATCTGCATCGTTGGATCGACCAGCTCTTCTCCGAGCGCGGTCAGGCCCGCGATGACGCCGAACGTGAGGCCCACGCTGACCCCCAGCGCCAGGCCGAGCCCCGCGCGGTAGAGGGAAGCCAGCAGGAACGCACTGAGCTCGCCGCTCTGCTTGAGATCGACGAGAGCGCTCACGACCTCGCGCGGTGAAGCCAGCACCGCCTCCGGAATGCGCCCCGTGGCGGTGCCGTACCACCAGCCCGCGAAGAGCACGACCGGTATGCTGGCTCGCAGAAGGATCGACAGTTTCCGAGAGCGCGTGCGGACTCCCAGATAGCGGGGCGCCCGCAGCAGCGCCACCTCGGGGCGAACGGATCGCAGATCCGGTCCGCTGGAGACCGACAGTCCCGCGCTGACCGAAGTCGGAGCCAGCGGGTCAATATCCATTACAGACATATGTCTCATATACTAGACGGCAGTTGAGAGGACAAGATCGCAGCAAGGCGAGCGCCTTGCTGCGCTCGCAGCAACCACGGCGCGGAATTGCGTCTGGGGCAGCAGTCGAGCACCCGAGCTCCGGCCGCCAACCGGTCGCAATAGGCTCGGACGCTGCTCGAGACGTTCACGGCGACCGCAGCGGAGCACGTCCCGTACCAGCCGGCGCGAGGAGCATCGCCCGCTGTCTCGGTTGGGAACGACTCTTGCTGCGATTCCAGCCAATGCGCTCAACAGGTTGGCTCGCCGGATATCGTTCTTGCCCGATCCCGATCGCGTTCCTCTCGATCACGCTCGCCGCAAACGGCTGCAAACGAAATGGAGCGGACAGCTCTGCTTCGCCGCCTTCGCCCGAGCAAACGGCGAACACCAGCGCTCCAGCGAGGCCGGCGTTCGAGCCGATTGTCGTGCGCTTCTCCGATCAGGCCAACGCCGGCGTCTTCGCTTATGCCAAGCGGGAGCACATCCTGGAACGCGAGCTGGCCAAGGTGAACGCCACCATCGAGTGGGTTCAGGCTCCCGGCGCATTCAGCGCCAGCTTCGACGCCATGAACTCCGGCGCCATCAACACCTCGGGCGGCGCCATCAGTCCCATCATCGGAGCGCTCTCGCACAACCTCAAGTTCAAGATCTACGGCATCGCCGATCCGGGCAGCACGCTGCGGGCCGGAATCATCTCGCCGCCGAACAGCTCCATTCGCACGGTGAGAGATCTCGTGGGGAAGAGGGTCGCGGTGAACTGGGCCGCGCACGGCGACTACATCTTGTTGAAGGCGCTGGCAAACGCAGGGATCCCGGCGAACAAGGTCGAGCGCGTGCCGATCCAGCCGCCCGACGCGGCCGCCGCGTTTGCCACTGGGAAGATCGACGCCTGGTCGACCTTCGGGACCTTCTTCAACACGGCCCTCCGCAACGGCGCCCATCTGCTGGTTGTCGAGAAGGACATCGGGTCCGACGACGTGGGCGTACTGGCGGCCAACGAAGCGGTGCTGAGCAAGAACCCGGCCGCGTTTCAGACGATTCTGCGGGTATCCCAGGAGCTGACCGCGCTGGCCCACCAGAGCCCCGAGAAGTTCCAGAACGTCAACACCGACAAGGGGCCGACCGCGCTCTCGGGTGAAGAGCTGCGCAACGCGATCGAAGATTCGCGCGTGGTGCCCGTCTTCCGCGTTCCCACCGCAAACGATCGCGCGCGCATCGCGAGCGTGTCCGAGATGTTCTTCGCCAACAAGTCGATCGACCGGAGAATCTCGGTTGACGAGATCGTCTTCGACGTCGACCAGGCCGCGGCATTGCGGACGGCCATCGCCTCTCCGGAGCGTCCCGCGGCCGAGATCGCGCGCGATCGCTGGCGCCACCCGGCCGAGACGCTCGGCTTCTTCGGCATCCGCGGCAACCAAAACGTCGTCGAGCTGTGGCCGGGCACCGGCTGGTACACCGCGATCCTGGCGCCGCTCGTCGCCGAGAAGGGGACTCTGACGGTGATCAGCCCCGAGGTCAAACCGGAGGCCGACGGCGGCGCCGGTGCGGTGGCGGAGCTGCTCACCAAGAAGTACAGCGAGCGCCTTGCGGCTAGCCCGGCGGTCTACGGCAAGGTGCGCGCTCACGCCATCGACACCGCGACCGATTTCTCGTTGGGACCCGATGAATCCGCCGACGCGGTGGTGACCTTCCGCAACTTTCACAACTGGGTCAAAGCCGGGATCGCCGCGCGCGTGCTCGAGGCCGCGTTTCGCGTCCTCAAGCCAGGCGGTGTGTTCGGGGTGGAAGAGCACCGCGCAGCCGCCGCCGACGCAACCGTCGAAGACGTCGTTCACAAAATCGATGAGACCGGCTATGTGCCCGAGGCGTACGTGATCGCGCTGGCAACCAAAGTCGGTTTCTCGCTCGACGGGCGCTCGGAAGCGAACGCCAACCCTCTCGACACCAAGGACTGGCCCAAAGGTGTCTGGACGCTGCCCCCCACGCTGAAGCTCGGCGATCAAGACCGCGCCAAGTATCAAGCGATCGGCGAGAGTGACCGGATGACGCTGCGGTTTCGCAAGCCCGGCATCAGCCCGCACGCCCAAAGGTGACCGCGGTCGCGCCTGGTGACGTCTCGCCCTACGACGCCGCCGCGAGCGGCGCCTGCGCCGGAGCCGCCGCCTTGCGGTCCCGCAAGAGCGGCAACACTTCCTGCCCCACGCGAAAGGCCTCTTCCAGGTGCGGCGCGCCGTCTAGGATGAAGGTCGAAAGTCCGATGTCCTGATACTCCTCCAGGCGTTCCGCGACCTGCTCGTAACTGCCGACTAGCGCAGGCACCGGCCCCAACAGGTTCATCCCAGCCCAGAGGTTGGTTGACACGACAAGGTCCTCGACGCGGTCGATCGAGCCGCCGCGCAGGGCCGCCTGTCGCGCGCGACCCGTCGAATCGGCCCCAGCCGCCGCCGCCCGACGCTGGAGGATGCTCCGATCGACCAGCTTGGCGAACTTGCGCACGTCCGCCCAGGCCTCCTCTTCTGTGTCGCGCGCGATGATGTCGACTCGTGTGCCGAAACGAAGGGTCCGCCCCGCGGCACCCGCCAGATCGGTGAGACGAGACACGATCTCCTTGAGCTGCCCCGGGGGTTCAGCCCAGGTCAGATGCACGTCGCTGACCTGGGCAGCCACCTCCAGCGCGGCGTTCGACGAGCCCGAGAAGTAGATGGTGGGAAGCGAATGAAGTCCGTGCCAGGTCTAAGCCGAACCAGGGATTGCAGCGACGCGCCGGTTGGCCGTGCCTGACTGCTGATCATCGCGCACCGCTGCTTCCCGCGCAGCAGCCATAGCGGCTAGAACGCTCACACGACCTCGTACTCGAGCTGCCCCTCGCGTCCGATGGGTCCGCCTTCGATCCGGATCATCTTTGCCGGCCCTTCGCGCCAGGGTGAGTGCATCGCGCCTTCGTTATAGGTGCGGGCGTGACCGGGCGTCAGCTCATAGGTCGTGATCTTTCGGACTTTACCTGGTTGACCAGGCGCCGCCTTCTGCACCACTTCCCACTCGTCCATGAACGTCGTTCCCGTCGCCTGCCCATAGATGGCCCAGTAGGCGCCGTGATCGTGAGGCTTTGTCCGGCGCGCTTCCTTGAAAACGTGGCCCAAGACCACGAACCCGAGCTCGGCGTCCTTGTAAAGCACCCGTCGCTGCTCGTCTTGCGGTCCGAGCTGTTCGGCAACGAATGCCTGGTCACGCAGCAATTCCTCGAGCAGCAAGCGCACCCGATCGCGGCCGGACGGTCCGGGGTCAACGGAGAGGACCTCATGAGCTCGCCGGCCAAACTCTTCCACGCGCTGAGACATGTGCACTGTCATTTGCAACTTCACGACCAACGACTCGCGCGGCGCCTATCGCGCAGCCTTGAACCGCTGTTGCTGCTGAACGAGCAGAGCTTCTTGATGTTTGCGTCGCCGCAAGCAGGCAGTGGTCTTTGCCCGGCGCGCAATTGCGTGGTGCGACCCTTGCACACAATTGCGGACGAAGAGGAGACGAACGGAGTGCTCTTGTACACAAAGACTTCTTCCGGCTGGCAAGCGCGTGCTGGCAAGCGACGGCTCGCGCGCCACGTGATTGCGACCGGCGGCTTGCTGTTTGGTCTCGTCGGTCGTGCCTCCGGTCAAGCGCCTGCCGCGCCGCCGTCAGACCCGGGATCCATTGCTGCTCCGGTAGCGCAGCCCCCAGCCGATCCGCTCCAACCAGCGCCCACCCCGGTCGCAAACCAAACGCCGGCGGCTGCTGCGCCGGCAACGGCTGCGCCGACGCTGAAGCAGGTCGTGGTCACCGCGGAGCGCCGCGAACAGACTTTACAGTCGGTGGCGAGCGCGGTGAGCGTCCTGCAGGGCGACGCCTTGACAGAAAACCAGATCGGCCGATCCGCCAGCGAGATCCTGACCTACGTCCCGAACGCCTCCGCGGTCACGCAGCAGCATGGACGGCCGCGGTGGTGGATCCGCGGCGTGGGAACCGGCCAGCAGCAGCTCGATTTCTCGAACCCCATCGGCTTCTATCTCGACGACGTCTACATCAGCAACGCCAGCTCGACCGGTTTCCCGCTGTTCGATCTGGATCGCGTCGAGGTGCTACGCGGCCCGCAAGGGACGCTGTGGGGGAAGAACACCACCGGCGGCGCGATCAACATCGTCACACGCAAGCCGGACTTCACCTCAGACGGTTACCTCCGTTTCGACGACGGGACCTTTAACGATCGCATCATCGAGGGAGCGGCGGGCCAGACGATCTGGAAAGACCGCTTGGCAGCCCGGGTGTCCTTCCACTACGAAGCCCGGGGCGGCAGGTTCAACAATCTCTACACCGGCCTGTCCGACGGTCAGTTTCAGGATGGAGCTGTCCGGTTGCAGCTTCTCGGCCGGATCACGCCCGACTTCGAAGTGACCGGCAACGTTCACTTCAGGCAATACGCAACCCAGGGCGGCATCGCGAGCACCTCCAGCAATGCCCCGAATGGCGCGTACCTGCAGGGCTACGTGCCAAGCAACGATATCAATACGGTCGATACGAACGCGCCCGCCAGCGACAACGTGACGCAGAACGGGGCGTTCCTGAACCTCAGGTGGCGCTCCGGCGGCTACACCGTGACTGCCATTTCGGCTTACGAAGACTACCGCGACCGAGCCCTGAGCGACTCGGACAGCACCCCTATCGAGGTGAGCCGGGGCTGGACGCAGGCGCGATCGTATCAGTTCACGGAGGAGTTGCGGGTGGCGTCGCCGAGAGCCCGGAAGGTCAGCGTGGTCGCCGGCGCGTTTTTCTTTCACGAGAACATCGTCAGCGATTCGGTGACGGCCAAGCTCCCCGGACAACCGCTGGAGGCGCCCGGGCCAACCAATTACGCGCACACCGAGTTCGAGCACGTGGCGAACAGCGGCGCGGTGTTCGGAAGCGCCACCGTGAACGTCGTCGAGCACATCAGCGTGACGGGTGGCGTGCGCTTCACGACGGAGACCCGCCGCCTGAGCTTCTTGCGCGAGGCGACCCCCTCCAGCGCGAACGCCACGTTCACGGACCTCGGTCAGTGGTGGCTCCCGTCGTCGGTCAGCACGCCGCTGACCAACTGGTTTCAGGCGAACCCGTCGAACACCTGGAACAACCTGACCGGGGACATCACGCCACAGGTCGAGCTCACGAAGCAGGCGCAGATCTACTTCCGCTTCGCTCACGGCGCAAAGTCGGGCGGGTACAACACCGCAGCGACCACGGCCTCGGCGCTAAACGTCGTCGAGCCCGAGACGCTGGACGACTTCGAGGTCGGCGCCAAGACCAGCTGGTTCGGGAACCGGCTGATCGTCAACGCCAGCGCCTTTCGTTACAACTACCATAACATCCAGGTGAACGTGGTCGGGCCGCTACCGCCCACCAACACTTCGGTCTCGTACCTGCAGAACGCCGGCGCCGGGCGCGTGAACGGCGGCGAGCTGGAGATCGACGCGCTCCCCTTCAGCAACCTGCGCCTCAGCGAGGCCCTGGGCCTCCTCGACGCAAAGTACACCGACTTCCAGGTGCTGAACGGCCCGAACTACTCCGGCAATCAATTCGTCCGCTCGCCCCACGTTGACTCGATCCTGACCGCCAACCTCCGGATCCCACTTGGTCCGGGACGGACACCCCGGCTGGTGATCTCCGGCGACTGGCATTTCCAGAGCCGGCAATTCCACTACGCCAACAACCAGACCGATCCCTTCCTGCAAACGCCGGCCTTCTCGTTGATCAACGCGCGCGCCGCCCTGGTCAGCCCCGACGAGAAAGTGTCGCTCACGGTCTACTCGAACAACCTCGCAGACGTCCATTACCGCCAGCACAGCGGCTCGGGCGCAGCCGGCGCGACCGGCGACGTCGTCGATTGGGGCGACCCGCGCACCGTCGGCGTCTCGCTGCTCGCGCGCTGGTGGTGAAAGCTACGCCACACCTACCCACGACGATCCCCAAGGAGGAGAACAGATGAGCAACGACAACGCGGTTTCCAAGATCGATACCCTGTGGTTCACCCGGTGTGCCGGAAACGGACGCGGCGGCGTTCCAACCGCCACCGGTATCGCCTATCAGCTCGGCTGGTTCGCCGAGGAATTTAAGCGTGACGGCTTTCGCTTGCGGACCCTGCAGGACGACGACGCCGGCCCATTCCGCCACAATCACTACGACCACGAGCTGCCCACCCTGATCCGCGAGGGCGGAAACGTCTATTCCATCCCGGCGCGCGCGCAGGGGGCGAAGACACGCCTGATCGGGCTGACCTGGATCGACGAAGGGCAGTCGATCCTGGTTCGACAGGACTCGGACATCCGTTCTGCAGCCGATCTGAAGGGCAAGCGCCTCGCACTGCCCGTCTACCGCGCGGCGGATATCGCCGAGAACAAGCGCGGCCGTAGCATCGCGCGCCATCACGCGATCCATGGCTACTACGGGGCGCTACGCTCGGCCGGATTGACGTTCGACGACGTGACGCTGATCGAGGTGGGAAACCAGAAAGACGGTGGGGCAGAGGATTCGAGCGCGAGCGACGGCGGCTCCTGGTTCGGCTTCCAGGCTCTGCAGGACGGCAAGGTGGACGGCTTTTTCGTGAAGGGCGCGAGCGCGCACGACGGGGCGCGCCGGCACGGCTTCCGCGTCGGCGTGGATCTGGACGCCATCCCCGACCGGCGTTTCCGCGTCAACAACGGCACGCCGCGTCCGATCACCGTGCACGAACACCTGCTCGAGCACCATCCCGACGTCGTGGTGCGCTTCCTTCGCCAGGTGCTGCGCGCCGCAGAGTGGGCCAAGAGCAACCTGAACGCCGTATACGAGCTCTTGGGAAAGGAGATCGGCGCTAGCCGCGAAGGGCTCGCCGCCGCGTACAAGAACGACTTCCACCTCACGCTGGCTCCCGACCTGTCGGATGCGCGGGTCGAGCTGTTCCGCCGCCAGAAGGATCTGCTGCTCCGTCACGGCGTCCTCGACCGAGACTTCGATCTGGACGCCTGGGTCGAACGCGCTCCGATCGAGGAGGCGACTCGCAGTCTCCAGCACGCCCGAGCGGCCTGACATCGAAGCAGTAGCGATCGGCATTGAACCGTCGCAGGAGCTGGAGTTCAATCCAGGCGAAAGGACTCGAACCTGCGACGGTTCCACAAATCCGGGCCCGCATGACGAAACCGCAGTGGAAGTACGACGGCGTGCGCGTCGTTCGATCCGATGAGCTCGACGGCAACACGCCTCAGACGCCGGGTATGGAGCGCGCGGCGGCGATCACTTTCGCCAGCGCCGGCGCTAGCAAGCTGTGGGCGGGAACGGTACACATCCACCCCGGCGCGAGGACGGGAGCGCACCACCATGGCGCGCTCGAGAGCGTCATCTACGTCGTGCGCGGACGAGCGCGCATGCGTTGGGGTGACGCCCTCCAATTCACGGCCGAGGCGGGCCCGGGGGATTTCATCTACGTGCCGCCGTTCGTTCCGCATCAAGAAATGAACGCGAGCGGCGACGAGCGCCTCGAATGTGTTTTGGTCCGGAGCGGCCAAGACCCGATCGTGGTCAACCTCGACATCCCGACGCTCGACCCGCCGGAGGAGGTGCGCTGGGTGGACCCCGGACATCCGCCTGACGATTCGTCCACGGAATAGGACGCTCGGGGCTATTCCGGCAGATAGCTGTGACCGACGCGCGCAAGCTGCTCCTCACTCGCGCCATCCGCGGCCTCGCCGACGGAGTGGTCAGCGTCGCGCTCGCCACTTACCTGACCGATCTTGGCCTCCGCCCCTTCCAAGTCGGCGCGATCGTCACAGGTACGCTGCTCGGATCCGCAGGCGTCACGCTGGGCGTCGGACTACTCGGGTACCGCCTTTCTCGCCGGCGGATCTTGCTCGGCGCGTCCGCCTTGATGGCCGCGACCGGTCTCGGATTCGCGGGGCTGACGACATTCTGGCCATTGATGCTCGTGGCCATAGCCGGCACTCTCAACCCATCCTCGGGCGACGTGAGTCTCTTTCTCCCGACGGAACAGGCGGCCCTCGCTCACACCGCCGACGGCCCCGCGCGCACGCTGGCATTCGCCTGGTACAACGTCGCCGGTACGCTCTCCGGTGCCCTCGGGGCGCTCATAAGTGGCGTGCCCGCGGTCATTGCCTCTCGCAATGGCATGTCTCTCCTTGGCGCCGAGCGCGACGTGTTTGTCTTCTACGCTCTATGCGCGGTGGCGGCGGCGGTCGTCTACGCTTCGCTGTCGCCTTCTTTGGAGGTTCATCCGGCGAAGCAACCCCATCGGGCGCTCGCCCAGTCACGCCCGGTCGTCCTGCAGCTGGCCGCCCTCTTCAGCCTCGATTCGTTCGGTGGCGGCTTCGTCGTCCAGTCGCTGCTCGTGCTCTGGCTGTTTCGCCGCTTCCACATCCACGAAGCAACGGCGGCGGGAGTGTTTTTCGTAGCGGGGACGCTCAGCGCGTTCTCGCAGATCCTCTCGCCGCGCGTCGCGGCGCGCATCGGGCTCATCCGGACGATGGTCTACACGCACCTCCCAGCCAACATTTTCCTAATCATTGCTGGGCTGATGCCCTCGGCCTCGCTCAGTATCGCCTGCCTCCTCCTCCGCATGGCCGTCTCGCAGATGGATGTGCCCGTACGGCAGGCCTTCGTCATGGCCGTCGTGGCACCCGAGGAGCGAACCGCGGCCGCCAGCGTGACCAACGTGCCGAGGAGCCTCGCCGCCGGGCTCGCGCCTCTCATCGCCGGCGCGCTGCTCGAGAGGACGACGTTCGGCTGGCCGCTCATCATCGGCGGCACATTGAAGGCCGTCTATGACGTCGCTCTATTGCTCCAATTCCGATCCGTCGCCACGCGAGAGGAGGGAGTGCGGTGAGCTGGTCTCCCGACCCCAGACGGGTAAACAAACGAAGGGCCCGGTCGCTCGCCAGGCCCCGAGATCTTCCCGTGTCAACTTCACCTCGTGTCGGGTGCCTTGGCTCATCTCGGAACGGTGCCACGGCCGCGACCAGCAAGGCCACAGCCCCCAACATGACGACGCTCGCCCATGCTACCGTCCAGTGCCGAATCGAGCGGGTCGCCGCAGCGTTAGGCCACCGCCCGGAGGCAGTCCCGGCACAGCCCTCCCTTTAGCGGGCGACGAGGCCCTGCACGCTACCGCGCAGAGGCAACCAGAAAGTGTCCGAAAACGGAAGTAGGGGGTCCCGCCTACTGCCATTTCCGCAGACTGGATCCCGGTCCAGGCGGCGATCCCGTACTGGGTGATGTTACGGTCCAGCCGACGCGACCGGTTCGTCAGGCAGATATAGGGCGCCCCGCTCGGTCGCACAGCGCCCCAGCCTGGTCGCCTTGGCCTCGACGCGACTGTTCGGCAGGCCCGTGAAATCGATGAAAACATGGGCAGGATCCGCGGGAACCAATGGCGTCGAAGGCTAAGGATCGGGATACGTTTTCAATTCCTGGGTGCGACACTCACTGGCGGTGACACCCCACGTTCCTGCGGACGCCAGTCGCATCGCGCGGGTGTGGTGCTCGAACGCGGCCTGCGAGCTCGGTGAGGGCCTCCAGGGGCATCGCACGTTCCCGAACCGGGTCCCCTGGAACACGAGCGTGACGAAGGGCGTCTTGGCCATCAGGTCGAGAACTCCTGAACCGACGAATTCATGCCGTATCTAGGGTAGTCCCGGAGAGGGGGTTCGTGGAATTTTCGGCTGACAGTCTTCGGGTTCGCCCTCTTGGGCCTGGACACGGATCCAGCTTTGCTGGCAGTAAACGGTCCATGCCGGATCCGATGGCCGTGATCGATCCGCCCGGGAACGATGCTGAGGCGTACGAGACGCTCGTACAGATCGCCGGACCCCGGACGCTCCACATCCCCGCCGACCTGTTAGCGCGATGCGTGCTTGCGCTGCCTGGCGAGTGGGACTGGCCGGTGCGGCGAGCGGCGCTGGAGGCAATTCTGCGTCGGGTCGCCTCGATCCGCGCTCAGGAAATCGCTGTCGTCGAGGGGCCACGCGGCGGCCCCTGGGGACGCTACGTTCTCGGGCGAGCGGGCGCGGAGGGAGCGTTGCCTTACGACGTGCGGCTCGCCTCCCTGGTGCCGGTGCGCGGCTCCTGTGACTGCGCCGACTTCCTGCGCGGGGCGCTTGGCCTCTGCAAGCACCTGCTCGCGATATTGGAACACCTGGCGAGAGCGCCGCGCACCTTTGGCCGGATCATTAAGACTCCAACCTCGTCGTCGCGCGGGGGTGCGATTGTCTGGGACGCCACCTCGGCGCCGCCGGCGTCGACCGATCCTTTGGATGCGCTCGGCCTGACGCCGCACCGGACCGACGGAAGCGGGTCCGCGCCCGTCCCTTCAGCGATCGCGCACAGCTTTCACCCTACCAAGACCGGCACCTGGCGGCTCAAGACGACTCACGGCGCCGAGCCCGAGGCCCGCATGCGCCTCGTCCGAACCCTGGAGGCGCACGCGCGTAAGGCACGTGTGTCCGCCGACCCCGCGGCGCGCGCCGTGCTCGCGGAGGAGCGTGCACGGCTCGAGCGCGTGCTGCGCCTTCGGGCGGCGGCGCCGCGGATAAGGCAGGCGCTCGGCCGCGCGAAGCGACGCCTCTACCCGTACCAGAAGGAAGGCGTCAGCCGCTTCCTGGCCGAGGGGCGACTGGTGCTCGCCGACGACATGGGCCTCGGCAAGACCACGCAGGCGATCGTGGGCGCGAGCGCGCTCTTCGACGCCGGGGTAGTCGGCCGCGGGCTGCTCGTGGTGCCCGCCTCGCTCAAACCGCAATGGGAACGCGAGTGGCAAGCGGTATCCGCTGCGCCGCTGCGGATCGTGGAGGGCGGCGCGGACGATCGGCGCTCGCTCTACGAGTCGATGCGGAGGGGCTTTCTGGTCACCAACTACGAGCAGGTCGTGCGCGACGTCCATGCCATCACCGCCTGGGCGCCCGATCTGGTGGTGCTCGACGAGGCGCAACGGATCAAGAACTGGGCGACCAAGACCGCGCTCACCGTCAAGCGCCTCAAGCCCAACTTCCGGCTGGTTCTCTCAGGCACGCCGATGGAGAATCGGCTCGAGGAGCTGGCCTCCATCGTCGAGTGGGTCGACGACCGCGCGCTCGAGCCCAAGTGGCGGCTCGTGCCGTGGCACACCACCTACGCCGACGGAAGTCGGGAGGTGATCGGGGCACGAAACCTCGACCTGCTTCGCAAGCGCCTGGCGCCGGTTCTGCTCCGACGCGTTCGCAGCGAGGTGCTCGCCCAACTTCCGCCACGCCAGGACACGGTGATCCCGGTCGAGTTGACCGCCGAGCAACGAGAAGCCCACGACGATCTCAGTCAACCGATCGCCAAGCTGGCGCGCATTGCGCAACGACGCCATCTCACCCAAGGCGAATTCTTGCGGCTGATGTCACTGCTGCTCACGCAGAGGGTGATCGCGAACGGCATGGCCCAGCTCAACTTTCCGTCGATCTGGCCGGTGATCCGCGATCGCGCCCCGGAGCCCAAGCTCGTCGAATCGCTCGCGGCCCCGAAGCTCGTCGAGTTTCGCGAGCTGATCTCGAACCTGGTGCTGACCCAGAAGCGCAAGGTGGTCGTATTCAGCCAGTTTCGACGCATGTTGGAGCTGGCCTCCTGGTCGGTGTCCGATCTGCTTTCGGCCGGGGGAGTGCGGAAGCTGTTCTTCACCGGTCAGGAAGGGGCGCGCCGCCGCACGCAAAACCTCGTCGACTTCCACGACGATCCCAAGGCTGCGATCCTGTTTCTCACCGACGCGGGCGGCGTAGGCCTCAATCTCCAGAAAGCGGCGAACGCCTGCATAAACCTAGAGCTGCCGTGGAACCCCGCCGTGCTCGAGCAACGGATCGGGCGAATCCACCGCCTTGGCCAGAGGCGACCGATCGACGTCTACAACCTGGTCAGCCGCGCGTGCATCGAAGAACGGATCGCCGGGCTGGTCGCCGGCAAGCGAGCGCTCTTCAAAGGGCTGTTCGACGGGACCACCGACCAGCTCCAGTTCGATCGCTCGGGCGCCCTCGGAGCCGTCCTCGAGCGGCTCGTGGGGGAGCCCGCGTCGCTGCCCGCGGGCGAGCGCTCCCCCCTCGAAGCCGAGGCCGAGGATCAGCCCGGCGTCGACGCCCCCGCTCCGGAGCCCGAAACGGGAGATGGGGTCGAGCCGGCGGTGGTAATCTCGGATGGCGACGGAGTCGAGGGGGCACCGGCGATCGCCAACCCAGCGACGTCGGGCGCGCAGGAGGTACCTTCATTCCCGGGCATCAGCGATGTCGGCCAGGAAGAAATCGGACGGATGCTCGGGGCGCTCACCGTCGAACGCGGCGCGGACGGCGGAGTCCGAATCGCAGCGCCTCCCCACGCAGCGCGGGCGCTCGTCTCACTGTTCGAAGGAATGGCGCGGCTCCTAGGCGCTGCCGCGGAACAGGTTCCCGTCCGTCCGCCCACCGAAAGCATCGTCCACCCGGTCGGGTGAGCCCTGTCGTCCGCGATGCCCCGCACCCGACGCAAGGCAACCAGCTCGACGCGCGAGCAGTCGACGCACGTTTGAAGCTCCCTACTCGAATTTGCGCAGACCGTCGGTGCGGGCGCCTATTCCGGCTCGCAGTAGCCGTAGTTGCAGAGCGGTCGGTTCTGAGGGCAGTCGCTGCTCGACATGCACTTCGTGCATTCTTGCCTCAAGGGGTCGACACCGACCTGCGCTTCGAACGCACACCCGCACGCGACTGCCGGCGGATCGGCGTAGGTGAAGTCGCCGAGATCGGTGTCGCGTCTGACCTTCATCGCGCACGGGGGAACCCAGCCTGCGTTGATGGTTGCCCATCGACGCGCAGTCGTCATCCGTCGTGCACTGACCGCCGTGTTTACACGTGATCCCTGACAGCGCCGCCGCCGCGAGCAGCAGCGTCCCCCTGGCCCCCCCAATCCGATCCATTGGAATCCTTTCGCGCGTGCGCCCGGAAAATATTGCTGACGACGTTCCTTTTACCTCCCTGCGGCAATGGACTCCACCAAACCCGCTCCAGGTTGATGACAGGATTGGCGAGACCCGGAACGGAATACCGCCCGTTTTTTTCCGGCATGTTGCGTCCGTGTTTCTGATCGTCAATGGTGTCGGTTCGTGCGCCGCGAGCGACAATTCGCCGTAAAATGCAGGGATTGGCGAGCCGATCCGGAGCGGTTCGAGGCGGCGGCAAAGCATGGAAACGAGATTGGCGAACGGAACCAAGCGTGTCATCGATGGCATCGCCCGCGTCTACTACGACGGCTACTGGGTCAAGGCTTACGATGCACCCGCAGACACTCTGCAGGTGAAGCGACAGCTCATCGAGGCGCTCACGCGGCGCCTGTTCAATCATGTCGAGCACGGAATCAACGTTCCGGGCACTCGCCTCGATGCAGCACGTCGGGCGTTCGAGATCGAGGAGGACCCGCAGCGCAAGCGCGTCAAGAGCGCCATGCTGGCGGGCGCCCTCTTCAATCGGGTCACCGACATCTTCACCAAGCTGGTCGAGATGCAGGCCGTGGGTGTGAAGATAGACTCCGAGAACGCGCTGATGCGCCTGTGTGGCGAGCATCTCGAGGAGGCTCTCACCTTGGGAAAGCTGGTCTTGCACCGCAGCGGCGACGAAGGCATCGATGAGCTGTGGGGCGAGCCGTTCAAGGCCTTCGCCTTCCCCATCGAGGCCTTCTACCGCAGCCGGTACATCAAGATTGCGCAGACGATGCGTACGATTGACGAGGTCGCCGACCAACTGATCGTGACCTTCGAGGCGATACCGTTGTTCTCGGGCATCGAATCCCTGGTGCGCGCCTTCGCGGCGGCCGCGCGGCTGAAATGCGAGACCTTGCGCACCGAAGGCGACATCTTCGAGATCTGGACGTCTTTCGTGGTCAGCGCCGAGCAACTGGTTCGCTTCGAACCGCGCCTGTCGGCTGAGGCGACCGTCGTGGAGCAACACTGGGCCGCCGACGGAATGGCGCTGGTGCGACAAGGCAGGGATCTCGTGACGCACATGGTGCGGGCGCGGGTGCCGATGCCCAAGAGCACGCGCGAGTTGGCCGAACGCCTCGGCTGGTACCGGAGCGCCGTCGGACCCGCGCCGCCGGCATCGGCGCAGGTCACGCGCCTTTCCGAACGGCGCGACGGGGACTCAATTGCGGGGGCGCTCGATCCAGAACGCGAGCGAGCGCACTGAGCGACACGTGTCGTGCGCGGATTGGGGCGACTGTATAGCCGGTCGGTCCTGCCCTTCCCCTGGATCCGCCGTGAATCACGCAGATGCCCGAGGTAGTCGGTACGGGGCGCGTTCATGGGCGGCGGTTCAGCAGAACGCTGACGGTGCCGTCGCCCTGGTTCACCGTCACCACGTCGGGCCTGCCGTCGCGATCGAGGTCGGTGACCTCCACCGCCGATGGTCCGACGCCCACCGGAAGCGTGAGCGGGGCGCCGAGCACGCCGCTTCCCAGGTTCAGGAACACGCTCACCGTGTTGTCGCCTTCGTTGACCGTCGCGAGATCGAGCCGGCCATCACCGTCGAGATCGCCGAGGTCGCCGTAGAACGTGCTGGGCCCGGCTGCGTATGCGGTCGCTCGGCCGAAGGCGCCGTGCCCGTCGTTGAGGAGCACGTTCACGAGCCCCGCGCCGGCCGAGCCGTTGATGCTGCACGTGGCCAGGTCCGGATGGCCGTCGCCGTTCAGATCGCCGAGCGTCGCCGAGTGTAGGTTGGTACCGCCGAGCGGATACGCGACGGCAGCCGCCAGCGAGCCGTCGTCCCTACCGAAGAGCACGCTCACGTTGCTGTCGCCGTTGTCCGTTACCACAAGGTCGAGGTGGCCGTCGCCGTCGAGATCGCCCATGACGACGGTCTTCGGGGCCGGGCCGGCCGGGTAAGCGACCGCCGCCGCGAAGGTGCCGTCACCGCTCCCGCGCAGCAGGCTCACGTCGTTGCTGCCGTTGTTGGCGACCAGCAGGTCAGCATGGCCGTCCTCGTCGAGATCGCCGATGGCGACCGACTCCGGTCGCAGACCCGCGGCATAGTCGATCGCAGGTGCGAACGCGCCGGAGGCGGTGACGTTGAGGAACACGCTGACGCTGCCGTCGACAACATAGGCGCCGGTGACGGCGCTGGTCCCGTTGTTCGCGACCACGATGTCGGGCCGGCCGTCGCCGTTCAGATCGCCGATGGTCACTCCGTGCGTTCCGATGCCGGCCTGGTAGACGACCGGGGACCGGAACCCGCCGGAACCATCGCCGAACAGGACGCTCATGGCGCCGCGCGTGGCGGCCGACTGGCCGTCCGTGGCGCCGAAATTCGCAACCGCGAGGTCGGCGTTGCCGTCGCCGTCGAGATCCCCGGCGGCGATCGAGTACGCGCCGGGTGAGCCCGTGGCATAACTGATAGCAGGCGCCGGGAACAGCGTTGGCGGCGCGCCGCCCGCGCCGCCAACGCCGGTGGCCCCTCCGGTCCCGCCGATCAGGCTGCCCCCCGCGCCGCTGCCGCCGTGTCCGTCGCCCGTCCCACCACCACCGACCCCGTCCCCGCCACTGTCGTCGCGCTCCCCGATCGCGCCGCCGCTGCCCACGGCAGCGTCTTGCGGGCGACCGCCTGCCGATCCACAGCCGACCGCGAGCAGGCAACTCGTGGCGGCAACCAGAGAGGCGGGCGCTCCCGCAAAGAAGTAGCGTCGACCTGGAACCATGAATTTATCCTCCGCGCGGTGTTTCGGAAGCCAATCTGCAAGAACCCGCGCACCGCTCAGCCGCTCGCCGCCGTTCGAGCACTGCGCTACCGCCCGTCGTCCAGGCCGCTCGGTTCGCGAGGGTGAGTGAGAGCACGCCTTTGCGACGCGCCCCTCCACTGCGAGGCGTCCGCACCACACCATTCGACGTGAATTGCCGGCACGCCGGGGGGGTGCCCGGGAACTGAGAACGCGCATTGGCTGCTATTCGCGGCAACCGCATTGTCAGGTGTGGCTGCACCGTGTTGCGCCGCGCGATGAACGCAATCCGGACCGCTTGCGATCGGTTCCTTCCTTCCGCGAGCTGAGCGATACTCGCAAACCGTGAAGGCAGGGTGGCGCTCGTTGGTCGTGATGGCGTGTTGTTTCGGGCTCGGCTGTGGAGGCGGCGGTGGAAAGACGACCGGCACCTCCGACGCTGGCGGCTCGGGCGCGACTTACGGTGCCGCAGTATTGCGTCCGAATGTGCATGTCCTGACCGACGCCGAGAAGGCGGCGATCGACTTGATGACGCCGAGCCTTTGGACCGTGCGCGGAGCGATCGACGCCAAGCCGGGCGACATCCTGCTCGCGGATACCATCGCGGTGCGGGTCCAGTCGGTGTCGTCGGCGGGCGGGGAAACCACGGTCTCCGTGGCGGCCGCCGACGTCACGGACGTTTTCTCCCAAATCACCCTCGCGAGCGATCTGCGCCTCCAGGACGGAATCCTCACCGTGGGCTCTACCGATCCCGCGACCGATATGCCGGGCGCATTCCGGTCGGCGCTGTCGAACGCCGACGGAGGGACGCAGGACGGCATCCATCTCTCGGTGGCAGGGTCGGATTCGCTCACGATCGATCTCGCGCGCCCGCCGTTCAGCGGTAGCCTCACCTTCTCCGTCGGTGGGAGGTTGAGCTTCGACTACGACGGGGCGGACGCCGCGCGCGGGGGCGCCAGCGTTTCGGGAGGCCTGGGCGGCACCGCACGCGTTGACGCGGCCGCAACGGCCACGCTGGACGCCGAAGCACGTATCGGCACGCTGCGCATTCCGGTGCCGTTCACCATTGCGGACTCCGCGCTTCGATATCTCGGCATCCGCGTCGCATCGATCGAGATCCCCATCAGCTTCGGAGCCGAGGCGACGGCGAGCTATGGCATCGGCGTGCAGCTCTCGGCGCAAACCTCTGCGGACTTCTCAGCCACTTACGATGATGCGGCGGGATTCTCCACGACCGGGCCGAACTATTCCGGATCGATCACCCTCTCGGCGGAGCTACCAGGCACGGGCCCAGCCGCGGTCTATCAGGCCAGCCTCGAAGAAGGCGTCTTCGTCCGCGCCCGCCCGCAGCTCCTCATCCTGAATCAGGTGGCATCCGTGGGCGCGGACCTCAAGAGCGGCATCTACTCCGAAGCAATGGTCAGCGCGAACCTGCTACCTCCCTACTACTGCGTGGACGCGCAGGGCCACCTGAAGGGCGAGGCCTTCGCCTTCTTCAAGGCTGTCGGGATCTCTGAAAAGGACTCGCCTCCCCTCTCGAAGGACATCCCATTTGGGCCACGGTTCACGGCCGGGAACTGCGACGCCGACGCGGGTGCGGACGGTGGCGCCGACGATGGGAGCGCGAGCTCCGACGCAGACGCTTCCGACGACGAGAGCGCCGACGACGAGAGGCCCGACGATGGGGGCGCCGATGCCGACGCCGCGGACGCCGGAGATGCCGGGGACGCGCGCCCCACCTCCGACGGAGGCGGCCAGGGCGGCGACGGCGCCGCGCGCCTGCCCGCGCCTCCTCCGACTCACGCGTCGTGGATCGGCGACCCGCACCTGCGGACGTTCGATGGGGTGCGGTACGATTGTCAGCCAGCCGGCGAGGAGACGATGGTTGTCTCGAGCGCTGGCGACCTGGAAGTTCAAACTCGCACCGAGCCGTGGGGCGCCAAAGAGGTCTCGCTGGCGGTGGCGGTGGCCGCGCGGGTCGCGAGCGACAAGGTGGCGTTCTACCTGGATGGGACGGTCACTGTCGACGGTTTCGCGACCACGCTCGCGCCAGGCCCGACGCCGCTGCCCGGCGGCGGCGTGGTCTGGACGCTCTCTGATAGTTACGCGATCGTTTGGCCTGACAACAGCCAGCTCCGAGTGGCGTCCCACGGCTTCTTCTTTGGGGTGGACGTCTATGTCGCCACATCCCGAGCCGGTCAGGTCGCCGGGCTGCTCGGCAATGCCAATGGCGTGACCGAGGACGATCTCACGACGCGCGACGGGCTCACGACGCTGACGTCGCCCGCACCGTTCGCTGATTTCTACCACCTCTACGTCGAGAGCTGGCGGATCGCCAGCGATACGTCGTTGTTCGACTACGTCGCGGGAACCAGCACGGAAACCTTCACCGATCGCAATTTTCCGCATTTGCTGGCAAGGGTGCAGGACTTGGACAGCGCGACCGTGCAGAGCAATACAGCGACTTGCCAGATGAACGGCGTGACCAGCGACTGGGTGGACGCCTGCGTGCTCGACCTGGCCATGACCGACGGAGACATGCGCGTTGTCGAAGCTCTCGCGGTCGCGCCGCCGGTCACCGCGACCTTCGACGTCCAGCCGCCCTATGGAGGACCGCCGGCGATCACGGGCGTGTTCCCGCAAATCGTGGGGCCAGGAAACACGATCACGATATTGGGCAAGAACCTGGCGACCGTGTCTGGTGATACCAGCAACGTCACGGTGTCGCTGGTTGGCGTGGGAGAGGCCGGCCAGGTCACGATCGTCCTGCCCATCGTCTCGGGATCGTCCGGTGAGCTCACGGTGGCGACACCATCCAGCCTGTTCCAGCAGGTGTCGGGCGGAGCCACCGTCTTTGTGACGACGCCGGCGGGTTCGACGCTGGTCGGCTCACCCGTGACCATTGCGCAATCGAACGCGTTCGGTGGAAACGGCGACGGCGGCGACGGCCTGTTCGCAGCGGTGTACTCGCTGCAGCCCAATACGGCCGCGCTGCCGAACTTCGGTAGCGTCGATAGCCTCACCGATCCTTGCAACGATCCGTCGGTGATCGACGCACCGGGCGCCGGCACGGCCTGTCCGCTGACGACGTTCGACGTTTCGAACCTCGACGTTCCGAGCCAGACCTTTACGGCGGGATTCCCCGGTCTGCCGCAGCTCACGCAGTGGTTCGCAATTCGTTTCCGTGGCGTGCTCACGGTCGATACACCGGGCAACTATCGTTTCGAGACCCTCTCCGACGACGGCTCGAACGCCTATTTGATCGATCTTTCCGCGACCGGCGCCGACGGCGGAGCGACGTCGCTGACACAGATCGTGAGCAACGACGGCGCTCACGCCTTCGGCGGCAGCTTGGGTCCCACCGTCCCCTTGGCTGCAGGCCGTTACGAGATCGTCATCGATTACTTCCAGGGCCAGCCGACGATCCTGGGCATCGAGCTCCTCTGGCTCGTGCCGGGAACCACGACGCCGGCCATCGTCCCGGCCAGCAACCTGCAGGCGCTGGTGCCGACGCCGCCCGAGCTCGCCGGACCGAGTATCGAGAGCTTCGGGGTCGACCCGCAGTCGTTGAAGGTCGATCGCGTCTCGCACACGACGAGCCCGATCACGCCGGATGGGGTGATGGACGGGGTGTTCGATGCGCTCGTGAGAGGACCGGTGAGCGCCTTTGTCCTCGCGACGACGGACGCGACGGGCAAACCTTCGGGCGGCAGCTACTGGGACACGGTCCTGGGAGCGATCCCCGCGGGGATCCCTGGACTGTCCGGCGGCAATACGCCCTGGGTCATTGGTGTGCAAGAGGGCGGCGTGTTGCCGCTCATCAACAACGCCGACGGATCGATCCCCATCCTGGACGGCGGCCTGCACCAACTGACCCTGTACGCGACAACGGACGGATCCGTGGCCCCCGGCAGGAACTTTCGCCTGTTCGCGATCGTTCCCGGAGGAGGCATCATCGCCGGCCCAATCCTGACCTACGCGGCCCCGTGATGGGCCGGGGTGTGCAATCGGCTCAACGCCAACCGCCACTTCCATCGCCACGTTGTTGCCACAGTCCGAACCATTGGTCTGGCCGCGATCGCTGCGCTAGGGTTGCGGCATGAGCAAGACGATCGTCGTGTGCGGATACGGACCCGGGATCTCGACTGCCGTCGCGGAGCGGTTCGGCGCCGAAGGGTTCCAGGTCGCGCTCGTCGCCCGGCGCGCCGACAACCTCGCGGCCGGTGTAGCGGCGCTCGAGGCAAAGGGCGTGCGGGCGGCCGCCTTCCCGGCGAACCTCGCCGATCCGGATGCGGCGCGCGGCGTGATCGGCAAGGTCCACGAGACGCTCGGGCCCATCACGGTCCTGCAGTGGACGGCTTACGACGGCGGCGCGGGCGACATGCTCACCGCCGATGATGCGGCCGTGCGCGGCGTCCTCGACGTCGCCGTGACGAGCCTGCTCGCGGCGGTCAGGGCCGCGCTGCCCGACTTGCGCCAGGAGAAGCACGCCGCCATCCTGGTGACGAACGGCGGCCTCGGCATGTTCGATCCGGCGATGGACGCGGCGGCCGCGGGTGGATCGATGGGCCTCGGCGTCGCCAACGCCGCGAAGCACAAGCTCGTCGGCGTGCTCGCGCAGAAGCTGAAACCCGAGAACGTCTTCGTGGGCGAGGTCATGGTGTTTGGCCTCGTCAAGGGCACCACGTTTGATCGGGGCACGGCGACGATCGACGCGCGCACGATCGCGGAGAAGTTCTGGGAACTTTATCACTCGCGCTCGGACGTCTACGCGCGCGTGCCCTGAGCGTCACGCACGGATCGCCAGAGCTCTCCCAGGCCCAAGTCGGCTACCCATCGCTCGATATACGCGATATCGAGGTCGCCGCCGCGCAGCTGCAGGATCCCCGCAACATCTCGCAGCTGGAGCTGGCTGCCCCCACCCTGCTGTGCCCATTCGAGCTTCGAGATCAGCGTATCTTCTGGAGACGCGACGAAGACCTGCGCGCCCAGCAGATCGCCTTGGACGCGTCGGCGCATCTCCTCGACGGAGAACGGCCTCGCCTTTCGCATGATGAGGTCGGCCTTCCATGCCGTCGCCAGGTCGATGATGTTGAACTGTCCACGCCGACGAAGCGCATCGAAGGCCGCATCGGCATCGGCGTAGTAATCCTCCGGCGGAAGATCGGAGAGAAAGCGCCGGAGCGATTCGGGCTGCGGATCGATCACCAGATCGAGATCCTGGCTACTGCGAGGAACACCATGGAACGAGCTGGCGAATGAACCCACCACCATGTTGGGTACTCCGGCAGCAGCCAGCTTAGCGGTGAGGCGAGCGAGGAATGCACCCGCGCCTTCATCATTCATGGAGCGAGCAAGGGGAGCGCCGGCCACGCTCGGTGAAAAAGCTCGTCGCCCAGCAGGATGCGGCGAAGCGCGCTCTCGACATCTTCGTTACTGTACTCGGGGTGGCGCGCGCGAATTCCTGCGCGCGTGAGCTCCCTCGTGTCAGCCGACAGGTTCGCGGCCACACGCGCGCGACCCGCGGGACCAAGCCGGCGGTAGGCTCGCAGCTGAGCCTCGTGGCTGTCGGGCGACGTATCTCGCGGGCGCACGCCGAGGAATATACCCCGGCGCCCGGGCCGACTGACCTAGTTGTCAGGCCGGTTGCCACTTGCCTCCATCACGTGCAGAAGGTGACGATCACCTCCAGCGTTGACTGTAAAGGTGTCGGCGGATTCACGAGACACAGCTTGATCCCGCCGGGGTCGTCGCCGGCGATGGTCATCACCCGCTTGCAGACGTCGATGCACGCCTGCGGCGCGCAACCGGGGGCGGTGCTGTCGGCGCAGGTGGGGGTCCCGGCGGCCTCACAGGCCGCCACCATCGCCACCAGGGTGTCGTCCGGCGCGTCGATCTCGTAACGGCGTGATGTCTCGTCGCAACACCCGCCGCCGACGCCGCCCGCGCACAGCAGCAGGAGCAGCCGCATCAAGCCGCGCCCGGCCCTCACCAGAACGCCTGCATCGGCGCCCCTTGCAAACCGCTTCATCACAGGCACCCCACCCTCCACTGAACGTGAACCTCGCTGTAACCATCGACCCCCGGGTGCAGCTCGCAGTGGACGATCGGTTCCGACGAGAACGACGGTCCTTTCAGCTTCTCGCACAAGGGCAGGCAGTCCATCCGCGTCGGGTCAGCGCAGGCGTCGAGGAGGGCCTGCGTCTGCGCATCGGGAGCGCGCAGCAGATACACCCGATCTTCAGGCTCGCAGGGGCTGCCACAGCCCGACGGCAACGCCAGCGACGCCAGACCCAGCGCCGCCATCAACGGGGTCCGAAAACGCGTCGCGATTCTCTTGATTGACGACATTCAGGGTGACCGTCTCACCGGGCGACCATCGCTTCCTCGGCGCCGTTCAGCGCGCTCAGGGAGAACGACAAACCCAACCGGAAGTTCCCCGACCGGCGCACGTCGATCGCGCCGGAAACCGGTAAGTCGAAGATCAACCTGGGAGACGGCTCCCTGGGAACACTTCTCATGAACTTCTCATGAGGGCTTCATCCTCGCCGGCCGCGGCGGTGGCATGAATCTCCCACCGGCGGCAATCGCCGGAAAGGAGGCTCCGATGTCAAAGACGATCCTGCACGTTCGCACCACGACCCGCACCTCGCCGGGCGCCATCCTCGCAGGCGCCACCGGTCCGGCACAAGCCATCTCGGCCGTCCCGGGGCTCATCTGGAAGGTCTGGATCCTCGACGAGGCCGCGTCCGAGCTCGGCGGCGTGTACCTGTTCGCCTCGCGTGCCCAGGCGCAGGCGTACGTCGACGGTCCGATCCTCGAGCACCTGCGCCACGACCCGCGCGTGGTGCGGGTCGAGCACCGGATCTGGGACACGCACGCGCTCTCGGCGACAACCCGCGCGCCCGAGGCCGTCCCCGACGTCGACATGGCGAAGGAGGTGGCGTGATGGACCCGGCGCGCATCGAGGCGTTCGCGGCGCAGGTCGTGGGCGACCTGGCGGCGGCGATGGGCTCGGCGATGACCAGCCTCGGCGGCAAGCTCGGCTTTTACCAGACGCTCGCCGCGGCGCCGCGAACGCCCGAGGAGCTGGCGGCGGCGACCGGCACCGAGCCACGACTCGTCCGCGAATGGCTCGCGTCGCAGCGCGCTGCCGGCTACGTCGGGTTCGAGTCCACGTCCGGTCGGTTCGTGCTGCCGCCCGAGCACGCGTTCGTGCTCGCGCAGCCCGACAGCCCCGCGTTCCTGACCCCGGCGTTCGACGTGACGTCGGCGATCTGGCGCGCCGAGGAGCGGCTCGTCGAGTCGTTCCGCACCGGCTCGGGCATCGGCTGGCACGAACACGACTGTCGGCTGTTCTCCGGCACGGAGGCGTTCTACCGCAACGGCTACCGCGCGAACTTGGTGTCGCACTGGATCCCGGCGCTCGGCGACCGGGCGGCCGCGCTCGCGGCCGGCGGGCGGGTCGCGGACGTCGGCTGCGGCCACGGGGCGTCGACGATCCTCCTCGCGCAAGCGTTCCCGGCGAGCCGGCTCGTCGGCCTCGATGCCCACGCGGCGTCGATCGCGACCGCACGCGAGCGCGCCGCCGCGGCTGGCGTCGACGATCGGGTCCAGTTCGAGGTCGCTCCCGCCGCGGCGCTCGTCGAGGTCGCCGGCGGGGCGCTCGACCTGGTCTGCTTCATGGACGCGTTCCACGATCTCGGCGACCCGGTCGCCGCCGCGCGGACGGCGCGCGCCGCGCTCGCGGACGACGGCGCCGTGCTCCTCGTCGAGCCGTTCGCGCATGACGCCCCCGAGGCGAACGTCGGCCCGGTGGCGCGGATGTACTACGCCGCGTCGACGGCGCTGTGCACGCAGAATGCGCTCCAGCAGGGTGGCCGCGACGGGCTCGGGGCCCAGGCCGGCTTCGCGGCCCTGGCTTCGCGCCTCCACGCCGGCGGGTTCGAGCGCGTCCGCGTCGCCGCCCAGACGCCGTTCAACCTGGTCATCGAGGCCCGCCCGTAACCCGGAAGCGATATCCCACGCCGCGCACCGTCGCGAGCGCGGCCGCGTGCCGGCCGAGCTTGCGGCGCAGCGATCGGACCACCGCCTCGACGACGTTGCTGGTCGAGGCGTCGGGCGGGTGCTTCCACACCGACTCCAGGAGCTCGTGGCGTGTCACCGCCTCGCCCGGGCGGCGGCGCAGGTAGCCGAGGACGCCGAGCTCGAGCGGCGTCAGCGCAATCCGCTCGCCGTCGACCACGGCCTCGTGGGCCGCCTCGTCGAGGAGCGCCTCATCGACGAGTGACTCGCCGGCGGGCGCGTCGGTCCCGGCGCCGACCTCCTGGGCGACCAGCCGCGCCAGCCATCCGTCGACGGAGCCCGTGCCCATGTCGAGGACGAGGCTCCAGAACGCCTGGCCCGAGAAGCGGATCGGCTCCGCGTCGAGCAGGCGGAAGCCGAGCCGGCGCATCGCGGGCTCGTGAACGGCGCGCGCCCGCACGCACGCGTAGACCCAGCGGAGCGCCGGCCGGAGCTCGAGGTAGCTGCGCTTGATGTCCAGCCAGGCGGCCGCCTGCGCCGCCGACGGCTGCTCGTCGACGTCGCGGTCGATCAATCGCCGCACCCAGAGCGCACGCGCCCGATCGTCGGCGGCGGGGAGGTGCTGCGCCCAGCGCGCGAGCACGGGGTCGCGGTCGAGCACGCCGCGCGCCAGCTCGCCCGGGCGGAGCACCTGGACGAGCCCGGCGACCTGCGCGGCGGCGTCGCGCGCGACGTGGCACGACGCCCGGTGGTGGCGCCAGGTCGGCGCGAACGCCGCTGCGGCGTCGGCGCCCTCGTGCCTGGCGATGATCTCGCGCAGCGCCGGGCCGTCGGCCTCCGTCGCCGGCTCGATCGAGATCGAGTTGGCGCGCCGGGGAAAGAACGCCTCGCGCAGGTCGGGGTTCTCGAGCAGGTAGAGGACGTCGGCGGTCGTGCGCCACAGCTCCGCGCGCGGCGCCGCGCGCACCTGCCGGGCGACCGCGTCGGCGGCGGCGCGGCGGTGGTCGGCGCGCAGTCCCGGATCGGTCGCCGCGAGGGCCCGATCGAGCGCGCTGCGGACCGCGTCGTCGACCAGGAGCCCATGCGCCGTCGGCCGGACGAACGGCAGCGCGCGCAGCCGCGCGAGCGCGTCCTCCGGCGGAACATCGGGCAGCATCGCCTCGACGAGGGGCGCAGTCACGGTGCGGACGAGGCACGCCGCCTGGAGCACCCGCCGCGTCGTCGGGTCGGGGACGTCCTCGAGGAACAGCTCCGCGAGGTGGTCGACGAGCGCGCCGGGCGCCGACGGGACGCCCGCCGCCGGGACCGGGGCGCCCGCGCCGACGAGCGCCGCCGACATGGACAGCGCGAGCGGGTGGCCGGCGGCGACGCGCTCGAGCGCCGCCGCGACAGCCGGCTCGATCCCGTGGCCGGTCAAGTAGGCGAGCGCAACGTCACGCGGCAGCGGGCCGAGCTCGAGCGTCACCAGGTGGCCGGACCACCCCGGCGCGACGAGCCACGCGGGTCGCGGCGGTGCGCGGCCGGCGAGAAGGACGCGGACGTTCTCCCCGAGCGCGGGAACGAACATCTGGCGCAACCACGTGTCGAGCAGCCGGAAGGTCTCGTACCGGTCGACGACGAGGAGGACGCGGCGACCCGCCGCGGTGACGGCGCGCGCGGCGGCGGCCAGATCGCGTGGACGAAGCTCGGCTTGCCGATCGGGGGCCGTCGCGGGAGGGTCCGGGAACCCTGCCAGAGTGGCCGTCCGATCGCCCGCTCCCGGCGCGAGCCAGGCGCACAGCCCCGCCGGCGACGGCTCGACCTCGCCGGCGTCGACGGAGACGATGGCGACGTCCGGCGCCTGCTCGCGCAGCCGATCGGCCAGTGCGTGGAGGAGCTGGGTCTTGCCGATCCCGGGCAGTCCGTGGAGGTGGAGCGCGAGCGGCCCCTCGCCGGCGGCGAACGCCAGGAGCCGGGCGAGCTCGGCCTCGCGACCCACCAGGGTTTCTCGCGCGCGTCGGTGCAGCCGATCGCCCAGCCGTGCCACGCCCGCGAGGATAGCGCGTTACGTCTGCTTCACCACGTGCAGCGGCACGGCGCTAGTCCTCGATCACCGACAGGTCGCTGGCGCCGCCGGTCAGCTCGATCGACCACCGATCCGGAGCCGCCTCCCACCCCGGCGTCGATAGCCGGGTCGGGCCGCCGACAGCGCCCAGCCGCTGAGCGTCGAACACCAGGTTGCTCGCGCCGCCGCGCACCGAGATCTGCGCCGCCGTGCCGCGCGGGCGGCGGATCACCAGGCGGCTCGCGCCGCCCGACAGCCGCAGCGTCGACGTCCCGCGCGGGCGCGGCAGCGCCAGCTCCGACTCGCTCGCGCCGCCGGCGATCTCGATCGACGAGATCTGCAGCTCGCGCAGATCCGCCGCGAGGTGCGAGACGCCGCGGCGGATCTCGATCGACCACGGCACCGCCGTCGTCAGCGTCAGCTGCGCCGCGACGTCGCGCGCGCCGAACCACGACAACCCCTTGTACTGAACGTCGACCTCGCCGTTCGCGGCGACCGTCACCTGCGGCCGCTTGCCGTCGAAGCTCGCGCGGTACAGGTCCTTGATCCGCGCCCCGCGTAACGCGAGCCGCGCCGCGCCGGCCCCGAACCGCAGCCGGCCGTGCTCGACGCCGCTGATCGGCGCGCGGTCCGCATCGCCTGCGGCGCGGCCCGCGTCGACGTCGTCGCGGGCCGCGCGATCGCGCGCCAGCTCCGCGGCGCCGGCGAGCAGCTGCTCGGCCGCGTGCTCGAGGAGCTTCGCGGTCTCTTGCACCACGGCGTCGTCGAGATCGGCGAGCGCCTCACCGAGCAGTCGGTCGCGCAGCGCGCGGTCGGCATCGATCAGCTCGCGCCGCACCGGCGCCAGCTGCACCACGACCTGGCGCCGATCGATCTCGTGGCGCGCGCGCTCGACCCAACCCGCGCGCTCGAGGCGATCGAGCAGCCCGGTGACGGCGCCGCTGGTGATCCCCATCGCCTCCGCGATCCGCCCGGCGGGAACCGGACCCTGCTCGGCGAGGTATCCGACGGCGTCGAGGTCCGCGAGGTTGAGCCCGGCGTGCTCGGCCGCGGCCGCGCGGAGCCGTCGATCGGCCTCGGCGACCCGGGTCAGCGCCACGGCGAAAGCATGAATTCTCTCGGGTTTTCGGGAGCGCGACACGGCGATGCAAGATCCTCTTGACGAAGATATCTTAGTAACTAAGATATATTTGATTGGAGATTCAAGGTCACTGCACCTCCAACCTACCGTGCCTTTCCCCGCACACCAAGGAGCAAGCCATGACGACCCAGGAATTTCACGCCTCGCATCCGTTCCGCACCACTCCTGACCTGGACGCCGACGTCGAGCTCGACCGCCTCACGCTCCCCTACGCCGGCCAGACCCGGATGCGGCTGACGATCACGTCCGGCATGGCCGACGCGCGCGTCCGCATCGACCCCGACGCGACCGATCTCATCGCGATCGACTACGGCGAGGGCACCCCGCCTCGCCTCCGCGTGTGGGCGTCGGAGCTGCGGGTATCGTGGCCGACCACGATCGGATCGTGGATGCGCGCGGCGCTCGCCGGCGAGTACCGCGACATCGAGATCGTTCTCCACCCGGCGGTCGAGTGGACGCTGCAGATCCGCGGCGGCCTCTACCAGTTCGACGCCGACCTCGCGTCCGGCAAGCTCGCGCGGCTCGAGATCAGCGGCGGCGTCAGCGACGCGCGCCTCGACCTGCCCGCGCCCGGAGCGGTGGTCCCGATCCGGATCTCCGGCGGCGTGAGCGACCTCGCGCTCCGCCGCCCGGCCGACACCGGCGTTGCCCTCGCGGTCAGCGGCGGGATCTCCGGGCTCTGCCTCGACGACCAGACCTGGGGCGCGATCGGAGGCGGCGCCCGCCTCGCCACCGGGCCGGTCCACGGCGACACCCCGCGCTACGCCGTCGAGATCAGCGGCGGCGCGAGCAGCCTGCACGTGGTTCCTCGTCGAGCTTCGCTCGGCGTCGATCGCCGGCCGTGACAAGCGCTCACGGAGCCGACTCAGGGTTTTGCGCGCCCCGCCGATGTCGCACCTGTGGAAGGCTTGGCAACGGATTCGGCGGAAGAGGCGCGCTCACGTTCGATCGAACGCGAGCGGCCGTTGACGGGCATCGAACGCTCATTCGACGACAACGAGATCATCGTCAGCAAGACCGACCCGACCGGCAAGATCACGTACGCAAATGACGTCTTCTGCCGCATATCGGGGTACAGCGAGGAAGAGCTGATCGGGCGCCCGCACAGCCTGCTGCGCCACTCGCAGATGCCGCGGATCATCTTCAAGCTCCTCTGGGAGCGCCTGAAGGTCGGCCAGGAGATCTTCGCCTTCGTTGTGAACCGCTGCAAGTCGGGGGACGAGTACTGGGTCTTCGCGCACATCAGCGCGACCTTTCGCGGAGGCGAGATCGTCGGCCACCACTCGAACCGGCGTACCATCAACCGCAGGGCGTTGCCCGAGGTTCGCGCGCTGTACGCCCGGCTGCTGGCCGAGCAGGAGCGACACGTCAAGAAGGAGGATGGCATCGCCTCCTCTCGGCAACTTCTGGATCGCATCCTCGCCGAGGCCGGGCTGACCTATGACCAGCTGGTCTGGTCGTTCGAGTCTCGCGGCAAAGGGGTAACGTCGTGAGGAGCTTCGTCAGTGCGGCTGTGAAGCGCGTCACCAACGGCAACAGCAACGGCAAGGGCAGCGGCAACGGCGACGAGCTGGCCGGTTACCGCGCCGCCCTGGCCAAGATCGCCGCGGTTTGCCGCGAGGCCGCGCGCGGCAACCTCGAGGCTCGCGTGCCGGGCCTCAATATCGGAGGCGATGCGAACGACGCGAGGCTGGCCATCAATCACCTGCTGGACATGACGGACGCCTTCTTGCGCGAGGCTGGCGCAGCCTCGGAGAGCGCCAGCCGGAAGCAATTTCATCGCCGCTTCCTGGTGCGCGGCATGCTCGGGGCGTTCCAGTCGGGAGCGGCCAAGATCAACGCCGCCACTGGCTTGCTCGAACGCTACGCTGGAAACCTGGCGGACGACTTCGAGGACGCGGTGAAGGGAATCGCCCACCAGGTGGCGGCGGCGTCGACCGAGCTGCAGGCCACGGCCGGCGAGCTGTCTCGCAACACCGAGGACACGGCTCGCCTCTCGGGCGGGGTGGCGCGAACCACCAGCGACGCTTCGGCCAACATGACCTCGATCGCGTCGGCGAGCGAGCAGCTGAACAGCACCGTGGCCGAGATCGAGCGGCAAGTCCGGGAGACCACCACCGCAGCTCGCGCCGCCGTCACCGAGGCGGACCGGGCGACCGAAGCGGTGACCAGCTTGCAGGGGGCCTCGCAGCAGATCGGCCAGATCGTCACCACCATCACCCAGATCGCCGGTCAGACCCGACTGCTCGCGCTGAACGCGACCATCGAGGCGGCGCGTGCCGGCGAGGCCGGCCGGGGATTTTCCGTCGTGGCCTCCGAGGTGAAGGATCTCGCGGGCCAGGCTGCCCAGGCGACGGCTGCCATCACGGGGCAGATCGCTCAGATCCAGCAGGCCACGGCGATCGCGGTCGAGGTCATCACCGGCATCCGAGCCAAGATCCGTTCCGTCGACGCGACAGCCATGGTGATCTCCAACGCCGTCGGCGAGCAGCGTATGGCGAACGACGAGATCACCCGTAACATCAGCCGCGCCGCGACCGGCGTCCAGAACGTCTCCCAGGAAGTCCAGGCGCTGACCAGCGGCACCGCGGGCACCAGCGCTGCCGCCACCGAGCTGACGTCGGCTGCCGGCGAGCTGTCTCGCCTCAGCGAAGGCTTGTCTGGCGAGATCGAGCGCTTCCTGACCGTGCTGCGCAGCGCCTGAGGACGTCAGGTCGGCGCTGGGCCACAAGCGATCGAGGCGCTCCCCTCAGCCGCTCTTGGCGCCTGGCCCGATCAGCTTCACGACGAGGCCCAGGAACTCATCGAGCTTGAATGGCTTGCGAAGGAACCCGGCAAACTCCAGCAAGGCATCCCGGGAGAGCACCACCTGCCGGCTCACCGAGCTCGTGAGGACGACCGGGATCGCCTTCAGGGCCGGCGTGGCGCGGATGGCGTGCAACATGGAATAGCCGTCCATGATCGGCATCATCATGTCCGACACGACCAAGTCCGGAGGGTGCTTCGCCATGCTCTCCAGCGCTTCCTTGCCGTTCCCGGCGCACTCGGCAGAATAGCCTTCGTCTTCGAGAAACTCCTTCAGCGTGTCGGTCAAGGCGAACTCGTCGTCAACGAGGAGGATCGTCTTCACCTTAGCCCCTGCTTGCGGACCGCACGGGTTTTGAGCTTGCGCGGGATGCGCCCGACGTTGCGGTTCCCTCTGCCGACGACGGCGAGCCCCTGCGCCGTGATGCTCAGCTCCCGGACCGATGAATCGTAGCGACCTTCGCGCATCTTGATGAGTGAGATGAGCCGACGAAGCTTGGGGCGGCGCTCCTCGTAGCGCAGGAACACGATGCTCTCGACCATCGCCGTGGTGCCGTCCGCCGTCGTCTCGAGGCCGGGCTCGAATAGCCCGCGCGCCTCTTCCGAAACGACGGTGGTCACCCCCCGGGCGCGCAGCTCGTTGCTGAGGCAGGTGAAAAAGGGACCGATCCTTTCAGGGTATACGACCGCGCGTCTGAACCCGGCCAACCCATCGATGAACAGCCGCTTGACCCTTCGCTCGCTGATGCGTTCGAGGAGAACTTCGACGAGCCGGTCCGCGAGCTGTTCCTGAGGCGCGTACCACTGGATCTCGATGCCCCCGGGCGCGCCTTCCGAGGGAAGACCGAGCCCGATCGATCTCGCCTTGGCCGCGATTCGGGCCGGCGTCTCGAAGAAGCCCAGATACAAGCCAGGTTCACCCTGCTTCGCCCCGGCCTCCAGAAAACTGAGCCCGAAGAGGGTCTTCCCACTTCCTGGTGACCCGAGCACCATCGTGGTCGAGTGAGGCTGCAGTCCACCATTCATCATCGCGTCCAGGCCCGCGATCCCGGTTGCCATCGGCGCGGACGGGCGCGCGCTCTCCTCGGCGCTGCGAATGCCGAGCGTCGCCTCGGTGCGCGGGTAGATCCGGATCCCCTGCGAGGAGATCTCATAGAAGCTCGCTCCGGTCAGGTGGCTACTGCCCCGGTGTTTCTCGATCTCGATGTTGCGGACCGTTTGCATGCCGACTCGGTGAGCGCTCAGCGTGATGAGGCCGTCGACCATCGTTCGTTGCGCGTAGCTGTCGCCATCCCCTCCTTCGGCGCCCGTCAGCAGCAGCGCCGTACAACCGACAAGATCGAGCACCACCTGGAGCTCGTGGATGAAGATTTTCAGATCGAGCGCCGACTCGGCCAGCGCCCCCGCGGCGACCAAGCCGTCGATGACGAGCAGCGTGGCCTTTTGATCGCGAACGACCTTGCGTACCACGGCGATGAGACCGTCGAGCTTCTCATTGCCGAGTGCCTGAAACCCGCTCAGGTACTGGACCGAGTCTCCCACCAGGTCGGGCTTGAAGAAGGTCATCTGTTGCAAGCCCAACATAAGTCGAGCGTGAGACTCGGAGAGCAACGTCAAGTAGACGACTCTTCCTCCCGACGACGCGTGACCATAAGCGATCTGGTTGGCGAGGATCGTCTTGCCGAGACCGGGGCGGCCATTGATGAGATAAATGCCCCCCGCGAATATTCCGCCATCCAAGATTGTGTCCAGGCCAGGGACACCGGAGCGGAAGCGTTCCAGGGTTGTAAGTTCGTCATCCATCTCGGTTGGGCTCCCGTCTGTTTTTGTGTCTCTAGGATCCAAGAGCCGCGAGCATAGACGATTTCGAGTGGCTATATCTTCTAGCCAGGCTTGCCGACGACAGGTGCCATACGTACCTATTCGGGACCTTCTACGAAGGTGGTATCGATTCCGTGAACAGGGCTCATAACGCAAGACACGATGCGGCGGCCCGGGCAAACCTCCAGCCCGACGGAGGCGCCGAACCGTCTCATACTGTCCAGTTCTACGAGAGCGACGACGCGCTTTGCAACGTAATAGCCGACTTCGTTGCGTCCGGCTTCGTCGTCGGGGAGCCAGCCGTAATCATCGCGACGGAGCCGCATCGCCGGGCGTTGACGGCGCTCCTCGGCGCCAGGGGGATCGATGTCGAAGGCGCCCGCGCGGCGGGGCGGTTCGTGCTGCTCGATGCCGAGGAGACCTTGTCGCGCTTCATGGTCGCTGCGGAGCCCGACGCTGGTCTCTTCGGCAGCGCGATGGGACCCCTGCTGGATCGTCTCGCGTCGGACCGTTGCGGTCGTGTCCGCGCCTACGGCGAGATGGTGGATGTGCTCTGGAGCGGCGGGAATCCGAACGCAGCGATTCGCCTCGAAGAGTTGTGGAGCGATCTCCAGAAGCAGCGTTCGTTCACGCTGCTGTGCGCGTACGCGATGGCCAGCTTCTACGATGAACCGCGCGACGTGCAGCGCATCTGCCACTCACATACCGACGTTGCCACCGAAACGGGGAGCGCTTCGCGTCGCTCGGCGGAGCGGGTGCACTCGCTGACCGTCGAGATCGCCGAACGCAGGAAGGTGGAACGCGCGCTTCGCGATTCGCTCGCGGCGCTGCAGCGCTCGGAAGCGGCGCTCCGTCGCAACGAGGAGGAGCTGCGGGACTTCGTCGAGAACGCGACGATTCCCCTGCACTGGGTGGGGCCGGACGGAACGATTCTGTGGGCAAACCAAGCCGAGCTCGATCTCCTCGGTTACGAGAGGCACGCGTACGTCGGACGTCCCGTGAGCGACTTCTACGTCGACCGCGCCGACGCGGAGACCATTCTCGCGCGTCTCGCCCATAACGAAGAGCTGCACAACCATGCGGCTCGTTTGCGCGCGAAGGACGGTTCGATCAAGCACGTCCTCATCAGCTCGAACGTCTTGTGGAAGGACGGCAAGTTCGTTCACACCCGATGCTTCACGCGCGACGTCACCGAGAAGGCGCTCGCCGAGGGCAGGCAGCAGGTCCAGCTGCAGCGAATGGAGCGCCTCAACAAGATCACCGCCGCGATCGCCGACGCGGTGTCAACCGAGCAGGTTTTCGAAGCGGTCGTGGATCAGGTGGGAGCAGCCATCGAGGCATCGAGCGCGGCGCTCTGGTTGGTGCGAGACGACAGCGCCTGTCTGGCGCGGGCCAGCGGCTATTCAGAACCAGCGAGGCGGGCGGTCGAATCGATATCGCTCGAACGAGAGGGTGCGTTTCCAGTCGCCGACTCGCTCCGGGATGGGAAACCCGTGTGGCTGACGTCCCAGGAGGATCTCGTACGCCGCTATCCTCACCTGGCGAGCTTCGCGACTCAGCGCAAGTCCTACCGCATCGCGTGCCTGCCCCTCGCGGCCGGCGACCGGACGGTGGGCGCGCTCGGATTCACGTTTGACGATCCGCGCCCGATCGATGGGGAAGAACAGAACGTATTGCTCCTGGTGGCGCGCTACGCGACCCAGGCGCTGGAGCGCCTGCGCCTCCTGGAGGCCGAGCAGAACAGCCGCGGGCGAGCCGAGCTCCTGTATGGTCTGGCGGTCGCCGCCAACAACGCCGAACGAGCGGAGGAGGTCTTCGAAGCGGCGCTGACCGCGATAGAAGGCGCTCTGCACGCGCCCCGAGCCTCGATCCTCGTGTTCGACGCGGGCGGGGTGATGCGCTTCAGGGCCTGGCACGGGTTGTCGGAGCGCTACCGGCGAGCGGTCGATGGCCACTCGCCCTGGTCACGGGAGACCCAGAATCCGCAGCCCATCGTCAGCGGCGACGTCCATACAGATCCGTCCATGGCGTCGTACCTTCCGGTGTTTCGCAGCGAGGGGATCAGATCCTTGGGGTTCATTCCGCTGGTCGCAGGCGGCCGGCTCATCGGCAAGTTCATGGTCTATTACGATCGGCCCCATGAGCTTGGTGCCCAGGAGATTGAGCTCGCCAAGGCGATCGCGAATCACGTCGCGGCTGCGATCTCGCGAGCCGCCACCACCGCCGAGCTCCAGCAGACCGTCCGATTCAACGAGATGTTCACGGGGATTCTCGCCCATGATCTGCGCAATCCCCTGGGCGCCATCATCACGACCGCTCACCTCGTGCTGAGCCGAAACGAAAGTGAGCGAAACGTCAGGCCCCTCACCCGTATCGTCAGGAGCGGCGAGCGCATGACGAGGATGATCGATCAACTTCTGGACTTCACCCGGATCCGCCTGCTAGGCGACATGCCCGTGGTTCCCGAATCCCTGGATCTCCGCGTCGTCGTGAAGCAGGTGATGGACGAGCTCGACGATGCGAACCCGGGCTGGATGCTCCGGCTCTCGGCTTCGGGAGACACCAAGGGTCTCTGGGACGGCGATCGCTTGTCGCAAGTGTTCTCGAACCTCGTGGCAAATGCGCTCCAGCACGGCGAGCGGCAGCACGGCATCGAGGTCGCGATCGACGGACGCTCGAGCGACGCCGTCGCGGTGACGGTCCACAACCAGGGAATGATTCCAGTCGAGCAGCTCCCCAACCTGTTCGAACCTCTGGCGGGCAGCCACCGCAAACAGACGAAGTCGAGCGGGCTCGGCCTGGGTCTCTACATCACCCGAGAGCTCGTCAAGGCGCACGGCGGCCTCATCGAGGTGCGCTCCGATGACGTCAGCGGAACGACGTTCACGGTCTCCTTGCCGCGCACGCGGATCTGATCGCAGATCTGATCATGGGCTAAGAATCGAACCCGATCGTCCGCGCGCTGCAACGGAGCAGCGCCTCCGTATCGCGATCGAAGTGAAACGCGCGCAGGAGGTCGCCCACGTCATATGCCGGCACGCGCGCGCGGATCCGGGCCACCAACCCGCGAGCTTCGTCGCAACGGTTCACCAGCGACAGGCACTCGACCGCGATCGCCAGGATGTGCGCGTGCGCGTTGGGACGGCCGACCGCCTTGAGCGCCCAGTCGACGGCTTCCTCCGGCTCGCCGAGCCGGACGTGCGCGAGGGCGCGGGTGGCGAGCATGGCGAACTGCAACGGATCGAACGGGCTCAGCCGGCTCGAGAGGCCGGTGGCGTCGATCGCCAGGCGCGGATCGCCCGACTGACTGTGAACGAACCCCATCGTGTAGTGCCCGAGCGCGAAGTTGGGGCTCAGCTCCAAGCAGCGCTGCAACTCACCGAACGACTCGCCCTCTCTCCGGTTCAACCACAGGGCCCGGCCCATCGCCCAGTGCGCGGCGGGATCGCGATCGTCGGCGCCGACGCTCTGCGCGGCGGCCTCGAGCGCCAGCTCGACCTGGCGGCTTCGATCGGGCGTCAGGCTCAAGAACGCGTTCTGGAAGTGCGTGAACGACAGGCCCGCGTACGCCCGCGCGAACGTGGGGTCGAGCGCGAGCGCGCCGCGAAAATAGCGCTCCGCGTGCGCGTTGTCCGGCCCGGTGAATCGATACATGTGCCAGAGACCTCGGTGGTACGCCTGCCATGCGTCGAGCGACGCCGGCGGCGCCGTCGTCGCCATCGCGCGGTGGCATTCCTCGAGCTCGATCTCGCCGGCGATCGCCGCGACGATGCGATCGACGACGTCGTCGATCACCAGGAGGGGGTCGACGGCAGTGACGTCCATCTTGTCCGTCCAGACGATGCGGGCGCTGCGCGTCTCGGCGAGCTCGGTCAGCACCGAGATCCGGCCCGCGTGGAGCCGCACCGAGCCGCTGGCGACATAGTCGGCGTCGAGGAGGCGTCCGGCATCGAGGGCGCCGACGCCGCGCTGATCGAGGGTGTACATGGTGCCGCGGGCGATCACGAACAGCGCGCGCAGCTTGGCGAGCCGCGTGATGATGTCCTCGGTGAGCCCGTCCGCCACCCCTGATGGGCCGGCCGCTTCCATCGACACACCGTCTACGAACGGCATGACGGCGATGGAGGCCCGGCGGCGCGCCCGGGGCTCGACGGCCGCCGGCGGCGCGCCGATCCGCGACGGCGGCGGCGCGGCCGCGGCTGCCAGCGTGACGATCCCCGGCTGCGCCGGCGCGGCGGTCACTTCGCGCGCAGCCCGGTATGCCTCGCGCAGGGGCAACCCGTCGAGACCCTGCTGCGCGAAGGAGCGGATCGTGGCCGTCAGGTGCTCTTCCGCGTCGCGCACGCGGCCGCGGAACACCAGCGCCTCGAGCATCACCTCGTGCGCGCGCTGGTCGAACGGCGCCAGCCGCAGCCACGCCCCGAGGTGGCGAAAGGTCTCGTCGCCCTCTCGCGGGGCGCGCGCCGCCAGCTCGCCCAGCACGGCGACGTGCAGCGCTCGATAACGCTGTCGCTGCGCCACGAGCCAGCCGGCGAGCTCCGGGTTGCCGTCGACCTCGACGCCGTCGAGCAGGTCGCCGCGAAACAGGTCAGCGAGCGGCGACAGCCGCTCGGCGGCGAGCTCCGCGATCCCACCTCCAACCGCGCGCTCGATCTCGAGCGCGTCCACCCGGCAATCGGAGAGGTCGAGCGCGACCAGGTCCTGGTCCGCGCTGATCACCCGCCGGCGGTCCACGTCGTCGAGCAATCCGCGCAGCTTGCTGAGACACCACCGCAGCTCGCCGCGCGGATCGTTCGGCACGTCCCACAGCAGATCGCAGAGGCGCGAGCGCGGTACGGACCGCGCCTCGAGCGCCAGGAACGAGAGTAGCGCCCGAACCTTGCGCGACGGTGGCAACGGCACCGCCTGCCCATGCCGGCTGATGGCGACGGGACCCAACAAGCGAAGCTCGAGCCCGCCGGTCGTCATCGACGTTCCCGGCGGCGTTCGTTTCCACGCGGGCTCCCACGCCGGCTCCCACGCGCGGTCGGCAGGCTCTCCTTGTCATGTCCTGTCCCAGTGAAAAGCAGACCACGGTGGCGAGCGCCGACGAGGCGATGAGCCGGTACGCCCAGGGCGACGGGGCGTCGTTCGACGTCGTCTACGATGCCGTCGCACCGCGGCTCGAGCGCTACCTCGGCCGGCACGTGCGCGACACGGCCAGGCGCGAGGACATCATCCAGCAGACGTTCTTGCAGATGCACTGCGCGCGCGGGACGTTCGCGATCGGCGCCGAGGTGCTGCCCTGGGCGTTCGCGATCGCGCGGCGCCTCATGATCGACGGGCATCGGGCCAGCCGGCGAGAAGCGCGTCTGGAGCTGGACGAGGACGGCGCTCGGCCTCCGCCGTCGGAGACGCCGTTCGCGGCGCGCGTGCCGAGCGGCGAGGAGGAGGTCGCGGCGCGAGAGGTCGGGACACGCCTGCTCGGCGCCTATCGCCACCTCACCGAGCCGCAGCGGGCCGCCTTCGAGCTCGTGAAGTGGGACGGCCTGTCGCACGCGCAGGCGGCAGCCGTCCTCGGCACGTCGGTCACCGGGGTCAAGCTGCGCGTGCATCGGGTCTACCTCGCGCTGAGATCGGCACTTCCCCTCGGCCCAATAGATACGCTACGTATCGTAGCTAAATCAAGGCAAATCGGTGCTAGATAGACGTTTTCACGCCCTTGCACCGCTACGATACGTATCGTAACTTGTCGGGATGGTGGATCCTTCGCCCCCGGCGACACCCGGCCGCCCCCGCAGCGAGCAGGCACGGCGCGCGGTGCTGGACGCCGCGCGGGCACAGTTCGAGGAGCAGGGCTACATGGCCGCGACCATCGAGGCCATCGCCGCGCGCTCGGGCGTCGCCAAGACGACCATCTACCGTTCATGGTCCAGCCGCGCCGCGATCCTGGTCGACGTGCTGGTCGAGATGGCGAGCGCGCTCGTTCCCCCGCCCCGCGGCGGCGACCCGATGCGCGCGATGTCCGCCGAGCTTCGCGGCATCGCCGCCGCCATCAACGGTCCCATGGGCCGGCTGCTGACCTCGCTGCTCGGCGACGCGCAGGTCGAGCCACGGGTCCGCGCGGCGCTGATCGAGAGGCTCTTCCGTCCCCGTTCGCAGGCATCGGCCAGCAACATCAGCCGGGCGCAAGCGGCCGGAGCGTTGCGCTCGGACGTCCCGCCGCACGTCGCGATCGATCTCCTGGTGGGACCCCTGTTCTACCGCATGTTCGTGCAGCACGAGCCGGTGACCGACACCTTCGTCAAGCAGGTGCTGCAGTACGTGGTCGAGGGCTTCCGGCCGCGCGGAGTCGAAGTCGAGGGACGCCGGCGGCGCGCCGCGCCGGCACCAAAGCCGTGATCGGCCCGCCCCCGGCCGACGGCAGAGGGCATCTCGCAAAATGAGAAACCTCCGCGCCACTTTTCCGTAAGGCGGTCTGACTCGTTCAGCTCTTCCAACGGAAAGGAAACCACATGCGAACAGCGATCATGATCCTCGGAACCTTGGTGGTGGCGATCGGACACGGAGCCGTGGCGGCCGAGACGGCGGCGACCTCACCTGCCACCCCTGCCGCGCCGCCGGCCGGCGTATCAACGCCGCGGGCATCGGCCGGGCGGCGCCTGTTCCTCGACGTGCACGACCTGGGCGCGGGCAAGGTCAACCTGAAGGCCGTCGCTGGCGCCCACCAGAGGGATCTCGCCACCGAGGCCAAGCACGGCGTCGCCTTCAAGGCCTATTGGGTCGATGAGAAGATGGGAAAGATCTATTGCCTCGCCGAGGCCCCCTCGCGGGAATCCATCAACGACGTGCACAAGGAGGCTCACGGCCTGATGGCGTCGCGGATCATGGAGGTCACGGCCGACAACATGAGCTGGGCGCCGACGCCGGGCGCGAAGCTTTACCTCGACGTTCATCACCTGGGCGCCGGCAAGGTCACCGCGAAGGCCGTGGCCGCGGCTCACCAGAAGGACCTCGCCGTCGGGCCCAAGCACGACGTCAAGTACATCAACTACTGGGTCGACGAGCAGAACGGCACCATCATGTGCCTCGCCGAAGCCCCCAGCGCCGAGGCCGCCGTCGCGGTGCACAAGGAGGCCCACGGCCTGGTCGCCGATTCGATCGAAGAGGTGTCCGAGGGACGATAGACGAGGGACGATAGGACGGCACCCGCGCGTCGGCCACGCGCGATGAAGGAGCTCGGTCGTTGGCGCGGAACCGAGCCGTGGCCCCTCAGAAAGCTGATGTCCCGCGATCCCGAGATCTGTATCGAGTCGCCGCCAGATTCGAAGCTCCCGTCGGAAATCGCGCTTTTCGAAGGGGCGGTCAACTGGTACGGAGGATGCTTTATCGGCTGCGTATGAATAGCCGCACCTCAAAGCTTCGATCGGATCTCGTGGTTCGCTTCCTGACGCTGGCCGTCGCGCCCGCGTCGCTGTGGCTCGCCGCCGGCTGCGACTCGCTGCCATTGAGCGGAGGTACCTGTAACGTCGGAGGCACCGTTTACGAGGATGGCGCGCGCGGGATCAAGGCAGCCGACGGCTGCAATACCTGCAGCTGCGTTCACGGACAGCTCGCGTGCACCTTGCTCGGCTGCCCCGTGGTCGATCAGGTCTGTGGTGGCCTTCAGGGCCTCCCGTGCCCGGCGGGAAGCTATTGCAACTTTCCCTCGAGCGCACAATGCGGAGCGGCCGACGCAACGGGCGTTTGCGCATCCCTGGCTCAAGGGTGCCCCCAGCTATTCGCCCCGGTCTGCGGCTGCAACGGCAAGACCTACGACAACGCCTGCGCCGCAGCAGCGGCCGGACAGAGTGTGGCCAGCGACGGTGCCTGCGCGCCCCCACCGGGCTCGTGCGTCGTCGGCGGCGTCGCCTATCCGGACGGGTCGGTCAACATCCCAGCGCAAGACGGGTGCAACTTTTGCGACTGCGTGAATGGTGCGCTTCGCTGCACGCTGCTCGCCTGTCCGGTCCCCAAGGCCTGCGGTGCGCGCGCTGGCAACACCTGCACCGCGAACGAGTACTGCGCCTATACCGAGGGCTCCTATTGCGGCGCCGCGGACGCAGAAGCGCTGTGCGTGACCAGGCCCAGCGTTTGCGACACCATCTACGCGCCGGTTTGCGGGTGTGACGGTCAGACGTACGCCAGCGCGTGCACGGCGGCGCAGGCCGGCAACGGGGTCCTGCACGCCGGTCCCTGCTCGGGTTCGGGCCGCAGCTGCGTGGTCGGTGGCGTGACCTACCCCGACGGCGCGAGCACGATTCCAGCCGGAGACGGCTGCAACATCTGCGGCTGCTCGGACGGAATGCTGAGTTGCACGAAGAAGGCTTGCCCGGTGTCCAAGTCCTGCGGCGGCTTCGCAGGACTCACCTGCAGCGCCGCCGAGTATTGCGCGTATGTCGAGGGACAGCTGTGCGGCGCCGCCGACGCGAGCTCCACTTGCCAGCCTCGCCCGGGGACTTGCGCCGCTGACGCCGACCCGGTGTGCGGTTGCGACGGGAAGACCTACTCGAACGCCTGCGTGGCGGCCCAGGCCGGTGTTGGCTACGGCGGCAAGGGCGCCTGCGTGCCGTGATTCCCCCTCGTCCACCTTCCACGAGATCGTGGGTTTTCGCGCCACCCATCAGAATTCTGGGGAACCGGATGGCCTTGGCCGCGATTCGCGGGGGCTTCGTCTTGGTCCGACAGTTGCTCTTGCTCGTAACGTGGGACGACGTGGATTTCTGCTCCTGCTCGGCTTCGCTCTTGGACTCGGCACCGGGTGCAACTCGGCGCTGACGGCACCCGACGGTGGAGCGAAGTCGTGCAGCGGCGACATGGACTGCGGTGCCGGGCAGTATTGCCTGGGGTTCTCGCAGGTCTGCGCAACGGCTGCCTCCAGCTACACCGCCGGCGCGGGGACCTGCCACCGCGACTGTTCGGCGGGCGCCTGCTTCTGTAGCGAACGCGCCGATTGCGGTCCGGGGGCGGATTGTGACGCGGGCCGCTGTGTCGCCCTCACTTTCAACTGTCCCGAGGAACCGTCCAGTTGTCCGACGGGATGCACGCTCGAACCAGCGTCCGATCGGGTCTGCGGTCCGGTCTGTAGATGCGAGGTCTGTCCCGCTGCGGACGGAGGCGCTCAGTGTGGCTGGCCGACAAGCCTGAACGATGCAGGACCCGGTGGCTGCCGCGTCTCGCGCGCCCTCGTCTCGTGCAACGGACCGTCCGGGGGCTGCGCGTGCGCGTCCGACGATTCGACGACCTGCCCGACGCCCACGACGTGCGACGTGGCCCACGGGTACACCAGCTGCCAGGACCAATGCACCGACGGCGAATACGCGGTGGCATGCGGCGGTCTTCCGCAGCCGGACGCCTCCTTCGTTTACCAGCAACCGCCCAGCGGTTGCCGGCTCGGCCTTGCGACTCCGGGCGGCGTCGCCTTTTATTGCTGTCCCTGTGAATAGGTCTGCGAACTACTGATCGCCGCCGTCGCCGTTCCCACTGTCCGCGCCACCGCCGTCCGTCGCGCCGTCGCCGCTCGTGGTGCCGTCGGTCGGCGCATCATCCCCGGCGCCGGCGTCAACCGGCGCGTCGGTGCCGCCGTCGGGCGCGAGGGGGATGAGCGCGAGGTCGTCGAGAACGACATCGATGTCGTAGCTCGGCGGCCCGTCCGTCGCGCCGGTGGTCGGGGGCGCGAGGGGGAGGAACTGGATCCGCGTGATCAGCGCCGGATTCGGGGTTGACCGCGGCCTGCCGCCGACGAATTGATCCCAGGTGAACGACAACTTCGCGGGCGCGGTCGTTGTGGCCGACGCCGGAACGACGACGGTCTTCGAGGGCTCCACGCACTCGAGGTACATGTTCGTGGTCCACAGGCAGCTGTTGTGAAGGACGATGTCGTCGGAGATGGGCGGCATGTTCGGGAACGTGACGTAGTTGTCCTCGCCCGTGAACACCTGCAGCTGGATTCGCCCATTCGGTCCGACGGTGCCGCCGAGCGTGAACTCCAGCCCTTGATATCGGGACAGGTCAACCGGACAGCCGGTGAAGTCGATGAAGAAGCCGGTCGAGCCGCTGCTACCGGTGACCGTCCCCGTCACGTGCCAGTTGCCGGCCGAGGTGTCCGTGGTCAGACCGCCGTACGCCTCGGCGGTCCCGGTGGGCATGGTGAGGCCGTCGCCGAACGTGTCGCCGCTGGAGAAATCCGTCAGCAGCGGCATCATCGCGATCGACGGCGTGCACGGCACGACGGGCGGTGCAACGAACCCGCCGGCCCCGGTCTTCGACGCGTCGACGCGACCGCCCGCACCACCCGCGCCGGCGTCCACATGACCCGCCTGCCCACCCGTGCCGCTGTCGCTGGGGGACGAAGAACACGCGGGCATCGCGAGCAGCGCGCCCAGCGCGCAAATCATCCTGAATCCGGCGCCGCGCGTGAAAGCGAATCGTCGAGACATGTCATCCTCCGATCGGTGGTCCGTGCCGCCGGATAATCGTCTCGACGGCGCGTCGGCGGCAATGTGAAAATTCGGAGGTACCCTAGCGACATGAGCTCCGCGCCACGCCCAGAGGACCAAGTGGAGGAGAACCGCGCCATCGCGGTCTCGCCGCGGCACAGTGTCCTGCTGGCCGTGGAGCTGTTTCCGCTGGTGGAAAAGGCGCCACGGCAGGATTTCGTCGTCCGCACCCTGGCCCGCCGGGAAGCCAATGGGCTGCCGCTCATGACCGCGGATCTGGTGATCGCGAGCGAGGAGACGCGTCGGATCCATCCTGCCGCAGGAACCTACCCCGTTCACTTTCGCAAGACGTACTTTCCCGGAAGACTGCACCAGGACCCGAGCGTCGAATTCCAGCAGCAGCTGCTGGCATCCCAGCTCTGCCGGACACCGCCGCCCATCGGGCACGGGTCCGACGTGTTCCGGAGCTGTCTCGTCCCCGGTCAATCGTACGCGCGTCTGACTCCGTTCGGAGGCGAGCCTCCCGAGAACAACATCAACAAGGCCGAGAAGCTGTCGCTGGCGACCGCGGCCGGGTTGTGGCGACTGGCCGAGGAGACGCTGGCTCAGCTACTGGCGCTTCACGATGGCGGTCTCGCACACGGAGACACCGAGCTGCACAACATCATCATCTGCACCTCGCCGCTCGAACCGATCCTGATCGATTTCGAAGCGGGCGCACGACGTGACGCGATGACGAGCGCCGACTGGGAAGCGCGTTGCAAGCTCGATCTGCAGCCGCTCCTTTGCGAGGCGATCTACCTGCAATGCGCCCTTGGCCGACAACCAAGTCACCTGGGAGAGTTGTCGTGGAGTCGGCTACCCGAGCTGTTTCGATCCCCGGATCGATTTCGCCGCGCGATCGAGACGCAGGCCGATCTCTGAGCCTCAGCCAAGCGGTTTGCCCGGGATCACGACGTTTCAATCTGCAACGAGCATCCAGCGGATTGCAATGGCGAGCGGCGATCCTGTTCCGGCAGAAAAGTGGCAGAAACGCGCCTGAAATATCCGGGACTCGCGATCTTCATCATTCGCCACCGATGACTAAAAAAGTGGCCGGCGCTGACGAATAGCCTTTCCGTTCCGACCCCCGAAAGCGCTACAAACGACGCTTCTGAATGCGAACCCAAGACAGGAGCGGCAACCATGAGCGGCAGTAGGGCGCGACGAGAAGCGATCACGGCGGCGACAAACTACAAGTACACGGGCGCACCTCTCGATTACAAAGAGAGTCCCGCGGCGTCGCTGTTCGGCACGAATGTATTTGGCCTGGCCGCCATGAAGGCCCAGTTGCCCAAGGAGGTCTTTCGTTCGGTGAAGCGCACGATCGAGACTGGCACGTCGCTCGATCCCCGCGTCGCCGACGTGGTCGCCGCCGCGATGAAGGCCTGGGCGCTGGCGAAGGGCGCGACGCACTACGCGCACGTCTTCTATCCGCTCACCGGTCTGAGCGCCGCGAAGCAGGACAGCTTCCTCTCTCCGGATGGAGAGGGCGGCGCGATCACCGAGTTCGCGGGCAAGACGCTGGTGCAGGGCGAATCAGACGCGTCGAGCTTCCCCAACGGCGGGGTCCGGGCCACGAGCGAGGCCCGGGGTTACACCGCCTGGGACGTGACCAGTCCCGCCTATCTCCTCGAGACCACCAACGGCACCACGTTGTGCATCCCGACCGCCTTCGTGTCGTGGACGGGCGAGGCGCTCGACAAGAAGACACCGCTCCTGCGTTCGGGGCAGGCGCTGAACACACAGGTCGCGCGCATCCTGAAGCTCTTCGGCCACGAGAAGCCCGCGATGGTCGTCTCGTACGCGGGCGCCGAGCAAGAGTACTTCCTCATCGACAAACACTTCTTCTACGCTCGGCCCGATCTGCTCAACGCGGGGCGCGCTCTCTTCGGCGCACGTCCCCCGAAGGGACAGGAGTTCGAGGACCACTACTTCGGCGTCATCCCCGAGCGGGTGATCGCCTTCATGATGGAGTGCGATCGGGAGCTCTTCAAGCTGGGCGTACCGGTCAAGACTCGCCACAACGAGGTGGCGCCCGGACAGTTCGAGGTCGCGCCGGTTTTCGAGAGCGCGAACATCGCGTCGGATCACCAGCAGATGGTGATGATCACGCTCAAGCGGGTGGCTGAAAAGCACGGCCTCGTCTGCCTGCTGCACGAGAAGCCCTTCGCCGGCGTGAACGGCTCGGGAAAGCACGTCAATTTCTCGTTCGGCAACCAGACCCAGGGCAACCTGCTCGACCCCGGCGAAAGCCCCCACGACAACGCGCAGTTCCTGGTGTTCTGCGGCGCCGTCATCCGGGCGGTGCACAAGTACGCGGGCCTGCTGCGCGCGGTGATTGCCACCGCCAGCAACGACCATCGTCTGGGCGCCAACGAGGCGCCGCCGGCGATCATCTCCATCTTCCTCGGCGAACAGCTGTCGGACGTGTTCCAGCAGATCCGCACCGGCGGCGCCAAATCGTCGAAGATGGGAGGCACACTCGAGATCGGCGTGGACGCGCTGCCGAAGCTGCCGCGCGACGCAGGAGACCGAAACCGCACGAGCCCGTTCGCGTTCACGGGCAATCGGTTCGAGTTCCGGGCGGTGGGATCGAGCCAGTCCATCGCCGATCCGCTGGTTGCGCTCAATACCGCCATCGCCGAATCCTGCGACAGCATCGCGACCAAGCTCGAGGCCGCGATCGGAACCGGCAAGAAGCTCAATACGGCGATTCAGGAGGTTCTCGCGGAGATCATCGAACACCACGGTGCGGTCGTCTTCGACGGCAACGGATATTCTTCCGAATGGCACATGGAGGCGGAGAAGCGGGGCTTGCCGAACTACAAGACCGCGGTCGATGCGCTACCGGTCCTCCAGCACAAGGAGGTTGTCGCGCTGTTCGACAAGTACAAGGTCCTCTCGCCGCGCGAGGTGCACAGCCGCTACGAGACCTACCTCGAGCACTACAACAAGTCGGTGAACGTCGAGGCCAATCTCACCACCAAGATCGCCAAGACGACGATCCTTCCCGCGGCGATGCACTACCAGCGCGAGCTGGCCGAGAGCGCAACCGCCGTGAAGGCCGCGGGATTTGCCGCCGACACCACGGTCCTGAAGCAGGTGACGGATCTCATCGCGAAGCTTCAGACCGGGCTCGCCGGTCTGGCGTCCGCCACCAGTCATCATGGCAGTGATGGCGTGCTGGCAGAGGCCAAGCACTTCAGCGGCTCGGTCTTGCCGGCCATGCTCAAGGTGCGCGAAGCGGCCGACGAGCTCGAGGCGGTCGTCGACGACGATCTGTGGCCGCTGCCGACCTTTCAGGAGATTCTGTTCATCAAGTAAAGGACGTCCAACGAAAGACGTCCAGACCCAGTCCCCGCTCCGCGCGTCTCAGCGCAGGAGCGGGTTGGGTCGGGGCCTCGCCGACCTTGCGCAGTGTGTTCTCGTCGGTGTGATGAAAGAGCTCGGCGCGGTCGGGGATCTGCAGCAGCGTGTCTTGCTCGTACGTGAGCGTTCCGTCCGCATTCAGCGTCATCGTCAGGATTCGCCGTGTAGATGTCCTTGGCCACGGCGGCGGACCATCTCATGGACGAAGCGCTCGTCGAAGCGCTCGACACGGCCTCCGCTGCTGCGCTACGGCGCCGTGGCGAGCGGCACCAGGTGCTTGACGGCCTTGGCGTCCCCGCGGACGTCGCCGTCGAGGACAGTCACCGGCACGGGCGGCGTCAGCTTGAAACGGTAACCCTTGGCGTCGCTCTCGAGCGCGACCTGCTGGCCCTGATATTCGAGCTTTCGCACGTAGTCCTCGGGCACGAGGCCGTCGCGCACGTTCTCGCGGTGCTTCACCAGGAAGCCCGTCAGGCGTATGGCCAGGTAATTGTGCAACCGGTGGCAACCGGCGCTCTCGCCGCGCTTGACCGACCGGTAAGCGGGTGTGCCGTGCGTCCGGATGAGGAGGTCCTGGAGCTGCTTTTCGCCGCGCTCGTTCACACCCATGATCTGGTGGTGCACGATGGCGACCAGACCGTAGCCCGCGCGGTAGCCGGGGCCCACGATCTCGGTCTTCGGCACGAAGGTGTCTCCGCGTTTGACGAGCAGCTTGCGGATGGGCAGCCCCGACGGCGGGTGCCAGGTCGGCCCGGCCAGGACCTCGGACCACAAGGCGTCGCCCGTGATGGACTCCTTGTACTTGAGCGCCATCGTGCCGTCGGACTTCTGGATCGTCTTCCAGCCACCGATGGTGGTTGGCCAGCGGGACAGGGCCACCTCGCCGTCGCCCGTGCGCGCGTACAGGGTCAAGGTCGGGCGATCGCTGACCGGCGGGCGCCATTTCTTGTGTCCATCCTTGTCGAGGGCCGGCCGCGCCAGGACCACCTCGCCGCGATCGATCTCCGCGCGCAGCTCCATCTTGGG